>NZ_JBQDBE010000010.1:0-124309 GCF_052090685.1 Gulosibacter sp. | reverse complement strand
CGATTAAAAGCGGACACGCCCACCATCAACAACACTTACAGGACACGACCTAGTCAGAACCCTGATGCCCAACCACCGAGACAAGGACTACCTTCATGGCACGCAAGCGTAAAACGCTTCCGAAGAATTTCGATGAGTTATTGATCACCGCTCCGTTCGAAGACCTTGTCGCAGTCTTTGACAAGTGCGAACTGGATGCTCGTGGCGGCTATAACAAAGCGACAGCGCTCGGGTTTCGAGACTGCCCCAATGAGCTGATCGAATGGCTTGTGGCGCAGGGCCTCGACGTCGACTCCCGAGATAGTTTTGGGCGAACTGGACTTGCCGAACGCGCGAACAGCGACACACCAAAACAGGTTCAGCAGATTCCGCACTTCTTATCACTCGGTGCGGACATCAATGCGCCGGACAACGCTGGAGACACACCGTTCCAGACCGCCGTCATGAACCACCTGGCGATAGCGGCACTAACGCTTCTTGAACAGGGTGCCAAGACCTCCGGTGAAGGGTGGGACCCCGGCACGCTGTTGGAGGCATCCCTCGCGCGTGTTGTCAACGCGAATATCGTCGAGGCCGCCGCAATTGCGCGGCTTCTCACCGGACTCGGTGCACCGACCACGGGCGAGTCGCGCAATCGGGTGAAACAGATCGGCGAGAACTTCGAACGATACCGCGATGTATTCGCCGAGGCAATGCTTGAGTAGACTGAGGCGGCGCTGACGGAACTTTACGAGATGTTCAGCGTGGTGCCAGCTGAGCGAGCAGGCAAACGCGCGATGCATGACGGGAAGTCGCGCATTGTCGTGGCAGCGGGCAGCTGGAAAAAGCAGCATGCTGCTCTCTGGGATTATCTCGTCCCAGGATCCGGTAGCGCGGCGACAGAGCAGGGCGAAGTCGTCCGCATAACGGGCAAGGTTTCCGATGAGATGTACCGCAACGGAGGTCTGAACTGGGATGGTGACTACAAGGCACTCGTTGACGCCCTGGTGCATCTCCTAGCTGGGCGCGATTCGCTTCCTGCCGACGAGCTCGAAGCAGCCCGCACCCTGGCCAAGAGCGCACGAACCGGCAACGGGTCGTATGACGAGATCGACGGTTTGACAGCGTTGGCCGTCAAATGGGTTGCCCGAAACCCTGAACCCTACGTGCTCGGCCCCAGTTCGTATTCAAGATGACACCTGGCATCAACTGTTGTTCGCGGCCTCGGCGGCCTCGGAGTGGGGCCCGAATCCTGAACTCGGCGAGCATTTCCGGCGCCCGGACGCTTGCTGAGTGCGTTACTTCCGCATCAGCAAGCCGATCTACAGTGGGGTGAACGGGGCTTGAACCCGTGACCGACGGATTATGAGAGCGACAGTGCGGTCCGTTCTTGTCCGTTCTTGCCCGTCTTCGTGCGGATCGTCGCCGATTGAGCCCGTTCTTGTCGTGTTGAGTCTGTTCTTGTTCGGTGCCTTTGGTGAGCGGTTTGTGAGAGATTGTGAGCGGATCAGCACTAGCGCTATCCCAGGCCGGGTAAGCCACCGCTTGAAGCGTGCACAGACCCCTTACGGCGACGATTCAATCGCTCTTTCCTAGTCGGCTTGTCGCCACCTGGGCACCAGCGCCACCAACCGTTGTCCCAATGAGCAACACAAGGCACATCGGGATTCTTGGATGGCTTGACGACCGAGCGACAGATCGGACACACTCGCTTGCCGTTCGGCAGTAGTGGTTTCCATTCCGATTTGTCGGGCAACATAATTGCAAGTCTCGCATGTCGGTTCGTCATAGTTGCGTCAGTCGAGGAGATTAGGCGACCCCTCGCCTTGGGCCTCTCGCTCAGCTTGGAAGGCCCGTGCGAGGGCGTTCTCGGGCCGTAGGCGAGCATTGTACCCGTAGCCCACGACGGTCAGCTCGGGGTATTTCCTTGCCCACAGATGTGCCTCTCGCTCGAACGCGAGCGACAGTACGACGCCGACGAATACCTCGGTTGCGACCGATTGGCCGTCGAGGCCTTGGGCACGCTCGGCAGCCGCGAGGCCACCGAGGATTGCGAGCGCGCTAGCAGCCATTTCTAGCCCCGTAGGCGGCGTTTCAGGGGATCGGTGGGGATGAGTCCACCGCTGGGCAATTCGACCGCGTTGGCGGTCATTTGGCGCGCTCGTACGTTCGCCTCGGCGCGTTGTCGGGCCGAGGGCTGTCGCGAGGGATTGCCTCGGGCGTAGTCGCTGATTTTCCCCTTGGGCACGGTGACGCCACCGACCTCTCGCGCTTTCTCGGTGAGGGCCAAGGCCGCGAGCCCGAGGGCGACGGCCCGGTCATCGTGGTGCCCGCTGTCGTGATCAAGCCGAAAGACGCCGGGGTTGGTCTCGCGAAGGCGTACCGTCGCCAGCTCGTCGAGGAGGTCGGGATCGTCGGGCAAGGCGAGGCGATGCTCGCGCAGCAGCAGATGCAGATTCACCGCGAGGCGACCGACCGAGGCCGCGGTGAATGACCACTCGGTGATCGTGACGCCTCGTGAGCGCAGCCGTTGCGCGAGCCCGGTCGCTTGCCACGGATCGACGCGCACGGTCGCGCGGTAGGCCTGTGCGGCCTGCAGCACGAGGCTTTCCACGTCGGCGAGCTGCACGGGGTGCGCGGGGGTGCCCTGCAGCACGGCAATGCGGTCGAGCACGACGCGCGGTGGTGCCGTGGGGGTGTCGTACTCGGCATGGGCCACGGTCATCACGGTTCGGTCGCGTTTCAGCCCGAGGTCGAGCCCGATCACGTACCGGTGTCGGGGGTCGGCGTCGAGCGGGCCGTCGAGCGTCACGCACGCCGCGAGGTCGTCGTGCGACACGAGCCGGTCATCCGCGGCGGTCCACTCGTTGAGGTGCAGCCGGGCAAACGACGAGGCGGGCAAGAGTCGCCGTTGCTCGTCGAGGTCGGCCTCGCTGATCCACGGCAGCGGGCCGGGCGTCTCCGAGACGCGCCACGCCTCCGACGTGAGCGCGTTCGTGCGTATTTTTGCCGACCAGTGCGCGGGGTCGCCCGCGGTCGTGATGACCACGAGCCGCGAGTCTGGGCGCTTAGGCAGCCCCGAGACGATGGCCTCCCACAAGGTACGTGCGGCCCGCGTGGTCGGCCACTGGGCTAGCTCGTCGACGACCACGAGCCACGGAATGTGCCCATAGGCCGATGCCGCGTCGGCCGTCTCCACGACGAGCCGCGCCCCGGTCGCTTTCACCGTCACGGCCCACGTTTGCAGATCGAGCAAGCCCGCGAGGCCCGAGCGATGGGCCAGCGCCGTGAGCGCGGTCATCAGCAATTGCGCTTGATCTTTATCGCGGGCGTAGGCGTGTGAAGTCGAGTGCGCGGGCGCTTGGGTCAGTAGCGCCACGAGCGCCACGGCGGCTACGTCGGTTGTTTTCGAGCCACCACGAGGGCGCGTGATGAGGTGCAGCCGCGGTGCGCTCGCGTCCGTGTCGAGGATGGCCCTCGCGTCGTGCACTTGGAAAGCGTGCGCGACTTCGCCCCAGGGGCGGCCATCGTCGAGCACAAGGGCCGCCATGAGGGCCTCTGGCATTACTTCGGCTGCAGCAGGTGCGGGGGTCATTGCTCGCTCGTTTCGTCGGGGTCAGTGTCAGTGTTGGCGGTCGGGTCGGTGTCCTCCTCGCCGATGGGTCGGAACGCCGGGGCGGCGTGCTGTGCGGCCGCGAGAGCTTGCGCCGCGAGGTCGGGCGGTGCAGGTATGCCCGCGGCCTCTCGTGCCGCCAGCGCGGCCTTGCCGCGCTCCATGAGCGCGCCCAGGTCGACTGCGAGGGTTGACGCCTCGGCGCGCACTTTCGCTAGCTCAGCCTCGCTCCGGGGGTCGAGGCCCAGCGTTGAGCGATGCTGTGCCGCGGATCGCTCCATGGTGGCGAGGAGCTGTGCGAGGCGATAGCGGGGCTCGTTTTTCTTGGCGTCGATGATGCCGACGTTGTCGAGATGGCGGCGCAGCAGGGCGACTTGTGCCTCAGCGGTGGCCCACGCGGCGATGGCCTCGGGATACGGTGCGAGGTCGGGCCGGTCCTCTACGAGCCCCGCGGCGAGCTGATTCGCGAGTTCGCCGTACACCCTCGGCGAGGTGTAGCCCGCTGAGAGTGACAAAGCGTTGCCCTTGGGGAAGGGCGGGTACTGAGGTTTACCGGGCCCGTGAATATAGCCCGACATTAGGCAGGGCTCCGCATCAGGCTCGCGACGTGCTTGAGGTCTCCGAGGTGACTCCACGGAATATCGTTCGGTTTCGTTCGACCAGTCGCCGCCCAAGATTGCACGCCGTGCAATTCAGGACGGTCGAGGTACGCCCATTCGCGAATTTCGAGGTGAGCCGCTAGCGACTCTTCCATTGCGCTCGGGCCGACCGAACCGGCCTTGTCTATCGCGCGGTCACAGATACGACACACCACGCCGTTGACGCGCTTCGCGCCGCGTTCGCCTCCCACTCGGTCAGGTGAGATTGAGAGGCGCGCCCAAACCGTGCTCGCAGTCGCAGCGGTCGCGAGTTGCGTGCTGACGCCGCACAAGAGGCAACCGCGGGGGTGACCGTCGGGCGGTGCGATGGGTCGAGGTGTGTCCACTCGGGCCTTGAGGTAGGCCGCCGTGGCACCTCGTAGCTTGCCGCGGATGTCAGCGGGGACATGCGTCCACGGTGCGGCACTGAACTCGCAACCGGGGGCAGCGCCGGGCCTTGTCGGTCCGGTCAGGCGAGCGTCGAACCGCACCGCCGAACCGGTCCTCGTCATGTGATTCAGCAGCAGCACAAGTTCACGGTCACTGTCGATCTTCGGCAGCCGAACACCGAGTGCATCCAAGGCGATGAGGGCGTTGAGTACGCGAGCGTCGGCGATTGAACGCGACCCGATGCGTAAACGCACCTTCGGGAATTGATCGAGTAGTTCGTTGGCGAGCGATACGCGCTCAGCGCACGACTCGCATCGAGTGACCGCGGTGTGCACGATAGGCGAGGGCCGCTCGCGTTCAACACTGCCAAGAATGGTTTCCATTCGGAAACCCGAGCTTTGAAGTACCTCTACGTTCGCGCGGTCGTGAGGCCCGTCTACGCGGATGCCGCAATCGCGACATGCCAAGGGCGCGCTGAGGTCGTGGGGATCGTGTTCGCGGTCGAGAGTTACGACGGTGATTGGTGTATCAGTTGCAGTAGTCATGGTTTGCCTTTCAGAATTGGATCGAGCCGAGTGAGCCCGACTTCGGCAGGTGAGTGTGTGAAGTGTTCGCGGCGTCGTTTCGTGCGGCTCGTTTCTTCGCCGCTATCGCTTGTTGTCGTGCGTGCACAGATTTGGCGAAGTCCCACGCCTTTTCGCGGTCAATCTCGCGTGTTCGAGTCTTTGCCTTCGATGTGCTCGCTTGCTTGTTCGACTTCGGTGCCGTTGGCTTGGGCGTCGGTTTCGCTTTCGCCTTCGGTGCCGATGTCGTCGTCGTCGCCTTCGACGGTTCGGGCGGCGGGGGCGTGATGTCACCCTCGGTAAACCCGTTCATGCGCAGCACTCGCGCGCGTTCGGCCTCGCGTTGTTGGCTTGCGAGGTCGATGTCAGCGTGCGAAGCGTCGAGGTGTGGGCGGCGGTCATTCATGATTCGGTCTCCTCGTCGGTGTCGTCATCTGACCAGGTGGGATACGGCGGCGGCCAGGGCTCAGGCGCAGGCGGGCGGCCTCTCGTGGCGTTCATTCCTCGTTCGCCTCCTCAGTACGCGCACGCGCTGCAGCATTGGCCACGGCGGCGAAGCGACCGTGATTGCGGCGAATGCGCTTGCGCTCGTTGACCTGCTCGCGCCATGCTGCACGCTCGCGCTTCGCCTTGCGCTCGGCGAGGTCCAGCCCACGGCGACCGCGGGTGTCGACCTCAAGCGCGATGCGCTCGGGGCAGACCCAACCCTCGGGGAAGAATGCCCGCACGGGGAAGCACGGCCGCCCGTGAGTAGCCTCCTCGTGCCGAGGGCACGAAACATTGAGGCAAGGCTCCACGACTCGGGCTATGGCCGCGATGCTTGCGATGCGGTCATCATCGTCGATCAGGGGATACGGCGACCCATAATGAATGATGTTCATTTCTCATCCTCAATTCGTGAGATCTCGGGGCGATTTCGCCCCGTTCGTGATGGTTTCTGTGAGAGGTTTGGGGGTAGGTTCAAGGAATGCCTGATCAGCGCTAGGTTCGGTGGGGCTACTGCCTGATTGTTCATCCGACGGTGACCGGTTCGGGCTCGCTTTCGTGCCGGGCTCGCGGCTCGATTTCGGCCCGAGGAGCGGCACACCCTCCGAGCCGTACCGATGTCCGGCCCAAACGCCCGCGATGGGCCTCGCTGCGCTCGCATAGTTGCGACAGAGCGTGCCCCGTGCGCGCGCTCCGCAGATCGGGCGCAGCTCCTCGGCCGAGGTGCGCTCGTCGGTGAAACGCTGATCACCGTCGCAGGGCGCGGTGTTCTCGATCAGCGCCGCCATGAGTGCCGCGTGCTCTTTCGGCGCGGGGTTGCCGAGACGGGGCTCAGGCGAGACGTTGTAGCGCCGGGGCTTGGATGGTGCGCTCATCGCTGCGCCTCCTCGTCGTCGAAGTGCTGTGCGTCGGCCTCGGTGAACACGGCGACGCACTCGGCCTCGTGCTCGACCGGCGCGGCAACGACCGCCTCGGTGTCGGGGTCAATGTGCTCGGGTCGAGTGCTTGCAGCAGCACCGCACGCGCTGCACGCGCCGGTCAACGAGGCGAGGAGACGCACGGCGTAGCGTCGGCGCAGCTCCTCGGGTGCGTCGTCGCGCAGGGCACGAGTCACGACGACGGGGTGCGTCGTGCCTGGCACGCGCCACGCCGCCCAGCCGGTCGGCGGTCGGGGATCGGTCATGCGCTCGACGATCACGTGCGGCGATGGTTCGAGGTGCAGGTCGAGGGCTTGGGCCGCGGCATCGAAGGCAGCAGCTACCGTGGCGCGTTCGTCGGCAGGGTTGGCGTTCATCGGTGCATCCCCTTCGCCGCCGCGTGCGCGGTTTCGTCGGTGGCAAGCTCTAGCAGTCGGTGCGCGAGCCGCATCTCGCCTGCGCAGATCGAGCGCGCCGCTTCAATGGCGAACACAAGGGCCGGGGTGTCTTTGATGTTCGGGTAGCCGACGACGCTGACGTGGCTCATCGGTGCGTCCTTGTCGGGGCCCTCCTCATAGGCGACCCATTGGGTGGCGTACTTGTGTGCCTCGGTCTCGATATTCTCGGTGGTCGAGGGGGTGAGTACGCCGCCCATGCCGTCGCCGGGTGCAGCGGGGCGATAGCGCGCCTCGGTCGCCATGATTCGGTAGGCGGCCTTGACGTGCTCATAGGACGTGTTCCAGGGCCCTAGGCTGGGCAGCAGATCGTAAGTCGTTTCGGTCATTGGCTTGTCTCCTTGTAGTTGCCTCGCGCGCATACGCGTGGACATTGCAGTGAGTCGGTTTGGTTGGGGTGCGGGTGGGTGCTGGACCCCTGCGAGGCATTTCGCATCGGGGTCGTGTGCTTGGCGATAGGTGATCGAGCGTGATTGCGAGGTGTGTCCGTGTCCCGCGCCGAAATACATGCGTCTGACTGGTGCGTAGTGTGTCCGTGTCCCTATAGGACACTCGGACACACCTACTCGCGTGTGTCCGGACACACTTGGGACACACTGGGACACACCACTATTTCGGGGCCCGTATTTCGTCATTTCGCGCCCCTGTTGTCGATTTCGAGTCCCTCGGTTGAACCGCGCTCAACATCGGCTGAGCCTTGGCCATCGGTGGGGTAGTGCAGTAATGCTCGACCGCGACCCGCTTCACGTCGTATGAGGTTCCGCTCGTCGGCGAGCTTGATGGCCTTACGGATACGTTCGGCTTTCCCGTCGACGCCTTCGCAGACGGCATTCTGTGAGCATCCGGGGTTGTCGGTGACGTATTGCACAACGTCGGGCACAAGTCGCTCAATCGCCAAGCTATCGCCGGTCTCCTGTCGCGAGCCCAGGCCGCTGAGCGTCATGTGCAGGGTCATTTCGTCGAAATGCATGCGGTCCTCGTCGACCTCAACGTCACGGCCAAGCGCGCGCAGATAACGGCCCTTCGGGTCGCCGGTCCTCGCGCCCGTCGTGAGCGTAATGATTGAGTCGGGCGCATCTTCGAGCGCCGAGCTGTTTCGGGCTCGTTCGCCTTCCCACCCGGCGTGCGCAGTCATCACGACGTCACGCGCGCCCACCTCCGAGCGCGCCCAAGTGTCGAATGCGCTAATGAATGAGGTGACTTGCCCGGCGTCATTCGCGTTGTCGCCGGTAAACATTCGCGAGAACGGGTCTCCCATGACCGTCACGACATTCAACTCGCGCAGGTAGGCGGCAAGCTGTTCCAGGTCGTTCTTATGCATGAACGGGTTGCGGCGACCTCGCAGATTCACGATGACGAGCCGATCCTCGGGGATGCCGATTCGCTCGGCCCAGCTCGCAACGAGCTTTCCCGATACCTCGTAGTTGAGCAGCGCCACGCGCTCATTCGGTGCGAGCATTCGAACTTTGAACCGTCCGAGGAAATCAGTGCCGGAAATAAGCGACCGAGCGAGATTGAGGCAGAACGTTGTTTTTCCGGTCTTTCGTTGGGCAACAACGAGCGTGAATGCCGCCCAAAGCACGAGCCCGTCGACGAGGTGTGCGGGCTCGTCTGGGCGGGCGAGGATTTCGCCGAGGGTGCCCGCATCGAACGGAGGCATAGCCTCGGCCTCAATCGCGGCAAGTTCAGCCTGACGCCGTTCTTTCGCCTCGTCGCGAACGCGCATCCGCTGCAATTCGAGCTGAACATACTTCTCGAATTGATCAAGCGGTTCGGGCTCAACCTCCGAGGCCGTGCTCGGCGTCTCGTCGAGAGCGTCGCCGTCGCCGCCCAGGGAAAGATCAATAGTAATTTCGGGGTTGGCGGTCATTGCGAGTTCTTTCATGGTGGGGGATGAGCCGATGCTCGGGGCATCGTCGTAGCCCGCGGCCGCGCTCAATCCCAGCGCGCTCATAACAGCCGAATAGCTGCAGCCCGCATGGCAGTGCGTAAGCACTCGGTCGCCCTTCCGCGTGACTGAGAGCGACGGTGAGCGGTCATCGTGAGCGGGGCACCGAGCAATTGCGCTGGTCGTGCCGTCGGTGCGAGCAAGCCTTCCCAGTCCGCGCAGCCGCTCGACCACGCGGGCGAAAGCTGAGCCGTCACCCTGGGCAGCCTCGCTAGGCCGCCCGTGCGTTGCGCTCCGAACGGTGTGCGCCTCGGTGCTGGGCTCGATCCCGAGCGCCGCGGGCAAGCCGTTCGGCATGGGTCGAATTGCAGACCACTCGACCCGTGGCGTGCCCTCCTCATCGACCTTGACGCCTCGGTACGCCACGGCCCAGGGCGGTTGTGCGCCGTTCGTCGAGGTCACGCCGCCCCGTTCGGTGGCATCACGATAGATCGCGCCCGAGGGGTGAAGACTGCCAGGCACCACGACGTAGCCCGACCCTTTCACGTCGAGGGCATTCGCGGGCTCGTCGGGGCGCGTGGTGTCGTGCCAGGGTGCCACCGTAGGTAGGGGTGCAGTTGTCGTGGCGTAATAATGCCGACCGCGCCCCGTGGTGGCTGTCAGCGTTGCGGCGAGCCACTCGGGCCCGCCTGGCACGCCTCGCACGAGGTCGAGGAAACGGGCGTCGGCCTGGTCGCTATCGGTGTCAAAAACGACCAGCGCGAGCCCGTGCTCGTTTCGCTCGCCGAGGATGACGCCAAAGCCGCCCAGCCACACCTTGCGGCCGCTTGAGAACTCTTGAGGGAAGGCCTCGGATGCGCCGATTACCTGACCGGGCGAAGTAAGCCAGGCGTGCCGATGGTTCTCGCCGGTTTGCCCATCGAATGCAGGCCGCTTGCTGTGGTCGAGTGGGATAACAGGCCAGCACTGAGCGGCCAATGTCGAGGCGACAAGCACGACATCGGGCAGCGTTCCCACGTCGAGCGTTGCCGCTGAGCTGGTGCCGTTCTCGGCTGTATTGGATAACATGAACAAGCCTTTCAAGGAAAAAGGGCCAAGCGACCCTGAGCAGGTCGCCCGGCCCTACGAAGCTCCTGAGAGCGCCAGCGGCGGTGGTAGTCGTAATGTGTTTGGTAACGGCCCTGAGACGAAGCAGGGCCGTTACTTATTGGTGCGAGTCGAGGTCAGCAAGTGCCTTCTCGGCCCGTTTCTGGGCCTCGTCGGAATCGAGCCCGGCAACTAACTCGAATAGGACGGCCGTCAATGCTTCTGTCAGCTCGTCCTCACTGAGATGATTTCGCAGCTCCCTTATCTGGGCGACGATTTCGTGAGCGCTCATGCTGACTCCTGCCCAGCGATGAATGCGGTCAGTGAGGATTCGGGGATGCGCAGCAGTCGACCTACGCGGATCGCGCGTAACTGGCCCGCATTGACGAGTCGATAAACAGTCTCGGGCGTGCAGCTCAGGTGCCGCGCGACCTCGGCGGCCTTGAGCACCTTCTCGGGCGCTTCACTCATCGTGGCGTTCATTCTTTCGTTCCTTTCCTTGGAGTGCGTGAAACTCAGCGGTTTGAAGTCGTTTCACGTTGTTTCGATAACCCCATTTTGTCAACAGTTCTGACGCGTGTAAACTGTTGCTATGAACTCAATTCGAAACAGTTTCAGCGGGGCATCCTGGTGGCGTGACGAGGGCGAGCGCTTGCCGCCAATGTCGCCGCGAGAGCGCACCGAGTTGCTCGCGGAGCTAGTGGCACTCGGCGACGATGCGGACGTGCTTATGAACGCGGGCGTCGTTCGGTCACTCGTGCAGCACTCCGAGCGCCCCGACGGCACGAGCGGTGCGCGCATCCGTCACGAGGTACGAGGCGTGACGTATTTCGTCACCATTGAGCGCGCCGATGACGCGGTGCACCTGCGCACCGTCGAGGTTGTGCCCGACGAGGTGCCCGCCGACCCGCTCGTGTGGCGTATCCCGTCTCGGGTGCTCGCGGAAACGGCCGCTGAGGTGCTCGCGCTGCAGGGCGATAACGACGGTGCAATTGTTGGGGGCGTCGACGCGCCAGATGCCGACCGGCCGCCGAGCGCCGAGGAGCTTGCGGAACTTGTGCGGGCCCGAGTGTCTCGCCAAGCAATTGCGGAGCGCTACGGCCGCGCCGTGGCAACGGTTGACCAGTGGTTGCGGGTCGCTCGCCAAGAGAGCCCCGAGCTGTTCCCTGCACGTACGCGGGGCCCCAAGCCGAGGCCCAAGACTTCCGACGGCAATTAGACCGTCGGTCAATCGAAAGGAATAACGATGACAACAACAATAAGTAGCACCGACTTACGTTCTCGAAACGATCTTGAGGTTGTGCAGCTTCTCGCGAGCAACGACTCGCTCAACCATGCAGCGCGGTTGCTCGCCATACGGCGCACCGTGCGCGATTGGCATCGAGCAACGAGGGACACGCCCGAGCGAGAGCGCGCCCTAATTGAGTACCGAGCGCGCCGTCGTGCGCGGTCGCTATTTATCAACAAGGGGGCAAACGATGAGCGCTAAGGCAGATCTTAAGTTTTGCGCCGAGTGCGGAACGCGCCGCGGCAATGTCCGCAGCGGGTGGCATTTCGCAACGCGCGAAGGCGTCGAGATTTCAACGACGTGCCCAGCGTGCCCGCGCGCCGATGAGCCGATTCGCCGCATCGAGGGAAAGCGCGGGGTGCGCTTCCGCGCCGTGGTCGATGCAACCCCGACGGGTGCTTCGAAGCGCGTGCAGAAAACGAAAACACTTGCAACGCTCGACGCGGCACGCGCGTTCGTTGAAGAGGTGCGCGACGCGGTGGCGCGAGATGGGGGATACGCCCCGGTCGAGGCTGAGACGGTGCGCCAACTCGCAGCACGATGGCTCGATACTCGCCGCGACGTGCGTGAGGTCTCGCACCTCGGATACAAGACGGCGCTCAGATCGGCGCTCGAGTATCTGGGCGATAAGTCGGTGGCTGAGGTGCGCGTCGGGGATATCGAGGCGTACATCGCCTGGGCGCTGGTCGAGGGTGGGCTCGCCAAGAGGAAAGATGGACCGCGCAGGCCGCTTGCACCGCGTACGGTGCGATACTGCCTGACCGGGTTGGCCCAGGCCTTCGACCTCGCGATTCGCGACGAGGTTATTTCGCGAAACGTCGTGCGGCTCGCGAAGATGCCGCGCCAGCGCCAGGCCGCGGGCAAGGAATTGCCACACTGGGATCGTGAGACGTTGATTGCGTTTGCCAAGGTCGCCGACGCTGACCCCTTAGCAGCGGCATGGCGCTTGTCGTTGTCGACGCTCACTCGCGCCGACGTGCACGGTTTGCGGTGGGAGGATGTGGACTTTGACACGGGCACCGTAGCGGTGAAACAAGGCCGCGTTGCACTGCAGGCCGGGGAAACCGTGATCGACGAGCCAAAGAGTCGCCAGCGCGTGCGAACGGTACCGGTCGAGGAGATTTGGCCGGGCACGATTGCTGCGCTTCGGTCACTGAAAGCACGGCAGGCCGCCGACCGGCTCGCCGCGGGCGGCGCGTGGGTTGATTCCGGTCTCGTTGTGGTTGACGCCCTTGGCGAGCCGACGCATCCGGAACTGTATTCGGATCGCTTTCGCCAGATCGTGAAAGCGGCGAATTTACCCGCGATTCGACTGCACGCATTGCGCCATTCGCTCGCGTTCGAGCTAATCCGAATTGGGGTGCCACCGACCGATGCCGCGGCGCTCCTCGGTCACCGCGTCGAGGTGTTTATGTCGGTGTACTTGCCCGAGGGCGGTGCAACGGGTGTACGCAACGCCTCAGCTCGACTCGCGGCATCGTTTGCCGAGGCTCGCACGGCCTAATCGCTCGGGGAAAGTGACTGGATACCACTTTCGCCGTTTGTGAGAGGTTCTGTGAGAGCTAACAAGATAAGACCCCTGCCACTGGATACGTTGGCAGGGGTCTTATCGTCTGTGTTCCGCATGTTCATGCGGTTCTCGGCCGATGCCGAGCCCGTGGGGTGAACGGGGCTTGAACCCGTGACCGACGGATTATGAGTCCGCTGCTCTAACCGGCTGAGCTATCACCCCGGGAACGAAAAAAGTTTAGCCTGAAGTTTACCTTCGTGCGTAACCGACACTATGGTTCTCGGTCCGAAATTCGTGAAATGCTGTCCAGCCACTCCGAGGTCACGCGAAGTTTACTTCCTTGAGTAGTCTGGCCATGTGAAGGCATATGACTCGCTTGAAGTGACACCGCTCCTCCCCGAATCGCTGCAGCCACTGCAGACGCTCGCGATGAACCTCCGCTGGTCCTGGCGGGATGAGGCTCACGCGCTATTTCGTGGTATTGACCCTCTGCTGTGGCGTACAACCGGCCACAACCCGATCACAATGCTTAAGTCCCTCCCGGCAAGCAAAGTGGCGGAACTCGAAAAGGACACCGAGTTCCTTCACCGGATGCAGCAAGAGCTCGAAGACTTTGAGGCATATAGCTCCCTCGACCGCTGGTTCAAGAAGCAGACCGCTGGTACCGAAGATGCTGAAACCACCGTGGCCTACTTCTCGATGGAATTCGGTGTCCACCAGTCACTGCCGATCTACTCGGGTGGTCTTGGCGTGCTCGCAGGCGACCACATGAAATCGGCTTCCGACCTCGGCGCACCGGTCATCGGCATCGGCCTGCTCTACACCTTCGGCTACTTCGAACAAACGCTGTCGCGTGAGGGCTGGCAGCAGGAGCACTACACCGAGCACTACCCGGAGGACCTCGCGGTTAGCCCCGTGCTCGACGAGCAGGGCGAACAGCTGCACGTCAGTGTGACCTACCCCGACCGTCGTGAGGTACAGGTTGCGGTATGGAAGGCCGACATCGGCCGTGCGCCACTGCTGCTGCTCGACACCAACATCGAAGCCAACCCGGAAGACTTCCGCATTATCACCGACCGTCTCTACGGTGGCGATGCCGAACACCGCATCAAGCAGGAACTCGTACTCGGTGTCGCTGGTCTTCGCGCCGTACAGCGCTTCTGCGAAATCGACGGCCGCAAGCAGCCTGATGTGATCCACATGAATGAGGGCCACGCTGGCTTCGCCGGTATTGAACGAATGGGCCAGCTGATCCGCGAGGGCGAATCCTTTGAGACCGCACTCGCAGTAGTCCGCGCATCCACTCTCTTTACAACCCACACACCCGTGCCCGCCGGCATTGACCGCTTCGATATGCTCCTCGCGCAGCGCTACCTGCAGGCAGATGAGAACGGTGAGTCGAGGCTCGCACCCGGCGTGCCGGTCGCCCGTGCCCTTGAGCTCGGTGCGGAAGATGACCCGAGCCGGTTCAACATGGCGCACCTAGGCCTACGCCTCGCGCAGTACGCCAACGGTGTCGCGAAACTTCACGGTGCGATATCACGAGGGATGTTCAAGGACCTCTACCCGAACTTTGACGAAGCTGAAGTGCCCATCACCTCGATCACGAACGGTGTGCACATCCGCACCTGGGTTCGCGGACCGATGCGTTCCATCACCGCCGCGATGAGTGGGAACCGTGACCTCACCACCGCGAACCATTGGAATGCACCAGACGCAGTCGGCGCATCCGAGCTTTGGCGTGTGCGCAATGAACTCCGCAGCGAACTCGTCGAGCGCTCCCGCGACCTTTCCCTGAAGTCTTGGGAAGACCGTGGCGCACAGGAAGCGGAGCTTGGCTGGACCAAGAACATCCTCGACCCCAACGCCCTCACGATTGGCTTCGCGCGTCGAGTCTCCACCTACAAGCGACTCACGCTGATGCTGCAGAACCCCGAGCGTCTGCGACGCATTCTCACAAATCCAGACCGTCCGGTGCAGTTTGTGATCGCCGGTAAGGCACACCCTGCCGACATGGGCGGTAAGGAACTGCTGCAGGAGCTGATTCGCTACGCCGATGATGCCGGGGTCCGTGACCGCATCATCTTTATCCCCGACTACAACATCTCGATGGGTAAGTTCCTCGTCGCCGGTTCGGATGTGTGGCTCAACAACCCGATTCGTCCGCAGGAAGCGTCCGGTACCTCCGGAATGAAGGCCGTGATGAACGGTTGCCTCACGATGTCGATCTCCGACGGCTGGTGGGATGAGTTCCGCGATGATGAACTCGGATGGACCATCCCGAGTGCGGCGCACGCCGATCCATTCCTGCGTGACAAGTGGGAGTCACAGGCGCTCTACGACATCCTTGAGCACGAGATTGTGCCGATGTTCTACGACCGTGACGAGCACGGCGTGCCGCACGCGTGGGTCGAGAAGATCCGCAAGTCGATGAGCATCGTTGGGCCCCAGGTTGCTGCCGAGCGCATGGTTCGCGACTACTGCACCGAGCTCTACCTGCCGGCTGGCCGCACCTCGAGAATCGCGAATAAGCTCGAGAATGCCCGCGAGTACGCACAGTGGCAGCAGAAGGTGGCTGAAGCCTGGTCGGCCGTCTCGATCACTTCGATCCGCAACGTGCACGGTGAAGCTCGTGCCGGGGGAGAAGTGCGACTCGAAGCGACGATCGAACTCGGTGCACTGACCACCGATGACGTTCGGGTGGAAGCGGTTGTCGGCGTCACTGATGACTACGGTGAGCTGATTACGCCTCGACTCGTTGAGATGGCTCCAAACGGCAGCGAAGCAAATTTCGCGGTGGATTTGCCAGTCGATAAGCCAGGTGAAATCGGTTACACCATTCGCGTGGTGCCAAAACACCAGCTGCTTCGTTCACCCGCCGAACTCGGTTTGGTACGGTTCCCCACGAAATAGTTAGCCGCGGAAACCGCGATAGGAGGTCGAATCCATTCGGTTCGGCCTCTTATCGTTTTCCTTAGGGAAACACGCCGCGCAGATGAATCACACCCTTGTTATTTGGGACTAATGTCAGGCATAATTCCTGTGACAAAGAGTTAATCGTCGAATTCAATAATTGACGGTGTCGCCGCAAGGCCTCAGTCACACGTATGGACGTAGGGGAAGACGTACCACCCGTGAAACTGGAGGAGAAAATGGCTGCACCACACACTCAGGGTGTACTTTACGTGCACTCTGCACCACGCGCGCTTTGCCAGCATGTTGAATGGGGCCTAGGGCGCGCACTCGGCGAACCCGCTTCGCTTCCTTGGATTCCCCAACCGGTAATCCCCGGTTCCGTGCGCGCAGAATTCACCTGGACTGGAACGCCGGGCACCGGCGCCGCGATCGCATCCCAGCTTCGTGGCTGGGAGCACCTCCGATTCGAGGTGAGTGAGGACCCCAGCCCCGGTGTGGATGGTGGTCGCTGGCTGCACACCCCGGGCCTGGGAATCTTCTACGCTCAAACTGACATGAGCGGCAACGTCGTCGTTCCGGAAGAGCGCGTGCGCTACGCGATGGAGATCGCTAGCGGCAATGCCACCGAACTCCACCGTGAGCTCGCTCTCGCACTGGGTCACGCCTGGGACGAAGAACTTGAGCCATTCCGCGCGGCGGGCGACGAGAGCCCCGTGGTGTGGATGCATCGCGTCGGCTAGACACGGCCCAGGACATAGGCCAAAGCGCCGGCCCTACCCTCCAGTAATGATTGTGGCCCCGCATCCAGTTCAGGATGCGGGGCCACAATTCGATAAGCGGCAGGCCGGGTTAGACCGCGCGAATGCCAAGCACCGCGTTGTGGCCACCGAAGCCGAAGGAGGTGGAGATCGCCATGTCTCCGGGCTTCACTTCGACCTTGCGAGCCTCCGTCACGATGTCAAGCCCGATTTCGGGGTCCGGCTCTTCAACATTGATCGTTGGCGGCAGCGTGCCCTCGTGGAGTGCGAGCACGGTGAAGAGGGCCTCCAGCGCGCCGGCCCCGCCGAGGAGGTGGCCCACTGATGCCTTTGTCGCGGAGACCGGGATGTTATCGACACGGTCGCCAAATACTCGCTTGAAGGCGTTGTATTCGGCGATATCACCCACCGGTGTCGAGGTGGCGTGGGCGTTGATGTGTACGACGTCCTCTGGCGATGCACCGCTGCCTTCCAGGCAGGCGGTAACGGCGCGGGAAGCGCCAGCACCATCCGGCTCCGGAGCGGTGATGTGATAAGCGTCGGCAGTGACGCCACCGCCTGCGATTTCAGCATAAATCCGTGCCCCGCGAGCAAGCGCGTGCTCTTCCGTCTCGAGGATGAGCGCCGCGGCGCCTTCACCAAGAACGAAGCCGTCCCGGTTCACGTCATAGGGCCTGGATGCCGTTTCTGGTGAGTCGTTTCGACGAGACAGTGCCTGCATCGCCGCGAATGAAGCAATCGGAAGAGGGTGAATCGCCGCTTCAGCGCCACCGGCAATCACGACATCAACCTCGCCCGACTGCAGGTGCCGGTAGGCGTTATAGATCGATTCCGTGCTCGAGGCACAGGCGGATACCGCAGTGTGGATCCCAGCGCGGGCACCGAGATCCATACCGATTGCGGCGGCAGGTCCGTTTGGCATGAGCATGGGGACGGTCAGCGGCATGACCCGTCGTGCGCCACGCTCTCGCAGGGTGTCCCACGCGTCGAGTAGCGTCCACACGCCACCAATGCCGGTAGCCCAGTCGACAAGCAAGCGCTCGGGCTCCACCGAATCGGGTGCAAGACCAGCGTCAGCGTAGGCTTCGCGGGCGGCGATCAGCGCATATTGGCTCGATGGGTCCAAACGCTTTGCGGTCACGCGTTCAAGGTGATCGCTGGCAGGTTCCTTGACCGTCGCGGCGAAGGTAACGGGAAGGTCGATGTCGTACTTTTCGGCCTGGTCTGTCAGCGAACGAGCGCCGGACTCGCCACGAAGCAGAGCTTCCCAGGTGCCACGGGCAGTGGGGGCGAGCGGGGAGAATGCTCCGAGGCCCGTTACTACGATCTTCTTGGTCATTAACTCGTTATTTTCCTCTAGGCGAATAGCAGGTGGGATGTCGGGTCAGGCGCGTTTACGCCCACCCGACACCGGCACAGGAACTAGGCGTCCTGTGCGTTTGCGATGTAGTCCACCGCATCCTGAACAGTCTTAAGGTTCTCAACCTCAGCGTCAGGGATCTGCACGTCAAACTTCTCTTCAGCATTGACGACGATTGTCATCATTGAGATCGAATCGATGTCAAGGTCGTCGGTGAACGACTTGTCTCCGGTCACCGTGTCTGCGGCGATACCGGTCTCTTCGTTTACGAGCTCGGCGAGGCCTGCGAGAATCTCGTCCTTTGAAAGTGCCATTTTTTGCTTTCTCCTTTTGGTTGAGTCAATGACCGGAAGTAATTGTAAGACCGGTCGGTGGTTCTGTTTGTCGGACTTCCCCCACAGATCCCGATTTGAATCGAAATCCCGGTGTCTGATTAGGGAAGTCGCACAACTTGTGCGGCGTATGCGAGCCCCGCACCGAAGCCAATTTGCAGCGCCAGCCCGCCACTGAGCTCGGGATTCTCTTGCAGCAGTCGGTGGGTAGCCAATGGAATAGAGGCCGCAGAGGTATTTCCGGTTTCGGCAATATCTCGCGCAATTACCACGCTTTCGGGCAGCCCAAGCTGGTTTGCGAACTCATCAATGATTCGCATATTTGCCTGGTGTGGGATGAACGCGGCCAAGTCGGATGCTTCGATGCCGGCTCGGTCGAGCACCTCACGTGCTGCCTTTGCCATTTCCCAGACTGCCCAACGGAAGACCGCGCGACCATCCTGACGAAGCGTTGGCCACTCGGTTTCGCCGCGGCGATACTCTTGCAACTCGTGGTTCATCGACACGGCATCCCACTTTGCACCGTCGGAGCCAATTACCGACTCCGAGATGCCAGGTTCGTCCGCGGGGCCGATCAAGGCTGCACCGGCGCCATCGCCGAGCAGGAATGAAATCGACCGGTCGGTCGGATCAATGACATCGGACAGCTTCTCCGCGCCGATGACCAGGACGTACTCAGCAACACCCGAGCGGATCAGCGCATCCGCCTGGGTGATGCCGTAGCAGTAGCCGGCACATCCTGCCGAAATGTCGTAGGCCGCTGCCGGAGTTGCCCCGATTGCGTCACACACGCGTGTCGCGGCCGCGGGAGTTTGCACCACGTTCGTGATGGTCGCGAGAATGACCGCACCCACTTGCGCAGGCTCAATACCAGCGGCTGCGATCGCCTCTTTCGCGGCGATCGTGCCCATATCAATGATGTTGATGTCTTCTGCGGCACGGGCCCGTGTGATGATGCCGGTGCGCTGTCGGATCCACTCATCCGAAGAGTCGATCGGGCCTGCAATGTCGTCATTGGTGACGCGATGCTCACCACGGTAGGCACCAAGCCCAAGGATGCGCGTGTATTGGTGACCGGTGGCCTGGCGCAACTCAGCAGTTTGAGTCATGGTATTCGGTTGTCCTTTCAACAAACAGTGGTGAGGCGCTACGCACCAAGAATGAGTTCGCTCGCGGCATCGATATCGCTCGGGAGATTTACGGCCACGGCGGGGACACCCTTCATGCCGCGCTTTGCAAGCCCAACCAGCGTGCCCGCTGGCGCAGCTTCAATCAAGCCCGAGTGCCCAGCTTCGAGGAATGCCGTCATGCAAAGGTCCCACTGCACGGGGCGGTTTACCTGTTCGACGAGATAGCGTCGATACTCGGCACCGTCGGTGACCACGCTGCCGTCACGGTTGGTGTAGATCTGCCGAGTTGGATTTTCTGCGGGGAATTCCTCCTCGAGCGCGGCAAACGCTTCTTGCGCATCCGCCATCCAGTGCGTGTGAAATGCACCGGCGACCTTCAACGGCAGCACGCGGGTGCCGGCCGGAGGATTCTTTCGCAACTCCTCCAATTGGGCAGGTTCGCCCGCGGCAACGATCTGACCTGCACCGTTGAAGTTTGCGGGGGAGAGGTTGAGGTTTGAGAGGTGCTCAATGATGTCACCCTCATTGCCGCCAATGATTGCAGCCATGCTCGTGGTGACCTTTGCCGCATCCTCTGCCATGAGCTGCGCGCGCTTGGTCACAAACCGCATCGCTGTAGCGGCGTCAAAAATTCCTGCGGCGTAGGCTGCCGCGATTTCACCGACCGAGTGGCCGGCGACCGCAACATCCGTCAGTTGCTCGCCGAGGTGAGTGCGCAACGCATCCCACGTGAGGATACCGGCAGCAACGATAAGCGGCTGCGCCACCGCGGTATCGCGGATCGTGTCCGCGTCGGACTCAGTGCCGTGGAGCACCAGGTCGATCCCGCTTGTTTCGGAGAGCTGCTCAAGTGTGGTTCGACTTTCGGTGTCTTCGAGCCAAGCGCTCAAAAAGCCAGGTTTCTGAGACCCCTGGCCGGGGAATGTCACGACAGTCATAATCTCCATCTTCTCAGGGTCGAGCCGCTTCTCTTATGGGGAAGCGCATAGAAAATCCGTAAATCCTTGTGAGGATGCGCTAGTTACGTCGGCGAGGCGACTTTACCTGACGTGTCGGCTCAGCGCTTTGTCCCTCAGCAATTCGTCCCAAAATAAGCGCGCATTGCAACACCAGCGATTCGCGAGCACCGGTAGCATCCCAACCAATAATCTCGGTAATTCGCTTGAGACGGTAGCGCACCGTGTTCGGGTGTACAAAGAGTTCCCGAGCGGTGGCCTCGAGGGATCGACCATTGTCGAGATAGCACCACAGCGTTGTGAGCAGGTCCGACTGGTGATCTGCGAGCGGGGTATAGACCCGCTGCACCAGGGTTTTTCTTGCCAGCGGGTCGCCAGCGAGCGCTCGCTCGGGGAGGAGATCGTCGGCGAACACGGGCCGCTCCAGGCGGCGGTAGGCGGAGGCTACCGAGAATCCCACAAGTGCCGCGCGGGCGCTTCGGGATGCCTCGACCACGCTGGGGACTTCCGGTCCGAGCACGAGGCGGCCCGGTCCGAAGCAAGGCTCGAGTGCCTTAGCAATATCAGCGAAGGGGATCACTTCTTCTTCACTCGTGGCACTGGGCTTGGCGCGACCGATGACCAGAACCAGCCGGTTGCCCTGTACACCCACGAGCAAGTCGGCTTCCTTGTGACGGGCGGTGCGACGCAGCTGGTCGACTTCCAAGACCTTGGGCGTGGTGCCCACGAGCACCGACACCTCACCGTGCCCGCTCCAGCCGAGCGCCGCAATGCGACTGGGCAGCTCAGTGTCGTTTTCGCCCGTCAGAATTGAATCCACGACGAGCGCTTCTAACCGGGCATCCCACAGGCCACGTTGTTCCGCAGCACGGGCGTATACGTCGGCGGCAGCAAACGCAATGTCACGCGAATAGCGCAGGACGCCCTCACGAATCTCAGCGGGAGCGGAGACAGTGCGTTCCTCGAATACGTCCACGACCACGTGAATTAGCTGCAGCGTTTGTTGCAGACTGACCGACCTCAGCAGTTCCCTGGGGGCAGCGTCAAAGACGTTTTTTGCCACCCAGGGAGCTGAATTTGAGTCCTCGAACCACGATACGAACGAGGTGATGCCGGTCTGAGCGACCAACGCAACGGCAGAGCGCCTGCCCGGCGGCATATCCGCGAACCAGGGAAGCGTTTGCTCCATTCGCTTGAGCACACTCGTGGACAGATCCCCGGTGATGCTCCGCAGCCAGGCGACTGCGCGTTGACGGTCAGTGTTGTCACTCATATATGGAACGGGCTAACCCGCACCTTCCTCGCTTGCTCGGACGTGGACTCAGGATGTGATTTAGGAGTCACCACCCGCGGTTCCCGAGGTGCCGGCCTGCGCGTTGTGCAGGTCGTACTTCTCGATCGCCTGCTGCACAACCGAACGGTCGACCTCGCCACGCTGAGCAAGTTCAGCCAGGGTACGAACGACGATCGAGTGGGAGTCGATCTTGTAGAAGCGGCGCGCAGCCGGACGCGTGTCCGAAATACCGAAGCCGTCGGCCCCAAGCGTGACGTAGTCGCCAGGGACCCACTTGCGGATCATGTCGGGCAGCGAGTGGTTGTAGTCGCTGACCCCGAGGAACACGCCCTTTGAATTTGACAGCTTGTCGGCGAGGTACGGGGTGCGCGCATCCTCATTCGGCTTCGTCCAGTTGTGCTCTTCTGCCTCGAGTGCTTCGCGGCGAAGCTCCGACCAACTGGTGACCGACCACACGTGTGCGGCGACGCCCCAGTCCTGGCGAAGAATCTGCTGCGCTTCGAGTGCCCAGGGCACACCAACACCGGATGCCAGGAGTTGAGCCTGCGGGCCCTCGTTCGATTCGGGGGCACGAAGGTAGTAGATACCCTTGACGATGCCTTCTGCATCCACGTTCTCCGGCTCGGCGGGCTGCAAGATCGGTTCGTTGTACATCGTGATGTAGTACATGACATTTGGATCTTCGTGCTTGCCGCCGTACATCCGCTCAATACCGGCCTGAACAATGTGCGCGATCTCGTACACGTAGGCCGGGTCGTAGGCGACGACCGCGGGGTTGGTCCACGCGATGAGGTGCGAGTGACCATCCATGTGCTGCAGGCCCTCACCCGCGAGCGTGGTGCGGCCGGCCGTTGCGCCCATGATGAAGCCGCGTGTGAGCTGGTCGGCAGCTGCCCAGAAGCCATCGCCGGTGCGCTGGAATCCGAACATTGAGTAGAACATGTAGATCGGCACCATGAGCTCGCCGTGCGTCGAGTAGGAGCTTCCGAGGCCGGTGAACGCCGAAACCGCGCCGCCCTCGTTGATGCCGACGTGCATGAGCGTGCCCTGCGGTGATTCCCGGTAGGCCAGGAGCAGTTCGCGGTCTACGGCCATGTAGTGCTGGCCGTGCGGGTTGTATATCTTTGCCGTCGGGAAGAATGCGTCGAGGCCGAAGGTGCGTGCCTCATCCGGAATGATCGGCACGAGTCGGCGACCAAACTCGCCAGCGCGCATGAGTTCCTTCAACAGCCGGACGAATCCCTGCGTGGTTGCCACTTGCGCGTTGCCCGAACCCTTCTTGACGAGGGCATAGGACTTGTCTTCGGGCAGGTCGAGCTGCGTGTACTTGGAGCGACGTTCCGGAACGAACCCGCCGAGCTCGCGACGGCGCTCCATCATGTACTGCAGCGCCTCGTCGTTCTCGTCGGGGCGATAGTACGGAATATCGTAGAGGTCGCGCTCGAGGTCCTTGTCCGCAATCGGAATCTGCAGGCTGTCGCGGAAGGTCTTCAGATCGTCGAGGGTGAGCTTCTTCATCTGGTGGGTCGCGTTGCGGCCCTCGAAGTGGGTGCCGAGCCCGTAGCCCTTGACGGTGTGTGCGAGGATCACCGTGGGCTGGCCCTTGTGTTCGGTGGCAGCCTTGTAGGCCGCGTACATCTTGTGGTAGTCGTGGCCACCTCGCTTGAGGCCCCAGATCTGATCGTCGGTGTAATCTTCGACCAGCTTCAGAGTTTCCGGCTTCCGGCCGAAGAAGTTTTCACGAACAAACTTGCCGGACTCCGCCTTGTAGGTCTGGTAGTCGCCATCCGGAGTCTCGTTCATGAGGTTAACGAGCTCGTTGTGTTCGTCGCGAGCGAGCAGTGCATCCCACTCGCGGCCCCAGACGACCTTGATGACGTTCCAGCCTGCGCCGCGGAAGAAGGATTCCAGCTCCTGGATAATCTTGCCGTTACCGCGAACCGGGCCGTCGAGGCGCTGCAGGTTGCAGTTGACCACGAAGGTGAGGTTGTCAAGGTTATTGTTCGCCGCAAACTGCAGCTGACCGCGCGACTCTGGCTCATCCATCTCACCGTCACCGAGGAAGGCCCATACGTGTGATCCGGAGACATCCTTGATACCGCGGTTCGTGAGGTATTTATTGGTTTGCGCCTGCCAGATGGCGTTCATCGGACCGAGCCCCATGGACACGGTCGGGAACTGCCAGAAATCCGGCATGAGGCGGGGGTGTGGATACGAGGAGAGCCCGATAGGTGCTTTGGAGGCTTCCTGGCGGAAAGCGTTAAGGTTGTCTTCACTCAGTCGGCCCTCGAGGAAGGCGCGTGAGTAGTTACCGGGGGACGCGTGGCCCTGGAAATAGATCTGGTCCGGCCCCTCGGGGTGGTCATATCCCTTGAAGAAGTGGTTGAAACCCACCTCGTACAGGGTTGCCTGAGCGGCATACGAAGAAATGTGCCCGCCAACGGCGATGTCGGCATCCTGTGAGTTCTGTACCGTCATGGCGGCATTCCAGCGAAGCCAACGGCGGTAGGTACGTTCGATCTTCTCGTCACCGGGGAACTCTGGTTCTTCGTCGACCGCGATTGAGTTCACGTAGTCGGTAACCGGAACCATTGGAACGCCAAGGTGCTGTTCACGCGAACGCTGCAGCAGCGACAGCATCAAGTCGCGCGCGCGTTGACTTCCGCGTTCAGCAATTACGGCGTCGAGCGATTCCTTCCACTCCGCAGTCTCCTGCGGGTCGGTGTCGACATGGTCCTCCGAATAGGGATCCTGGATGTTGACAGCCATGTTGACCTCTTTCATTGTCTAGAGCGCAGGTGCATTGTGCTGCGGCCGGGTTTCGGGGGGCAGGCACAACCTTCAGCCTAGCGATTGAACTCGGTAAGGATGCTTAGCTGCTGAGTTCAACGTGAAAGTTTTTGGGAATTGGGACACTTATTGGAAGTGATGGGGAAGACTGTATGCGTGACGACACAGCTTCCTTTACCCGCTGATATGCCGCTCGACGCCCCAACACATCGGGGTGATCGAATTCGGGTTCTTGGCCCGGGCACACCGCGACTGCTCGCTTTTATTCCTGCCGCGTTTACGCCCGTGTGCGGAGACGAGGTTGCCGAACTCGTGCAACTCGCGTATCGCGCTGACCAACTTGGCGTACAGCTGCTGGTGTCCTCGTGTGATGCTGCTCCCACACTCGCTGCCTGGCTCAACGAGGTGGATCCGGGGGGAGTCCTCGTCGGGATCTCTGATCACTGGCCGCACGGTCGGATCGCCAGGACGTGTGCTGCATTTGACGGCCAGACGGGCACGGCGAGTCGGCACACCTGGGCGATTCGTGCCGACGGCAGTCGTGTGCTTGCCGCCGCGTGTGGCGAGGGGGAGCAGCGCGCGATGGAATCGCACGAGCACGGCCTCGAGTGGGCTGCGGGCTTGGAGTAGCCAGCATTTTTACGGTTCCAATCGCATGCGTTCGAGCCGATTGGCAGCCTCGGGAAGAAGGTGCTAGAGTTTCCAAGTTGCACCGCGGCGGTAACGCACCGGTCAACAGGTTGGGGCTCTTAGCTCAGTTGGTTAGAGCATCTCGTTTACACCGAGAGGGTCGGGGGTTCGAGTCCCTCAGGGCCCACCATGTGATGAGCCGGGACATTGTCTGTAATCAATGTCCCGGCTCATTTCGTTTTTCAGGCGGAGCGACGGGTTTGGGGCTTAACCCAACATTGATCTGATCATTGATGGTCGCGAACGGCTTAACTCGATGTGTCACGTCAGCGTGAACCTCCTGAAAGAGATCCAGCCCACACCAGCTAGGCTGGGCGGGCTGAACGATTGGGACAATCTTAGCAGGCTTGCCCAAGGCTGTGGGTGGCGAATGTTGCCTCGTGTCAATGCCTCCGGGGAGGCTGATGCGTTGCCTATAGCAGAAACCTCGGGAGAGGTCACTGGTTGCGGGCTCGGCCTAATGTCGGCACCCTTAGACGGTCAGCCACTCGACAGAGGGTTAATCACTTTTCATAGAGGCGTGCCGCCTCGGTTCGTTGTTGTTCAACGGACGTGGCCTTAGCGCCTTCAATCCCTTAATGACACGTTCTGCGGGGCTTGCTGGGATTTGAGAAGTGCCCATTAATGCCCAACCATGCGATGAGTCGGGGCATAGACGACGGTTTATGCCCCGAGTCATTTAGTTTTTCCAGTGAGTCACCGACGCATGAAAGAGTGCCACGGTGGGGTGCGACACGCGACGACACGCCCGGAGAGTTCTCTCCCGTGGCACTGTTTCAGATTGAAGCGCGGAAGTACGGTGACAGTTGGCCACACGAAGACGAACTGCGTCCCCCGCGAAGTAGGATCAGCCCCAGTTCCTCCGCGGGGAGGTGTTTCCCACTCCGGCGTTGAACACGTTGCGCGGGTCGAGCTGCTTGTAGTGCTCCTCTAGCGCGGGCGGTGCGTCGTAGAGGCGGCCGTAGTTGTGTTCGGCAGGGATTGCCGCGCCACGGTCGGTCAGCAGCTTGGTCATCTGATTCTTGAGCTCAACTGTGTCGACACCCTTCTTCGCCACATGGTTTTGGTGCATCACGTGGCAGAAGAAGTGGCCGTAGTACGCGCTCACCTCGAGTTGATTCGCGATTTCGGGGGGCAGAACTTCGAGCCAGTCCTGGTCGTCGCGGCGAATCGCGACATCGAAGGTCACCATGCCGCCGACTTTCTCGCGGTTGAGGTTGAAGTAGCGCCCAATCGCGCTAGCAGCACCGAAGCGCTGCAGCATCGCGCTCTTTGCTTCCTCCTCACTACACACCAGGAATCCGCCACCCCGTCCCGGTTCGGCGAAGAAAGCCTTAAGAAACTCTTCGTTCTCCTTCTTCTGCGCAACCCCGACCTCCATGATCAGGTGGTGTTCGAAGCGGTCACGGTAATTGAGCAATCGCTTTGGCAGTTGCTGTGGCAGGATTCCGAAGGCTTTCTGCGCGATCGTGTCTGCGAAGGTCTGGCCGAAGAATGGCAGCTTCGCGAAGACTCCGTTCGCCCAGGTCTTCAATGCGAACATTTTTTGGAGCTGACGACTGCCCGCGTATTTCATTCCGACAAAGGTGTCTTTGCCGTATTTTTCGGCGAGGTCGAAGGTTGTACGGTCGAGGTACTCACCCGAAATCGGCAGTTGCCGATCAGCGCCAAGTACTTCGCGCCGCAGATCCTCAAGCTCACCCGGATCGTTCGTTCCGATGTAGAACGTGGTGGTGTTGAAATCCTTGGGGAATGTCGTGGTGCGCACCGCAAAGACCATGATCTTGCCCGCGGACCCCGACGCTTCATAGAGGAACTTTGGGTCCGCGTTGAATCGAGCCGGGGAGTCGGCGATCTCACGTACATGATCGGCGTACTCCGTCTCGAGTGAATCTGCCGGCGGCGGCGTGACATCCGCATCCGTCCAGTCACCGCGCTCGAGCCGATCCAGCACCTGTGCGGGATCATCACCCAGGGTGATACCCAAATGGTTGACGAGCTCAACCTTCTTGTCTTCGTTCACCCGGGCAAAAATCGCGTGCTCGGTGTAGGCCGGTCCTTTACGGACCTGGCTGCCGCCAGAATTATTGGCGATTCCACCAATCACAGACGCGCCGACGGAGGTGGACCCGATCACCGAATGCGGTTCACGCCCGTGTGGCGCCAACACCTCTTCAAGCTCATAGAGTTTGGAACCCGCCAGGCAAACGGCCTCGCGTGCATCGTTGATTAGATGAATCTGATTGATCCGCATCGTCGAGATAATGACGACTTCGCGGTCGTAGTCCTGTTCTCCGGGACCGGAGCCGCCGGTGAGACCGGTGTTCGAGGCCTGGGGGATGACAATGAGATCCTTATCCACACACACCTGGAGCGCTCGCCACATATCGACCAAGCTGCCGGGGCGAAGTACCGCGAGTACCTGTCCTGATCCGAACCGGTTGCCGCGTGCATACGGTGCGGTCGCGCGAGCCGAGGTCAGCACATTCGCCTTCCCCAGAATGTCGACCAGTGCGTTCAGCGTCGCCTTGGAGCCTTGGATCTCGTTTTTGTGCATATCAGAAAAGCCGCTTTCCATCCTCATCAGTTATCGCCCCGGTGCCTCAGCCCATGCCAACTCGTACTTCGAACCTCGGCGGGTGGGCGAGGGTGCGGACAACACGAGCTTAGTGGGCGCTGCGCATCTGCAGCGCATGAACTAGCCAAGTGCAGCATGTAGGTCGCCTGGGCGTGTGTTGATCTTGGCATTTCGGTTATGAGGCGATGTCGTGAGTCGCCAGTCGCAGAGGCATATGGATCGGATGCAAGCTCCCGTAGATTGAGTACATGAGCACGCCAACGTACGGGGCAATGCCGCCTCAACAGCCGCAGTATTCAGCGCCGGGCTATGGCCAGTCGGTACCGCCGCGGCCACCGAGTCAAGGGATGCGTGGGGGAACATTCGCGGGAATCATCGCAGTGGCTGCGGTGATCGGGATCGTTGGCGGGCTGCTGTTCGGCTGGCTCGTGCTCGGGGTGAAGAGGAACTCGACACGAGCGCCGATGCGAATATGAGCGAGTTCCACGTCGATAGTGCTTGCACACTCATTGAGCATCTTGACGAGTCCGGACTCGACCCGAGGGAAATGAGCATGGAGAGTGCTGATCTCTGGGAGTTTTCAGCCATCCACGAACTCCTCGCCGCCGCGAGCTACGAGGACGACCAATACGAGGCCTGGTACGAAGAGGCGAAAGCGATGCGAACGGCGTTCTCAATGTTCGAGTTAGAACTCATGGAAGAGCATTTTGAAGCTCTGGCCAGTCGCTGTGTCGAGCGGGAATAAACGCTCTATACTTGATCGAAGTTTGACGAGGCTGTGGCCAGCGACTCGCTTGGCAAATTGGTCACGCATATGGGAGCAGATTCTTGAGTTCGAGTACACCGGTAATTGCTGAATCGCCGGTCGCACCAGCTAGGCGCGAACCGGCGATCGACCGGTTCATGCGCAAATTGCTGCGCGCGGAGGTGCGCGACAAGTCGGTCAGTTCGCAACGAGTTGCGCACCGCGGGTTTCAGGTTTCACTCGTAGTCTCGGGATTGCGGTGCATCATCATGTATCTGCTCATCCCGATTCTCGTCCCCATCCTCAACATTTCTGGTGCGGTGGCGGCACCAATCGGCATTCTTCTCTGTGCGATCGCGGTTGTGAGCGGGATCATTAGCGTCCGTCGGTTCTGGATTAGCGACCACAAGAGCAAATGGATGTACACCTGGTTTATCGCTTTCGTGTTCGTCGTCCTCGCGATCGGTCTCTTCTTTGACATCAATTCGATTGTGAGTGGCCAATGAGCAATCCCAGCGAGCAGGAGCTCGACACCAATCTCGATGAGCAACCCGAGGATCTCGCACCCCGCCACTGGGTGACGCTCAGCATGTTTGCGCTCTTCGTGGTGCTGTTCGGCACCTGCGCAACGACCTTTCTCTTCAACTAATTAGTCGTCATCTGAGGTGCGCAGCTGCTGTTTGGCCGAGAGCAACTCCACTTCGGGACGGGATGCAACGAGCCGATCGACCGAGTCGAGCACGTCGACAACGTGGGCTCGATCTGCGGCAATCACCGCAACGCCTATCAGTGCCCGACGATGCAGGTCCAGATGGCCAACTTCGGCGACACTGACCTGAAACTTTTTGCGGACCTCGGCGATGATCGGTCGCACGACCGAGCGCTTGGCCTTGAGCGAGGCTACGTCTCCCAACAAGATGTCGAACTCAATCCACCCAATCCACATGCCTCCAGCTTCGCAGACGTGCCATCAACCGTGCACCTACAATTGGCGGCGAATAGTGACTGATAGGCCATCAAGCGCGTAGCCGACACGAGACTCCGCGCACGTTGCTGATCAAATAGAGAGTGCGAGGCAAATGGAAGGTAGTTGCAAAGAATCTGCAAATAGCGCTCGACGGGAAGATGCCGAGGCGGTAACGGTGAACCTTTCAGTGTGGCTGCCCGCTTCTGTCGAAGATGTCTGGCCACTCATAATCAACGCCGATGAATTCAGGGGCTGGTACGCATTTGGTGGCGCTCACATTGACCCCGTTGTCGGTGGCAGGGTGGAATTTCGTTGGGATGAGCACGGTGTATTTCTCGGACGTGTCCAGGAAGTAGTCCGCGAACAGCGATTCTCATTCCTGCTCGCATTGGAGCCCAACTCCGATCTGGAATCTGGCGGCGCGACGCTCGTCGCTTTTGAACTGAGTCGTGATGAGGAGAGTGGAAAATGCCTCTTTACCGTCCGACAATCCGGATATGACGAACTCCACGCAAGCTTGGGTTCAGCTCAAGACCTCGCTGCGCAAGATCGACAAAGCTGGGAAGCTGGTCTCGAACTCCTCGCTGCACGCTGCACCACCCTCTAGCAAGAACTCACCCATCCATACGAGCGCCGCATGCAGTTCGCTCTGCGGCGAGATCCGGCGTTCGAGTCAGACTTGATTCTTGCTCGGCACCTAGCATCAGGGCAAAACGGTAGACGATTGGAGAACACTGAGTTGAGTGCCGCGGACTCTTCGGACCTCTTGCTGAGCATCTTTCTCGCACTCATCGCGATTGTGCAGGTTGTACTGCTCGTTGGCGCGCTGATTCGCCGCAAGCAGCGAAACTCGATCCGCGGTCGCACAATCTATCCGAGGTATGAACCACCGCACGGCGTGTCGCCGCTGCAAGCAGCGGCAATCTTCCCGAAAGGTAAGCACGGGATCGCTTCCGAACTCCTCGACCTGGCCGTGAAACGGATCGTGAGAATTATTGCGTTCGATCGCCCAGGTCGCCGCCGTACGCGGTGGGGCGTTGAACTGCTGCAGCCAATTCCACCGAACCTTGCGTGGACGACAGGCCGGGTCGCTGAGGCATTCTTCGGTGGTACGTACACGGGACTCGTGGAGTTGAGGCGCCTGCCAAGCACCACGAAGCGGACTCTTGGCGAAGTAAGTTCAACGGTTCGGAAGGACCCCGCATATTTCAGCTCGGAAAGCAGGGGCACTTGTTTGGGAATCCTGGCCATTGTCGTGCTGTGCGTTGCGGGGTTTGGTTTGAGTTTCATGACTTTCGAGCGCGAGAGCGAGACCGTCGCCCTGATCTTCGCAGGGCTGTGTTCCTTGACCTCGATCGCGTTTCTGGTCGGGATGGGGAAGGTCGTATCCGCAAGGTCGCTCAGCGAGGGTGGGCTTCGCGTCCTCGAGCAACTCGAAGGGCTGCGGATGTTCATGACGATTGCCGAGTCCGATCGGCTCAGAATGTTGCAGGCGCCAGCTACGGCGCACCGCGAGCCGCACCACGCAGGACAACTCCTTCGGCTCTACGAACCGCTGCTCCCGTTTGCTGCGATCTTCAATATTCTCCCGCAATGGGGAAATCTCGTTCGTGATCTCGCGCATATTTCCGGGGCGGATGGGGGATCCGGTGACCCGGGTTGGTACACCAGTGACGGCTCGACGGGGAATGATTTCGCGGATGCTGGTGATTTCGGCCGCGCGCTTGAAGATTTTGCTGCGTCGGTAGATTCCAGCGCGGGCGACGGCAGTAGTTCCGACAGCTCGTCCGACGGCGACGGGGGAGGAGACGGTGGTGGTGGCGGTGGCGACTAGCGCGTTCCCAATCTTCGGGATGTGGCACTGGATCATCCTTGGATTCACGGCGCTCGGCGCCGGGGTTCTCGTGTGGTACGGCCGAAGCCGGAAAGGTCAACAGAGCCCAGAGCGCGTCGCGACGATAATGGGCTGGTTACTGCTCGCAGACTTCGTCATCTTCACCGTGTTCTGGGCGCTCCCGCAGCGCTGGGACACCGAGCAGTCCATACCGCTGCATCTCTCCGATGTCCTGCGGCTGATTGCCTCGATTGCGCTCATTACGCGGCAGCGATGGGCAATCGCCGTCACTGTGTTCTGGGGTTTGACCTTGAATGTGATGTCCATGCTCACGCCAGACATCCCCTACGGCGAGGATGTCGCGGCACACCTTTTCTCATACTGGAGTCTCCACATCCTCGTGATGTGGGCCCCGATCTACCTGGTGTGGGGATTAGGCTGGCGACCGACATGGCGCGGCTACGGCATCAGTTTCATCACCGTAGCTGTCTGGGCAGTTATCGCGCTCGCCACCAACCTCCTGACCGGTGCGAACTACGGCTACCTGAACAGAAAGCCCGATGGCGCATCCGCTCTCGACCTCCTAGGTGGCTGGCCGACCTATCTACTCTGGGAGGTGGTCCTTGTCGCGGTCGTCTGGGGAGCGATGACCGGGGCATTTATGGCCGTCCGAAACCGCACGGCGTCGAAGCTCGGCATCGCACCGAGCGGCGCTAAAGCACCCGCGGTGCGAGAAACAGGGTGGCCCGAGAGCCGCGCAGAATCATCAATGAAAACTAGGCGGCCGAGCAAGGATACGGAGTCCCGTTAGGAGAGCCCCTCAAATTCCTTCCGATTCGCGATCACCCGCAAATCACTCACAATCCCGCTGAGCTTCTTGCCGAGTTCAACAAGTTCCTTGAGGTTGTGCGGATGATTCGCGTAGTCAGCGTGCGTGATTCGATCGAGAACACGACTCACGTGCAGTGCTGTCGTCGGCTCAAGCAGTTCACCAGTGACCAGTGCGATCTTGTCGCGTATCGCAATGAGATCGATCGTCAGCCGAGTCGAGGTAGTGGGACTGCTCGCTTCCTCCGCCACCGAGTGCCGTTTTACGCGCTCATCGATGCTCTGAACAATAGCGGCGAGCAATTCAATTGCGGCCTTACGTTCCTGAATACCCATGATGCGGTCCTTTCGCTCGTGTGACGAAAGTGTATGCCTGTGACGATGGAGTCTTGTTACAGCTCCCGGTGAGTCAGCCGAAGTGACAGCGGTTCTGCGCGGAAAAGCAGCATCAGCCGGCGTGATCCCCGAATTGTGAGCTCGTTTTAGCCGCGGAACAGCGTGTGTAGCGGCAGCGCATCACCAAGCCGCTCTCTGCCACCAAGCCCGTCAAGTTCCATGAGGGCTGTGATCCCGATGGCCTTCGAGCCAACTTTTTCTACCAGCTCCATGGCTGCACGCAGCGTCCCGCCCGTGGCAAGCACATCATCCATCAAGAGCAGCCGCGTCCCCGGTTCCACGTCATCGTGCATTTCAATTTCGGCGGTGCCGTATTCGAGCGAGTATTTGGCGGATGCCGCGGGACGCGGCAGTTTTCCGGCTTTCCGAATGGGGACAAGTCCAACACCGGCGAGCATGGCCGCCGCTCCCGCGAATAGGAATCCGCGAGCTTCAATGCCGGCCACGGCGTCAAACTGGCCCGCGAATGGTTCGATCATGGCCTGCGTCACGGTCCGCAAGTCCTCGGCATGACTCAATAACGGCATCACATCGCGAAAAATCACGCCCGGCTCCGGATAGTCCGGAATCTCAACGATGCGTGCTTCTGCTTTGCGAAGTTCAGGAGAGAGTGCCGTGGTCACTTTGTGGGCTCACTTTCCGGAGATTGGCGTTGAATCGGGCGCAGAACTTGGCGATGGTGATTCGGCTGAACGCTAATGGTCGTTTTGGTCCATTACGAACAGCATTTCAGTCATCTGCACGTGCACTCGCTCGACTCTCGGAATGTCATCCAGGTGGAGCGGCTCGTCAGCGGAAGTCTGCAGAATCAGCGTCCCGCAACCGAAAATGCGGTCCCACATTGAGTGCTCATAAGACACATTCGAAATCCGACCGAGGGGAATGTCATGCCCCTTTTTATGCAATATTCCGGTGCGGGTTATGATGCGGCGATCGGTGATGGTGAAGGTTGATGACAACCACTTGAGTAGCGGTGAAATCGTTGCCGGAAAGAGCGCGATGACCGCGATACCCCAAATGATGTAGGACGCAATTGGCTGTGCCTCAGCGGGCATGAAGATGGTGCCGGCCACCGCGGCGGCGATGATGAGCAGCCCGAGCAGGACATGACCGAAGATGCGCTTCCAGTGGGTACGCATGTGAAAAACAACGTTCTCGTTTTCGCCGAGAAAGCGACGTGGAAGACCCATGGCCAGAAGCCTACTGTGCGTGACAGGTAATGTGGCTGCATGACCACGCTGCGCGAAGTGCAATCCACGATTGAAATGCTCTTTCCCAAGCGAGGTGCGGAATCCTGGGATGCGATCGGCACCACCACAGGTGATCCAGACGCAGCGGTCACGAAAGTGCTGTTAGCGGTTGATCCCGTTTCCAGCACCGTGGATGAGGCCCTCGATTGGGGTGCGCAATTGCTCTTCACTCACCACCCACTCTTGCTGCGCGGTGTGACGTCAATCGCCGAGGATCGCTACAAGGGAGCGCTGCTCGCTCGGCTCATTCGCGGCGGCTGCGCGCTCCATGCGGCCCACACGAACGCAGATGTCGTAGAGTCCGGCCCCACGGGCACGATTTTCGATTTGCTCGGCATCCCGCAGGGGCCCGATCACCGCATCCCGTTTGAGCCGCTTGTCGATCAACCGGAGCGCGGCATAGGACTCGTCGGAGACCTTCCTGACCCAATCAGCCTGCGCGAATTTGTCGCAAAAATCGCCGAAATCTTCCCGGTCACGGCCGGAGGGGTGCGCGTGGCGGGGGACCCGGAGATGCTCGTGCAACGGGTTGCCTGTTGCTCGGGTGCCGGTGATTCATTCCTGAACCACCCGCTCGTGACCGGGGCCGATGTGTATCTCACGAGCGATCTACGCCACCACCCAGCATCCGAAGCGCGCGAGCAGGCAAAAATAAACGGTGGCAAACCCGCACTCGTCGACACCGCACACTATGCAAGCGAACACCTCTGGTTGGCGGGCGCCGCTGAAAAACTCGCGGCAGCGCATCCTGATATTGCGGTGCGCGTATCGACACTGAATACCGACCCCTGGTCCTGGCACATTCGGCAGGACGCATAACAGGAGAGAATGGAACGATGAAGGCACACCCGAAAGAGCAACTGCGATTGCTCGAACTTGCTCAGGTCGATGCGCGGCACGCTCGGTTGCAGCACCTCGCCAAGAATATGCCCGAGCAAATTCACCTGGTCGAAATCGAACAAGATCGCCGAACACGACGCGCTGCCGCGGCCGAGGCACTCGGTGTCCTTGAGGATGCGCGCTCCGAGCTCGCGACGATCCAGTCAGATTCGAAATTGGTAGCCGAGCGCCGAGCGCGCGATGAGAAGCGCCTCTCATCCGCTTCTTCGACTAAGGACATTGCGGCACTGCAAGCGGAACTCGACACGATTGCGCGGCGACAGGAGACCCTCGACGACCAAGAGCTGGCGCAGCTTGAACAGGTCGAAACACTCACCGAGGCGCATGACGAGAAGGTCGCTGCAATGCGTGAGATTGAAGCGCAAGCGGCGGATCTCTTGGAACGGCGTGATCTCGCGCGGGAAAATCTGCGGAAAGAGGCGAAGGAACTCGCCACCGACCGTAAAACGCTCGTCGACAGTCTTTCCGCCGAACTTGTCGCACTCTACGAAGAGCGCCGCAAACGCGCCGGAGTGGGCGCCGCCGAACTCGTTGGTAAAGTATCGACCGCATCGCAAGAGACCATTGAGACGGCAGACCTAGCCAGAATCACCAAGGCACCAGCAGATGAAGTCCTCTTCTGCCCAGACACCGGCGCCATCCTCGTTCGAACCGAAAGATCAGCAAGCTAGTGGCGAAATTCATTCTCGAAGCAGACGGTGGCTCGCGGGGCAATCCCGGGCCCGCGGGCTCGGGTTCGGTGCTCATCGACGGGGATACAGGGGAGATTCTCGAGTCGATCTCCCGCTCACTGCCGGTATGCACCAATAACGTCGCCGAGTACACGGGGCTCGTGGTCGGTCTGGAAGCGGCCTTCGCCCGCGATCAGCACGCAAGTGTAGACGTGCGGATGGATTCGAAACTCGTGGTCGAGCAGATGTCGGGGCGCTGGAAGATCAAGCACCCAGATATGCAGAAGCTCGCGGCGATCGCCAGATCGATGATCGGTCGGAATCAGGTCACGTTCACGTGGATCCCACGTGCGCAAAATGCGCAGGCGGATGCTGCCGCCAATCTCGCAATGGATCGTCCCGATGAGTTCGCGGGCCCGATCCCGGGGCAAGAGGCCAGTCTCTTTTAGTAGAAGTGGGGCAAGGACGGCGATCGGAACGAGCGCGGGAACAGCCTCCCGCACCGTAAGAGGGATGAGTGGGTCGGCCGATACGCCGGGTTCTGTCCGACCGAAGTCGTGACGGCCATCTATCTCGGCGACGCGTTACCGCGCCGCTCTAGCAGCACACCCGGGAACTCGGCGAGCCGCGTCGACGTTCCCTGTTGGCCTTGCTCCGGATGAGGTTTACCATGCTGCGTCCGTCACCGAACGCCCGGTGGGCTCTTACCCCACCCTTTCACCCTTACCCTTGCGGGCGGTTTACTTTCTGTTGCACTAGCTCGCGAGTTACCCCGGGTGGACGTTATCCACCATCCTGCCCTGTGGAGCCCGGACGTTCCTCGGACCGCTTACGCGGCGCGCGACCGTCTGGCCGACCCATTCATCCTCACAATTCTACGGCATCACTTGAATCGAGTCGCCGCAGATCGCAAACCGGGCAGCTAGTCCCAATTCTCGGCACCGAGCAGTGCAGCACCGATGATGCCCGCGTTATTGCGCAGTTTCGCCACCTTGACGGGAACCCCCACTTCAATGAGGTGCAAGAAATCATCGGCCTGCTTCGAGATGCCACCGGAAATGATGAACTCATCGGGCTCGAGTAGCTGCTCCAGCTTCTGGAAATAGGGGGTCAAGCGTTTACCCCACTCTTCAAAACTGAGGCCTTCGTTTTCGCGCACTTTGGAAGAGGCAAATCGCTCATAGTCTTCGTGTCCGTCAAGCTCCATGTGCCCGAGTTCGCTGTTCGGAAAAAGCCGCCCGTCGTGGATGAGCGCTGAGCCGATCCCGGTGCCGAGGGTGAGGACGATCACGCTGCCAATATTGTCGGCAGCTTCGCCGAAACGCACCTCGCCGTAGCCGGCCGCATCCGCGTCATTGACGAGCGAAACTTGCTTGCCGATCGCGTCGGCAAATGCCTCCCGAGCCGGATAGCCGATCCATTCATCATCAATGTTCGCAGCGCTATACGAGACGCCATGGCGGACCACCGAGGGCATGCAGATGCCGACGGGGACGTCGAGACCCTTGGCTTCCTTTTGGCTGAGGATCTCGTTGTAGACCTCAAGCACGGCATTCTTTACCGCCGGGATTGGTGCGCCCTTCGGAGTCTTCACTTTTTTGCGCTCGCCGACCAAGGCGCCCTTGCGCAAGTCCACGAGACCACCCTTGATTCCGGTGCCGCCAATGTCAATCCCGATCGCGAAGCGATCTTGCTTCTTTGCCATGATCAGAATCGTAGGCCGAGAAGGTATCGAGGAGCCTGAAATAGCAAAGCGAACGGTCTATAGCTGTGAGGGAGGCAGCGTGAGGATTTCGAAGCCATCTTCGGTCACGAGAATGGTGTGCTCGTACTGCGCGCAACGGGAGCCGTCTTTGGTGACGACCGTCCAATTGTCATCCCACTGGTCCCAGTCTTGGGATCCGGTGACCAACATCGGTTCCACGGTAAAGATCATCCCGGGTTGGATCACGTCCTTGAACTGGGGTGCGTCGTAGTGGGGAATGATGAGGCCCGAGTGGAAGGTTCGACCGACGCCGTGGCCGGTGTAGTCCCGCACTGATTCGTAGCCGAAGCGGCCCGCGTATTTCTCGATTACCCGGCCGATGATATTCACTTCGCGTCCGGGTTTCGCAGCCTTAATACCGCGCATCATCGCTTCGTGTGCGCGTTCGACCAGCAGCCGGGATTCTTCGTCGACTTTGCCGACGAGATACATGCGGTTCGTGTCGCCGTGCATTCCTTCGGCAAACGCGGTGACGTCGATATTGAGAATGTCGCCATCTTCAAGCACGGTCGAATCGGGGATGCCGTGGCAGATCACTTCGTTGAGCGAGGTGCAAGAGGCCTTCGGGAAGCCGCGATAGCCAAGGCAGGATGGATAGGCGTCATGCGCCACGAGGAAATCATGCGCGATCTTGTCCAATTCCTCGGTGGTGACCCCCGGCTTCACGAACTGTTCGAGGTGCTCCAGAGTCGCGGCCGCAATCCGACTGGCATGCCGTACCCGCTCAATTTCTTCGGATGTGTACAGGTCACCGGAACCGTCCGGTTCATTCGGGTTGGTCTTACCGACGTACTCAGGGCGCGGGATATGTGCCGGCACCGGCCGCATCGGGGTGACAGTTCCAGGAATGAGCAGACCAGTTTCAGGGTTTTTCGGCATACCCTCAAGTGTATGACCGAGAAGCCTGAAGACGAATTTTGGTACAACACCCGCACCGGTGAAGTTGAGCGCGGCAAACAGTCCATCGCGCTCGATCGAATCGGCCCCTTCGCCACCGAAGCCGAAGCAGCACGGGCGAATGAACGGCTCGCCGAGAATGCCCAGCGGTGGGCTGCGGAGGAAGCTCGCGAGGCCGAGGAGAACGGCTACTAATCGGCTCGTACCTGGCCGCTATTGCGGCTGCGTGTTGTCGTAGGACTCCGCTTCCGATGGGTAAGAGCCGGAGTGAATATCGGCAATGAACGCCTTTGTTGCCTCGCGAAGGATGCCCGAAAGATCGGCATACTCGCGCACGAACTTTGGCTTTCGTCCCTGGCTGTAGCCGAAAGCGTCGGTCCACACCACAAGCTGCCCGTCGCAGTCTGGCCCGGCTCCCACGCTAAAGGTTGGAATCGACAGCTCGGCCGTGACCTGGGCCGCAACATCTGAAGGCACCATCTCCAGCACGACGCCGAAGGCACCGGCCCGCTCAACTGCGCGAGCGTCCTCGAGAAGCTGCTGCGCCGCATCCCCACGACCCTGGATGACATGACCGCCCAAGTTGTGTTCGGACTGCGGTGTGAAACCCACGTGACCGCACACCGGTATCCCAGACTCCGTGATCCGGCGAATGTGGCCCTCGACTCGCACTCCACCTTCGAGTTTGACGGCGTGCACTTCCGCTTCTTTCATGAACCGCACCGAGGTTTCGAGGGCCTGCTCAGGTGAAATCTCGTAGCTCCCGAAGGGGAGATCCGCGATGACGAATGCCCGGTTCACCGCCCGGGCGACGGATCGTGACATCGTGATGAGCTCATCCACTTTGATTGGCAACGTGGTGTCATACCCCAGCATCACGTTCGCTGCGGAATCACCCACGAGTAAGAAATCAATGCCGGCCTGATCAAATACCAGAGCGCTCGGCGCGTCGTAGGCGGTGAGACCGGTGATTTTTCGTCCGTCCTGCTTCGCTTGAGCGAAGTGGCGGGTACGCACCTTCTTTAGTGCTTGCTGGTCAGTCATAGAGACATTCTAGGGTCGGGCGCCGGTAGCCTTGGAAAACGTCGACCGGAAGGGAGCAGATCCGTGAGCAAGCAACAGGATTACGTCCTGCAAACCATTAGTGACCGCGGGATTAAATTTATTCGCCTGTGGTTTACGGATGTGCTGGGCAAGTTGAAATCGATTGCCCTTGCCCCGGCCGAAGTGGAGGGCGCCTTTAACGAGGGGGTTGGCTTCGATGGCTCCTCAATCGAGGGGCTGACACGCCGCACCGAGGCGGACATGCTCTTGCACCCGGATCCGACCACGTTCCAGGTCCTGCCCTGGCACGGTGACGATGAAACTGCGCGAATGTTTTGCGAGATCACGACGCCGGATGGTCAGCCCGCAGCGGCGGATCCCCGCCAAGTGCTTCGACGCACCCTTGACCGCGCGGCCGACCTCGGGTTCACCTTTTATATTCATCCCGAGATCGAGTTTTACCTGCTCAAATCGAAGACTCCCGGCCCAAACGGCCTCGAGCCGGTCGATACGGGCGGGTACTTCGACCATGTCGCGGGTAGCACCGTCGACCTTTTTCGACGTCGTTCGGTCCGCCTCCTTGAAGAACTCGGGATCTCCGTTGAATTCAGTCACCACGAGGCGGGCCCGGGCCAAAACGAGATCGACCTGCGGTATGCGGATGCGCTCACCATGGCCGACAATGTGATTACCTTCCGCACCGTCATCGACGAGGCCGCCGCGGAGCAGGATATTTACGCAACGTTCATGCCGAAGCCAAGCGCGAAGTGGCCCGGCTCCGGCATGCACACGCATATGTCGCTCTTTGAAGGCGGAACCAATGTGTTCCACGAAGCGGGCGCGAACCATCAGCTTTCTCGCACGGGCCGGCAGTTCATTGCAGGCCTCCTGCACCATGCCCGCGAAATCACCGCGGTCACCTGCCAACACGTCAACTCGTACCGGCGCCTTTGGGGTGGTGACGAAGCACCGAGCTACGTCTGCTGGGGCCACAATAATTCCTCGGCACTCGTGCGCGTGCCCACCTATAAGCCCGACAAGTCGCGATCCGCACGGCTCGAATACCGTGGCGTTGATTCGGCGGCGAATCCCTACCTCACCTACGCATTGCTCCTCGAGGCTGGACTTCGCGGCATCGAAGAGGGCTATGAAATCCCCAATGAGATCGATGGGGATCTTCGGGATCTTTCGAACCGCGAACGTCAGGTGCTCGGCTACAAGAACCTACCGATGAACCTTGATGAGGCCCTGGCCGTTACGCAGGAATCCGAATTGGTGGCGGAGACGCTCGGCGAGCAACTGTTTGAGCATTTCATCAGCAATAAGCAGGATGAATGGCTCGGGTTTCGCAGACAGGTCACCGATTTTGAATTGATGCGGAATCTCTAGCGGTTTCGCGATCGGTATTTGTGGGTAGTAGTCACTAGGGGAGCGAGCAACGGTGCGAGAAGGAATCCGGACAAGACTGGTTCGCGTGGGTTTTGCAAATCCACTCGCAGCTGCCGATTTGCTTGACGAACTAGGTGACCTACTCGGGCTCGACCCGGTAACGCTCGTGGCCTGCTTCGAACCGATCGACCCCGACCCGGATGGCGCGTTGGCGTCACTGGTTCGGCTCCTTCAGCGGCAACCCGGATGCGTGTCTGAGCTTAAGGGGGACCTGGCGCTCCTTCGCTCGGTGATCACGCTCTTTGCCATTTCCACTGCCGCTGAGGGGTTCTTTATTCGTCACCCATCGCGGCTTCGTGACGTGCACGACGATGCCAATGTGCTCGCATCCCCGGAGACACTCCGCGAACGTCTGTTGCGAGCAGTTCAAGCCGAGCGTGAACCCGAATCCGGTCAGCTCCTGGCGAAACGTTCGGACGAGGCGGCGATCAACGCACTGCGCGTCGAGTATCGCGTGGAACTTGGAAAAATTGCGCTCTACGACGCTCGCCTCGAAGACCCCACCGTCTCACTGCACCGCATCGCCGCTGCACTGGCGGACCTCGCTTCCGCCGCGCTCGAGGCAGCACTTGCCGTGGCGCGCGCCGAGGTGACCAGTCCACCGGCCGGTTTTGGGCGGTTCCCCGAGGAAGAAGTGCGGGATGTTCGGCTCGCGGTGATTGGTATGGGTAAGGGGGGTGCCCGGGAGCTCAACTACATCTCCGATGTTGACGTCATGTTTGTCGCCGAACCGCGCGAGGACTCGGATCTGAGTACCGCCCGGACGATCGAGATAGCCGCCCGGATGGCCTCCAAGATGATGAATGTCATTTCGGACTACGGCATCGAGCCCGGCCTCTGGGAAGTGGACCCGAATCTCCGCCCCGAGGGTAAGGACGGCGCACTGGTGCGCACGGTCGACAGCTACTTGACCTACTACAAGCGCTGGGCACATAACTGGGAGTTCATGGCGCTGCTTAAGGCCCGCACGCTCGCGGGTGATCTCGAACTCGGTGTGGAACTCGTCGAGCAGTTCCAACCAATGATTTGGGGTGCCGCCGGGCGGGATGACTTCGTGCTGCAAGTGCAGGCAATGCGTGCTCGCGTGATCAGCCACATTGCCAAGGATGAAGTAGACCGCGAACTCAAATTGGGTCCCGGTGGGCTTCGCGATGTTGAATTCACGGTGCAACTGCTGCAACTCGTGCACGGGCAAGTGGATGAGAGCGTGCGTGTGCAGACCACTCTCGATGCGCTCAGTATGCTCGCGGCGGAAGGGCACATTGGTCGTGATGATGGCGCGGAATTTACCAATGACTACCGCTTTTTGCGGTTACTCGAGCATCGAGTGCAGCTGCGGCACATGCAGCGAACCCACCTGTTCCCGGACACGGAAGAAGAACAGCGCATCCTTGCTCGCGCAATTGGCGTGACCCAGCCGAAGATTCTTCGCGAACAACTCGCCACGGTGCGTCGGCGCGTGCGTGGCGTGCACGAAAAAGTCTTCTACCGACCGCTACTCACCGCCGTGGCCACGTTGCCAACGGAGAGCTACCAGCTGACAACCGAGCAGGCACAGGCAAGGCTCAAGACCATCGGATATCGCGATCCCAAGGGTGCGCTCAACCATATTCGCGCGCTCATCAGCGGCGTCTCTCGCCGCTCGACCATGATGCGCAATTTGCTGCCGGTGCTCCTCGAGTGGTTCACCAACGGCGCGAACCCCGATCAGGGATTGCTCGCCTTCCGCAAGCTCTCCGAACAGCTGGGGGATGCATCCTGGTACGTTCGACTGCTGCGCGACTCGAATCTTGCGGCACGAAGACTGTGCCACATCTTGTCGAGCAGTAAGTTTTGTGCCACGTTCCTGGAGCTCTTTCCCGAAGCCGTGATCTGGCTCGATGGCGACGATAAGCTCAGCCCGCTCACCGCATCCGCCCTCGAACACGAAATCGCCGGTGCACTGGGCCGCTATAACGACGAAGTCGCGCTTGGCCGGGTGATTCGCGGTATCCGACGTCGTGAAGTCTTGCGGATCGCGATCGGATTCATTATCGGGGTGAATGACATGCGGACCACAGCACGAGGCCTCACCGATATCGCCAATGTGACGATTCGCGCTGCCGAGAAGGCGATCCGGATCATCGATGACGAGCAGCACTATCCACCCTTTGGCGTGATCGGGATGGGCCGTTTCGGGGGAGCGGAGCTGGGGTTCGGATCCGACCTCGATGTGCTCTACGTATATGACCCCGAGTCGCGAGGCACGGAAGAGGCGAGCAAGCTCGCGCGCAAATTCGTGATGCGCATCGCTGAGCTGCTTGATGACAATCGAATGCCAATTGACCTGGATGCGGGGCTCAGACCCGAGGGAAAGTCCGGTCCGCTGGCTCGTTCGCTCAGTGCCTACGACTCCTACTACGCGAAGTGGTCACTCGGTTGGGAAGCACAGGCGCTATTACGTGCCGACAAGGTCGCGGGCGACGGAACCTTGCTCGATGAGTTTATGAAGGTTGCCGATCGCACCCGGTATCGGTCGCGGGGACTGCAGAAGCAGGAGCTCACTGAAATTCGGCGCATTAAAGCCCGTATGGAAAGCGAACGACTTCCTCGCGGCGCGGACCCGAAGCGTCACCTCAAGCTCGGTCGCGGTTCGCTTTCCGATGTGGAATGGCTCGTGCAGATCATCCAGCTCGACCATGCGCACGATATCCCGGAACTGCGCACCCCTTCCACGCTCGACGCCCTCGCGATCGCGCAGGAACACAATCTGGTCAGCGTCGTTGACACCGAAATCTTGCGGAACGCCTGGCTGCTCGCGTCTCGAATCCGTTCTGCCGTGTATCTGTTTTCGAATGCGCAGACGGATGTGTTGCCGGGAGATCCGCTTGAACTTGACGGTGTCGCAAGATTGCTCGGTTATGACCCTGGACACGGCATTGACCTCGAGAATGACTATCTCACTGCCACGCGTCGTTCGCGGGCTGTGTTTGAAACCCTCTTTTACGGGGACTGAGCTAACCGGGCGGTCAAAACCTTGCTCGCTGGGCCGTCAAAACCTGAAAAAGTGCCACGGATGGCATTTCGCCGGGCGTCACGTCGTCACCCCAGGTGCGGGCGATTGCAATGACGATACCGTTGAGCACGTTCGGGTGATCCTGCTGCAGCGTGGCGAGGAAGTCATCCGGGTGCTGCGCTTGCACGCCCCAGACATTCAGACAGTCGGCGGGAAAGTCGCGGAGGTTTAGGGTGACGATCACTTCCGCTTCGGCATGATTCGCAGCGGCCAGCACATGCCGGTCGTCCGCATCGGGGAGGTCGATCTGGTCGATCAGATGCTCGTAGCCTGTCACCGCGACGTCGCGGATCGCATCGTTCATCTAACGGCGGGTACGGTCCAACCGTGCCGGGCCCAGATCGGGGCGGTTCACGCGCAGGTTGCGGAACACCTCATCGAGAATCCGTTCCGTCCACTTCGGCTGCGTAGACGACGACCAGCATCAAGCGAATCCGAGCTCGCGAGTCTCCGCAGACAGCGCATCGGCCGCCGCCAGGCGGCGGACGTCATCCTCGCGCAGGTAGCGGATCAAGGACGCGGCCTTCACACGGCGGTGAGTGCCGACCGTGCGGTAGTCGATCTGTCCGGCGTCAAGCAGTCCGATCAGGAACGGGCGAGAGACGTTCAACGCGTCCGCGGCCTGCTGAGTGGTCAGCTCCGCCTGCGAGGGGAGGACGGTCACGCCCTCGCCGTGCGCGAAGCTGTCGAGCACCTGCGCCAGCGCAGCCAGCGCAGACCGGGGAACCTCCACCTCACCGACCTGCCCGCCAGGCGTAGTCGCACCGGGCCCTCGGCGTCGAGTGCGGCGTCGAGCCCGCGCAGTGCAGAGGCCGCCAACTCGGAGTCTGCCGGCTCGGGAACCAGCGTCGCGATGTCGCTCATCAGCCCATCCTTCCTAAACAAAACAATCGAAGCAGTCGAAACAGGTGTATCGTGATGCACCGTGCACGACCAGCGGCGTTCCGCGTTGCGGGAGTGCTCTGGCCGCTGCATTTGAAGCGGAGAACCCGGAGAGTCCGAGTGGGACCCACGATTGACACTCCCGACGCCAGCCCCGCAAGTATCTGGCGGATGTCCACTCGGATTCAGAGCCCGAAGTACAAAAGCCATCGTTTTGACTGGCGAGAATCCGGCCGGCAAACTCCGTAGACCTCCGTACATACAGGGATCTCCGGTCGGTGTGAAACCGCCGGGGATCCCTGTATTCACTGGGTTCCGCAGATACGGGAGTACGGCGTCGGAACCCTTCTGGAGCTAGACCCCGAAGTACAGTTCGTACTCGTAGGGGTGCGGACGCTCGGCCATCGGCAAGATCTCCGCGTTCGTCTTGTAGTCGATCCAGGTCCGGATGAGATCCTCGTCGAAGACACCGCCCTTGAGCAGGTACTCGTGGTCTTCTTCCAGGGCGCGCAGTGCCTCGCTCAGCGAAAGCGGCATTTGCGGGATGTTCTTCGCCTCTTCCGGAGGCAGCTCGTAGAGGTCCTTGTCGATCGGGTCCATTGGCTCGATGCGGTTCTGGATACCGTCCAGACCAGCCATGAGCAAGGCTGCGAACGCGAGGTACGGGTTCGCCGTCGCATCCGGGGTGCGGAACTCGATGCGCTTTGCCTTGGGGCTTGAGCCGGTGATCGGGATGCGAACCGCCGCCGAGCGGTTACCAGCCGAGTACGCGAGGTTGATCGGAGCTTCGTAACCCTTTACGAGACGGTGGTAGGAGTTGGTGCTCGGGTTGGTGAAGGCCGCGAGCGACTTGCCGTGCGCGAGGATGCCGCCGATATACCAGCGTGCGGTGTCGGAAAGCGATGCGTAGCCGGCCTCGTCATAGAACAGCGGTTCGCCACCCTGCCAGAGCGACATGTGCGTGTGCATACCCGAACCGTTCTCGCCAAACATTGGCTTTGGCATAAACGTTGCGGTCTTTCCCCAGTCGTTCGCGACGCCCTTGATGAGGTATTTGAACTTGAGGATGTCATCGGCCGAGTGCACGAGCGTGTTGAAGCGGTAGTTGATCTCCGCTTGCCCGCCGGAGCCCACTTCGTGGTGTGCCCGTTCGAGTTCGAACCCACTTTCAATGAGCGTCATACTCATCGCGTCGCGGAGGTCTGCCTGCTTGTCGACCGGTGGTACTGGGAAGTAACCACCCTTCTTCGGGGTCTTGTTCGCAAGGTTTCCGCCAACTTCTTCGCGGCCGGTGTTCCAGAAGCCCTCTTCGGAGTCCACCTGGTAGTAGGTGCGATAGGGCTGGTTCTCATAGCGAACGTCATCGAAAACGTAGAACTCTGCCTCGGGTGCGAAAATCGCGGTGTCTGCCACGCCCGTCGAGGCGAGGAACTTCTCTGCCTTCTTCGCAACCTGCCGCGGGTCACGGTGATAGATCTCGCCGGTACGGGGGTTGAAAATATCGCAAAGAATGACGATGGTTGGCTCGGCGCGGAAGGGGTCCAGGTATGCCGTGGTCACATCCGGGATGAGCTGCAGGTCTGACTCGTTGATCGAGGCGAAGCCACGAATCGATGAGCCGTCGAAGAGCTGTCCGCTACTGAAGAAGTCGTCATCGACCGTCGACGCCGGGATGTTGAAGTGCTGCTGAGTTCCGGGCAGATCGGTGAAGCGGATGTCGATGAACGAGATCCCCTTCTCCTTGATATAAGAGACAAGTTCGGCGGGCTCGGTGAACATGGGTAAAAGTTCCTCCTCAGTTGGTGTGTCCGGGAACGCGTCCCGACGTGCGCCTGGCGAGTATTACCCGCCAGTTTCGCGGCGTGATGTGAGTTTACACGATTCTGTCTGATGTCATTAGCATTGCGCGCCTGTCAGTGGACACGCCTTCAGTAAAGCCCTCGACCTCCTCGAGAACCGGTTGCTCACCGATAGACTGGGCTAATGGCTGAGACCCGCGATTCGAATTCCTTCAGTGTTCCTGAAAGCAATTATCCAGGAGAGCGGCTCGGGCTTCCCGAGAGTGGTCCAGGTTCGGTCGCAAGCTTTGGTTTGCGCATTCTTGGTCTCATCGTGGACTGGAGCATCGCGAGCCTGCTCTCGTGGTGGCTATTCGACTATGACGCCCTCGCAATTGCGGCGATCTTTGTGGTCCTCACCAGCATCTTTATCTGGCTGCTCGGCGGCTCCCTCGGCCACATCATTTTTGGAATGCGGGTCAACACCGTGCAGGGAGAGGCGCCCGGATGGTGGCGTCCCTGGGTACGACAGCTGCTGCTCGTGTTCGTACTGCCTGCCTTGATCATGGATCGCGACCAACGCGGTGCCCATGAATCGCTTTCGGGCCTCGTGCTTCGGAAATTCCGATAGCTCCGAGGCCCGAACGAGGGCGAGGACAGCGCGCTAGCGCATATTCGAGCGTGACGGTCGAATCTTGTTCGGGTCAACACCCTTTGGAATCGGCAGCTCATTCTTCTTGAGTGAGGCCAAGCGAGTGTCGACTGCGAGAATCTCTTCCTTGCGCAGTTGCTTCGGTAGTTTATTCAGGGTCTTCTTGAGATCCGCAAGCTTGATTCCGCCTTCATCCTTATTCACCAAAACGTGGTGGATGGTCACGGTCGGCAACAGACGCTTCGTCTTGTTTCGCTCGTCATTAAGGAGGCGCTTCGTCGCCGCATTCGTAGATTCGGTGATCAGCACAACGCCGGGCTTACCAATCGCACGGAATACAAAATCCTGCGTTTTGGGGTTAAAGGCCACCGGCATATCGCTGGTACGCCACTTGCCACGCATTGCGGAGGAGAGTACGGAGCCAGCGGCACCCTGCCTACCCTCGAGCTGGTCGAAAGCGACGCGCTCTGCATGCCAGTTCAGCAGCAACATTGCAATGAGCAGACCGAACACCGCGCCCAGAACGACGTAAAGCAACCACATCAGCCAGTTCGCATTGGTGACGATGCACATTACGACTGCGAGGATGATCGGCAGCACGAAGCCCGCCACGATGAATACGACACCCGCCTTGTCGTACTTCGCGGTCATCTTGAAGACGTCGATGAGCTGCCGGAAGCGGCCGGGCTCCTTGGTAGCTGAGTCGGATTTTTTCGCCATAGTCCTCCTATAATACCCGCCGACAACTGTCCACAGAATCGGGCGAATCAACAGTTATCAACAGGTAACGCCGCGTTTCACCTTCGCCCTCAAATGCATCGTGCAAGATGCGGGCATGCTTTTGGAACGCAGCACAGAACGCGATCGAGACGCACGCCCTCGCGCCGGCGACGTCATTTCGGGTTGGCGTCTCGTGCGCCCGCTTAGGCCGGACAATTCGGAGTTCGTGGGTGTCAGCGAAATTGTCGGATATGAGCGGGCACAGGGAAGCGAGCACTGGGCGGCGTTTGCGAGCCCGGCACAACCGCACCTCGAACACCGGCGAATCCGCGTTGCCGTGGGCCAAGCAGAATCCGAGGTGCTTGCTCGAGAATGTGCCATCCGCGACGAGATCGGGTCAGAATTTGTCGAGTTGGCGGAGGAAACGCTGACCGAAGATGACCTGCGGATTGCGGTGTTTCCGCTCCAACAGCGCCGCAGCTGGTCGGAGTTGGTGGCCGGAGATTTCCAGTTCACGCCAGGATCGCTGGTCACACTACTCGTGCCGATCACCGAGGCCGTCCAGCTGGCTCATCAGGCGGGTATGGGGCATCGGAACATCGATCTCGCCGCTTGCCTCCTCGACGAGTTTGGCCGACCGTGGCTCGATCACTGGTCCAAAGCTATTGAATTGGATGGGGTGTCGTCGGCCCGAGCAGACATCACTCGGGCCACTGACATCCGTGCCCTCGGCAAAGTGGCGGATGCGATTATTAGTCGTTCCTCGACACCCGCGCCGGAGCAACTCGAAACCCTCATCGCCGCGATCTGTGATGGCGTGACACCGTCCGATGCGGCTGCCAGACTTATCGATGCGCTCTTTCAATGGGCAGAACCGGCTCCGGTAGCCGAGGGCGTTTTGCCGGGGCAGGGCAGTCGTGACGTTCTCGGCAGCGCAGCGAATCACGCCGTTCGGGCACTCGACTCGGACGAGGCAATCACGGGCGACGACGAAACCCTGCTCCCTGCACCAGTACGAACCACGCGCAAACGGCGATTACGACTGACCGCGTTGAGTGAGTTCGGTTCTCGACTTAGCCGTGCGGTGGCCGGTGTTCGACCAGTGTTCTGGGCTCTCGCCGCGGTCGTTGGCGTACTCATTGCGATCGGAGCGCTCCTATTAGGAAGCGCCAATTCAAGTGCCGAGAACTCGCCGTCACCGAGCGAAGCGGCTGTCGAAACCTCGGCAACTCAATCTCCAGCGCTCACCGATGAGCCGGAGTACGAACCAATCGAACCTGCGGTTACCGAAGGAGCACAAGACGCGCAGGGGGAGGGGAGCACAGGTGCCGCGGCAAGTGCGATCGATTCAGTTCCTCACCTCATCGCAGCGCGAAACGAATGCCTACGAGCATCGAACGCATCCTGCCTCGATGAGCTCTATGCTCCTGGAGCCCCGGGACTCGAAACAGATCATGAGTTCGTAACAAGCGGGGAAGATCCATCGCAACGACTTATCGAAACCGATGAGTGGGTGGTTGCCGCAGACCTTGGCGATATCGAGCTCATTAGCGGCAGCGGCTCGGTATCGCTTTCCGTAGAACGCACCGCTGAAGGATGGCGTCTGCGCGAAATTTGGTTTTCCGACTCAATCCTCTAGGTATGAGCAGCGAAGTAGACAAAGATTGAGCTATCCACCGCGAAGTCAGTCAAATGATATACGATCGAGGTGTTGCGTCAGGATAGCGGAGTGCTGATCCTCCAACGAACACCCATAATCTAGGAGGATTCCGAACAATGCAGTTCCACCACCACGGCTATGTATCGCAAGAACCTCGTGTCGAACCTGCCGCTGGCATCGGTCTCGACCGGCCCGAAGAGCTGCCCGAGGAAATCGACGTCCTAATCGTCGGTAGCGGTCCCGCTGGTATGATCACCGCCGCCCAGCTCGCGCAGTTTCCCAACGTGAACACACGCATTATCGAGCGTCGCGGCAGCCGACTTGAACTCGGTCAGGCAGACGGCATCCAGTCACGCACCGTCGAGACCTTCCAAGCCTACGGATTTGCGGAACGCATCATCGCCGAGGCGTATCGCATCACCGAGACCACGTTTTGGAACCCTGATCCCGACAACCCCGGTCACATTATTCGCACCGGCCGCACTGCCGATGACGCGACCGGAATCAGCGAGTTCCCGCACCTGGTCGTGAACCAGGCTCGAGTACTGGACTACTTTGCGGAATTTGCTGAGCGATCCCCGGGTCGCCTCGTTCCCGACTACGGCTACGAATTCGTGGGTCTTGAAGTCACAGATGAAGGGGAGTACCCGGTCGTCGTTACCCTCCGCCGCACGGTCGGTGAGCACGAGGGCGAGGAGCTCACCGTTCGAGCGAAATACGTGGTCGGCTCTGACGGCGCATCCTCAAAGGTGCGCAAGTCGATTGGTCGCCGCCTCAAGGGCGATACTTCGAATCACGCCTGGGGTGTGATGGATGTCCTCTCCGAAACCGACTATCCCGACGTTCGCCTGAAGTCGATTATTCACTCCGATGCGGGAAGTATTTTGCACATTCCGCGCGAGGGCGGCTACCTCACGCGTATCTACGTCGACCTCGGCGAAGTGCCCGAGGACGACAACCACGCTGTTCGTAACACTCCGTTTGAGGACATCGTCAAGAAACTCAACGAAATCATCCACCCCTACACGTTGGAAGTGAAGAACGTGCCCTGGCACAGCGTGTACGAGGTCGGTCACCGCGTCACCGACAAGTTCGACGATGTGCCCGAGGACGAAGTTGGCACCCGCTCACCACGCGTCTTCATTACCGGCGACGCCTGCCACACACACAGCGCCAAGGCGGGTCAGGGCATGAACGTCTCGATGCAAGACGGCTGGAATATTGCGTGGAAGCTGGGGCACGTCCTCACCGGTCGCGCACCTGCATCACTCCTCGACACCTATTCTGCAGAGCGGCAGTCGGTCGCAGTGGACCTCATCAACTTCGATAAAGAGTGGTCCACACTCATGGCGAAGAAGTCGGAAGACTTTGACAGCCCGGATGAGGTAGCCGAGTTCTATGTCAAGACCGCCGAGTTCCCGGCCGGATTCATGACCGAGTACTCCCCGTCAATCCTCACCGGTGAGGCGAAGTATCAGCATCTTGCGAGCGGCTTCCCGCTCGGGAAGCGCTTCAAGGCGGCACCGGTGATTCGAATTTGTGATGCCAATCCGATATACCTCGGCCACCAGGCATTCGCTGACGGCCGCTACCGAATCTATGTATTTGCCGATCAGGCGAAGGCTGGCGAAGATTCCGCGACCGAACGACTCGCAGAGTGGCTCGGTTCAGATCCAGAGTCACCGCTGAATAAGTTCACCCCCGTAGGGGAGGACGTGAACTCGCGCTTCGAGGTGAATGTCGTCTACCAGCAGCGATACACGGAGTTCGACTTCAGCGATGTGCACCCCACGTTCCGCCCAAAGAACGGTCCTTTCCAGCTCCAGGACTATTTCCGCGTGCACTCCATCGGTGACATCACTGATGTCAATACCGCGGGAGAGGCAACGAGCGAAGAAGACATTTATGATCTTCGTGGTGTGAGCCGCGATGGCGCAATCGTCATCGTCCGTCCGGATCAATATGTCGCGAACATCCTGCCACTAGATGCCCGCGAAGAGCTCACGGACTTCTTCGCACAGTCGATGACCGCACAGCGTTAGCGGCCCTGTTGCTTCCGACAAGCCCCTGTCGGAAGCAACAAAAATCCCCGGTGAGCCAGGAGAGTTCCTGGCCCACCGGGGATCTTTTTTGTGTGGTTAAGGAAGTGTGCCGGCGCCGATCGGTACGTTGATTACCGACCAGCGCCGCACGCACTAAATGCCGAGGTTGCCCTCAAACGCGCCCTCTTCAAGGCGCTGCTTGACCTGACCGAGGTACCGAGCCGCATCCGCGCCATCGATAATGCGGTGGTCGTAGCTCAGTGCGAGGTACACCATCGAACGAATCGCGATGCTCTCGTCGCCTTCAGCGGACTTCACCACTACCGGACGCTTGGTCACAATGCCGAGACCCAAGATCGCTTCCTGCGGGAGGAACACCACCGGCGTATCGAAGAGCGCACCGCGCGAACCGGTGTTGGTCACGGTGAACGTGCCGCCCGCGAGGTCGTCAGGCTTTAGTGTGTTGTCACGGCTACGCGAGGCGAGATCATCGATCTCGGTCGCAAGCTCTGCGAGCGACTTGCCACCAGCGTTCTTGATCACCGGTGTAAGCAAGCCGCGTTCGGTGTCCACCGCCATCGCAACGTTCTCGGAGTCGGGATAGACGATTGAATCGCCCTCGACACGCGAGTTGATGATCGGGTAGGTCTGCAGCGCTTCAATCGCAGCAAGCGTGAAGAAGGGCAGGAAGGAGAGCTTCGAGCCGGTCTTCTCGAGGAACTCATTCTTCTTAGCCTGGCGAAGGTTCGCGACCTTGGTCACATCCACCTCGACCACGGTGGTCAGCTGCGCGGTTTGCGTCATGGACTCAACGGCGCGAGTCGAGACGACCTTGCGCAGGCGCGACATCTTCTGCGTGGTACCGCGAAGCTCCGAAACCTCAACTGGCTTCGGGCCGGCAGCCGGCGCACCCGCTGCCGCTGCAACTGGAGCAGCCGTTTCCTTAGCCTTGGCAGCTTCGAGCACGTCTTCCTTGCGGATACGACCACCAACGCCGGTGCCGCTCACCTGGGTGAGGTCGATGCCGTGTTCGCTCGCAAGCTTGCGCACGATCGGGGTCACGTAGCGAGGGTCGCTCTTGGTTGCCGGACGCTGTGGTGGCTTGGGTCCGCTTGCCGCAGCTGGTGCCGACGGTGCTGCTGCCTGGGCAGACTCACTCGTGGCAGGCTTAGCGGGTGCGGCGGGCTTTGCCGGGGCAGCAGGCTGTGCGGGTGCGGCCGGAGCTGGCTTTTCCGCTGCCGGTGCTGGCTTCGATTCCTCTGCCGGCTTCGATTCTTCGGCTGGTTCGGGCGTCGATTCTGGTGCGGGAGCGGCAGCACCAGATCCGATACGCGCAAGTACCGCGCCGACTTCAACCGTCTCGTCTTCGTTCACGAGGATCTCTTGCAAGGTACCTGCCACGGGGGAGGGAACCTCGGTGTCGACCTTGTCCGTCGAAACCTCAAGCAGTGCCTCATCTACCTCAACGGCGTCACCGACGCTCTTGAGCCAGCGGGTCACGGTGCCTTCGGTGACACTCTCGCCCAGTGCGGGCAGCGTCACTTCTTCCGCATCGCCGCTTGCAGCCGGTGCCGACTCAGCGGCGGGTGCTGCTTCAGCCGGTGCATCTTCTTCAGCGGGAGCTTCCTCGGCGGGTGCCTCTGCTGCCGCAGGCTCCTCCTGAGCGGGCTCTTCACTTGCCGAATCGGATGCACCGCTACCGTCGCCAATGCGGACCAGGACGGCGCCAACCTCAACGGTTTCGTCTTCCTGCACGAGGATTTCCTCGATGACGCCAGCAATAGGCGAGGGAACTTCGGTGTCGACCTTGTCCGTCGACACCTCCAGTAGTGCCTCGTCGACCTCAACCGAGTCGCCGACGTTCTTCAACCAGCGAGTGACCGTGCCCTCGGTGACACTTTCACCCAGTGCCGGGAGCGTAATTTCCTGACTCATTACAAATTCTCCTAAAATTTTCTGCTTCGAGGGCGCGTTCTAGAGCGTGTGGAGCGGCTTGCCCGCGAGCATGAGCATTGCCTCGCCCAGGGACTCGTTCTGGGTGGGGTGTGCATGAACCAACTGTGCGACGTCTTCGGGGTAGGCGTCCCAGTTCACGATCAGCTGTGCTTCACCGATCAACTCACCGATACGTCCACCAATCATGTGGATACCAACGACTGGGCCATCCTTGACGCGGACAACCTTCACCGATCCGGAGGTACCGAGGATCGAGCTCTTACCGTTGCCGGCAAGGTTGTACTCGTATGCCTGCACCGCCTCTTCGCCGTGCGCTTCCTTGGCTTTGGCCTCGGTGAGTCCGATCGAACCAATCTGCGGCTCGCTATAGGTCACCTTGGGGATGTTGACGTCCGGCACGAGCACGGGGTTTTGTCCAGCAATCTGCTCAGCGACGAAAATGCCGTGCTGGTAGCTCCGGTGTGCAAGCTGGAGGCCGGGAACGATGTCGCCGATAGCGTAGACGCCAGGGACGGTGGTCTGCAGGGTTTCATCCACGGTCACGAAGCCACGGTCGAGTTCTACACCAACTTCTTCGAGTCCCATACCGGAGGTCACAGGGCCGCGGCCAATGGCCACGAGGAGGACATCTCCGTCGATGGTTTCGCCCTTGTTCGTCTTGACGTGAACGCCATACTCATCCTGGGTAACCGAGTCGAACATCGTGTTGGTCTGGAAGTTGATGCCGCGCTTGCGATATGCGCGCTCGAGCTGCTTCGAGATCGTCTCATCTTCTGCGGGGGCAAGGTTGGGGAGCCCCTCGAGGATCGTGACTTCAGCACCGAAGGAACGCCACATGCTGGCGAACTCAAGACCAATCACGCCGCCGCCGAGGACGACCGCGCGCTTAGGCGTCCAGTCCATCTGCAGTGCCTGGTCTGAGGTGATGACATTGCCGGTAATGTCGAGGCCCGGAATCGACTTTGAGTACGAGCCGGTCGCCAAGACAATGTTCTTAGCGGTGATCGTGTCATCACCGACCTGAACGGTGGTCGGCGAGGTGAGTCGACCTTCACCGCTGAAGATCTCGATCTTATTGGCTTTGAGGAGCCCCTGCAGGCCCTTAAACTTGCCCGCCACGATGCCGTCACGGAAGCTTGCAACCTTCTCAGCGTCAACGCTGTCGAGCGTGAGATTCACGCCCGCACGCAGACCCTCTTCGACAGTGTCTGCAAGTTCAGCACTGTGCAGCATTGCCTTGGTCGGAATGCAACCTCGGTGCAAGCAGGTGCCACCCAGCTTGTCTTTTTCTACAAGCGCGGCCGAGAGGCCTAGCTGCTTGGCACGAATAGCGGCGGCGTAGCCTGCGCTACCACCGCCGAGGACGACAAGGTCAAAGTTGTGATCTGACACCCGGAAAGCTCCCCTTTAAGAGTTGGACAGTGCGCTTGCACCAGGGATTACCCATTGCAAAAACGCGGCAAAAGCCAGTGATTAGCCTACACCTCGGCATCTTGAATCTCTGTATGTCCCGATGCCGAGGCGCAGCGTTCTTATTTTCCGCTACCGCTTCCCGCAATTGGCAGAGCGGCGATCGCGTCAATGAGCGTGCGAACGGGTACTCCCGTTGCTCCCTTGGCCACATAGCCGTATGCCGATTTGGTTTCTGCCGGACCGGCAATATCCAGGTGCACCCAGGGCACCGCGGTCGCGTCCTCACGCTGACCGATGAACTTTTCAAGGAATGCCGCGGCGAACAGCATTCCGCCCGCACGGTCACCTGGCTTGGCGTTCACAATGTCCGCAATATTTGAGTCGAGCTTCTCACTGATCTCTTCCGGAATTGGCATCGACCAGGTGGGCTCACCAACGCGGTTCGCGGCCGCCAGGATGCGTTCACGCCAGTCGTCCTCGTTGCCCATCAGTCCGGTAGTGCGGTCACCGAGCGCCACGACCTGTGCGCCCGTGAGCGTCGCAATATCGATCACCACATCGGGCTGCTGCTCAGTCGCGAGTGCAAGCGCATCGGCGAGCACGAGGCGACCTTCCGCATCCGTGTTCGTCACTTCCACGGTCGTCTTCGACCGTGTCGTGATGACGTCGTCTGGCTTCAAGGCGGTTGCAGATGGCATATTTTCAGCCAGGGCACACCAGCCGGTGACTCGAACCGGAAGACCCAGTTCAGCGATCGCCCGCATAACCCCAACCACGGATGCGGCACCCGACATATCGAATTTCATACCGACCATCGATGCTGCGGGCTTGATTGAAAGCCCGCCGGAGTCAAACGTGATTCCCTTACCCACGAGTGCAACGTGGTGCTGCGCTCCCTCCGGCGCGTATTCGAGGTGCACGAGTCGTGGGGGATTGACTGATCCCTGCCCAACACCGACGATGCCACCGCATCCCTCGTCGTAAAGCTTCGGCTCGTCCCACACCTTAACCGTGACCGCAGTGTCGGCAAATTCCGCGGTGACAAGCTCCGCGAACTCTTCCGGCACCAGCGCGTTTGAGGGGGTATTGACCAGGTTGCGGGTGAGCTGCACGGCATCCGCAATCACGCGTGCTCGCTGCACGGCCGCATCGGCGTCTTCACCGTTCGTGACGATCCCGATTCGCTGCACCGCATCCGCGGCTTCGGCACTGTCCGCCTCCGAGTCTTCGCTGGACGTTGATTTGAACCGATCAAAGGAATAACCGCCAAGTGCGTGTCCGAGCGCGAGTGCTTCGGCCTCTTCCGGCGCGGCTGCCACGAGGTCATAGGTCACATCCGCGCTCTTCTTGAGTGCACGCGCGGCAATCCCTGCCGCGCGTCGGAGTGCTTCGAGTTCGCGCTCTTTACCAATACCCACTAACAGCACTGTCGCCTCACCCTCACCTTCCTCGGCAGCGACGAGGATGCGGTGGGTCGAGCCGGCCTTTCCGGTGACGTCGAGGGATTCAAGTCGCTCGGGAGTGAGGCCAAGGTCGGACGCACCGAGGAGCTCAGGGGTATCGCCGGCAAGTACCGGCACCACAGTCACCGTTGCCGAAGTGTACGGTTTTGCGTCAAGTTCAAATTCTGCGTTGGTCATGTCTGCGAGCCTATCGAGATCAGCCTGGATGGCACGCTCACAGCGAACCAGTCGCGCGGTTGAGGACACCGACCCGTACGATGGAGCCTATGGATGGCCTCAGTTCGCTACTGCACCCAGGGAGTGCGTGGGGCTATGTACCTGCAGGGCTGCCACTGGTGGTATTGCTCACCGGGTATCGCGATTCAGGCCAAACCGTGCGGCAATCCATGGAGACCATGATCGATCATGGCGAGAGCGATATTGTCGCTACCTTCAGTGCGGATGCGCTCCTCGACTATCGTGCGCGCAGACCCATTGTCACCATCGACGGCACCGAGGTGCGTGACTACCGCATCCCGAGACTTGATTTACGCCTGATGCACGACTCGCTTGGACAGCGCTACTTGCTGCTGAGCGGCTACGAGCCGGACTTCCGCTGGGAAGAGTTCACGAAAACTATCGTCACGCTGGTGCGTCATTTCCGGGTTAGCACCACGACGTGGGCACATGCCATCCCGATGCCGGTTCCGCACACGAGACCCCTTCGCCTCACTGCCACCGGCAACCGCGAGGATCTCGTGGAGCAACTTTCGGTGTGGAAGGCGCGAGTCGAGGCACCCGCACACGCCCTCCACCTCCTTGAGCACGCTTTGATGCAGGCGAAGGAACCAGTCGCGAGTCTCGTGGTGCTCGTCCCGCACTATCTCGCTGAAGGGGTCGTTCCCGCGGGTCCCTTGAAACTGATCGAAGCACTCGGCACCGCAACGGGATTGCTGATCCCCACGGAAGATTTGCGCGAAAAGGATCGGGTATTTCGTGCCGAGGTGGATGCGCAAATCGCGTCGAATGAAGAAGTGCAGCGGCTGATTTCCGTCTTGGAGAATCAGCACGACGGTTTCTTGAAGGGCACCCCGCAGGAGAATCCGTTTGCGGATGCGGACGGTGAGCTTCCCACTGCGGACGAAATTGCCGCGGAGCTCGAGCGCTATCTCTCGGCGCGTCGCGACCGTGACGAATAGTCAGCGCTAAGTGTTCGGGAAAGTGCCACACTGAGTGAGTGTCTGATTCGCTGCCCAACACCCAGTCGCTGAGTCTTATCCCGAAACGTCTTCCGGGGCTGATGTTCACCCTGGTCCTCTTTGCGTACATCATCGCGGTCACGCAACGGTCCTCGCTCGGGGTCGCGGGAGTCGAGGCCGCCGAGATGTTCAACGCCAGTGCGACGGCGCTATCCACTCTGGCTGTGATGCAGTTGGTTGTGTACGCCATCATGCAGATTCCGGTCGGCATGCTGCTTGACCGCGTGGGTGCGAGCAGGCTCATCCTTGCCGGGGCATTCCTCATGGTGGTCGGTCAAGTAATCGTCGCCTTCGCGCCGAGCCTTGAAATCGCGGTGGTGGGTCGCATCCTCGTAGGTATTGGTGATGCGACCACCTTCGTATCGGGCTTGCGCGTGATCGGGGCGTGGTTCAAGCCACGTCGTGTCCCCGTCATGCAGCAGATTTTTGGCACGGTCGGGCAGATGGGACAGTTCCTCTCCGCCGTACCGTTTGCGATCCTCCTCGGACTCAGCGGTTGGACGATTGCCTTCCTCACGGCCGCTTCGCTCTCATTGATCGTGCTCATCGCCGGTCTTATTTGGCTCCGTGATACGCCGCAGCAGCGCTATGCCCAGCAGAGCGTGTCCCTGCGCGGCGCCTTCGTGAAGCTTGGCGATTCGTTTACCCGTCCGGGAACTCGACTTGGCTTTTGGTCACACTTCACGCTGCAGTTTTCAGGCACGGTCTTTGGACTGCTCTGGGGCTACCCAATGATGGTGCAGGGTCTCGGCTACCCACCGGTGCTCGCATCGATCTTCCTCGTCTTTCCAGTGATTGCGGGGATGGTGTTGGGCCCGTTCCTGGGTCTGCTCACGGCGAGATATCCACTGCGTCGATCGAACCTCGTCATTGCGATGGCGGCACTCGTCGCACTCGGCTGGATCGCGCTCATCACCTGGCCGGGGGAGCCGCCCATGTGGTTCTTCATCCTCGTGCTCATCATCATGGGCGGGGGCACCACCGGGTCAACGATTGGTTTCGATTTTGCGCGCACGTTCAACCCGGTCTCCAGCTACGGTTCCGCCTCTGGCATTGTGAACGTGGGCGGATTCACGGCGAGCAGCCTCACACTCTTTCTCATCGGCGTGGGCATCGACCTTGGAAACCGGATTACTGGCAGCGCGTCATCCTGGCAGTCCTACCAAATTGCGATGTGGGCAATTCCACTCGTGACCGCCATCGGACTCGGGTTCATCCTGATTGAGCGACACCGCGCACGCTCACGAATGGCGGCTGAAGAAGGTGTTGTCGTCGCGCCGTTGTGGACGGTGATAGTGCGTCGCCGCCGGGGCCGAAAGTAGCTGGGTTTACCCTCCTGGGAATAAAACCGGTCGGCCGCGTGTAATACTTGTTGTCTGTCCCAACAGGCCTCATCGAATCAGATAGGGCTTGACTTGGGCATTCCTTTTGCCCAAACCACGCGAAGGGGTTGATTATGGCAACTATCAAGAAGGGCGCTGCCACCGAAGCGGCAGCAGAATCAATGAGCCAGTCCAAGTCCGAGCTGAACGCAATGAAACTTGTCGACCTCCGAAACCTTGCGAAGGAAATTGGCCTCAAGGGAGTATCCGGTCTGAACAAGGCGGCAACCGTCGACGCCGTCCTGGAATTCCAAGCAGCCGGTGGTGCCGCTGGCACCAAGAAGAGTGCCGCCACCGGTGCGTCGAAGGCAACGACGCGCGCATCCGCGAAGGATGCTGAGCCTGAGACCGGCGAGGAGGGCGAGAACATCGTTATTGACCTCGACGAAGACCACGAAGTCGATGAAGACGACATCGAAGTCTCCGAAGTGGATGAAAAGCACGCCGAAGAAGATCCGGATGAGGACCTTGGTAAGCGCGACGAGAAGTCCGAGGACCCCGAGGAAGACGTGGTCAAGGCCGAGTCCGCAGTGAAGGCTGCGGGCGCACTTGTGCTCAAGAACACCGATGATGATGACACTCCGGTGTACTCAGCACAGATCACCGGTGCCACTGCTGACCCGGTGAAGGACTACCTCAAGCAGATCGGTAAGGTGCCGCTGCTCAACGCTGCCGAAGAGGTCGACCTCGCCATGCGTATCGAGGCGGGTCTCTACGCGGAAGACAAGCTGCTGCGCAATCAGGATATTGAGCCGAAGCTCAAGCGCGAATACAAGTGGATCATGCGCGACGGCAAGCGCGCCAAGAGCCACCTGCTCGGCGCCAACTTGCGACTCGTCGTATCACTTGCAAAGCGCTACACCGGTCGCGGGATGCAGTTCCTCGACCTCATTCAAGAGGGAAACCTCGGTCTGATCCGCGCGGTTGAAAAATTCGACTACACCAAGGGCTTTAAGTTCTCCACGTATGCGACCTGGTGGATTCGCCAGGCAATCACCCGCGCAATGGCGGACCAGGCGCGCACCATTCGTATTCCGGTACACATGGTGGAAGTCATTAACAAGCTCGCTCGAGTGCAGCGACAGATGCTGCAGGATCTCGGTCGCGAACCCACGCCGGAAGAGCTCGCACACGAGCTCGACATGACCCCGGAGAAGGTCGTCGAGGTGCAGAAGTACGGGCGCGAACCCATTTCGCTGCACACCCCGCTGGGTGAAGATGGCGACTCGGAGTTTGGTGACCTCATCGAGGACACCGAGGCAGTGGTGCCCGCGGATGCGGTGAGCTTCACCATGCTGCAGCGCCAGCTCGAATCTCTACTCGACTCGCTCTCCGAGCGGGAAGCGGGCGTGATTCGGATGCGCTTCGGCCTCGGCGACGGCATGCCGAAAACCCTCGACCAGATTGGCGAGACGTTTGGGGTGACTCGCGAACGCATCCGCCAAATCGAGTCAAAGACCATGGCAAAATTGCGTCACCCGTCGCGTTCCCAATCGCTGCGTGACTACCTCGAGTAGTCTCTTTCCCTCAGCTCGCACTAGATAGAAAAGTAGGACTATGCAGCCAAACGAAGGCAAGCCTCTCGAATCGAACGTTGATGGAAAGACCTACCAGCGCATCCCGATCAAGACGCACGTTGTGATGCCGGATGATGATCTCCACCAAGTCGTTCGTAAGTACGCTGAGCCAGTGATCCAAGACGGTGACGTGCTGTTTGTGACCGAGAAAATCGTCGCAATTACGCAGGGTCGCTCAATGCTGCTTGAGGAAATCAAGCCAAGCGGGCTCGCAAACTTCCTCGCGAAGTACGTCACGAAGACCCCGTACGGTATTGGCCTCGCGATGCCAGAGACCATGGAGATGGCACTGAAGGAGTGCGGAACTCCGCGCATCCTGGCCGCCGCCGGTGTCGCCGCTGTCACCAAGCCGTTTGGGCGAAAGGGTGACTTTTACCGCGTTGCTGGGGAGAAGGCTCGCTCGATCGACGGCCCCACTTCGAATACCATCCCGCCGTACAACAAATCGGTGGTGCTCGGTCCGGACAAGCCGGAGCGTGTGGCACGTGACCTCAAGATCTTGCTCGGTAACAAGGTTGACGTGCTCGTTGTCGACATCAATGACATCGGCGGCAATATCCTCGGCTCGACCTTGGATGCCGAGCTCAACGATCACTGGGTGCGCGTACTCCACGACAACCCGCTCGGTCAGGGGCACCAGTCCACACCGATGGGTGTGCTTCGCAAGACCGAAGCCAACCGATAGGGTACGCATCCACCACTCAGACCCACTGGTTCGAGGGTGGCTAGTGTAGAAGCTGATTTTGCTTCCCGGGGTAGTGTGCCCCGGGAAGCTTCAGATGAAAGGAGTGGTTGTGGATCTTTCTGTCTTCGCCACCATGGAATCCGAAGTGCGTAGCTATGTCCGGGCATTCCCGACGGTGTTCGACACCGCTCAGGGACCGATTCTCAAGGACGAGGAGGGTCGGGAGTACATCGACTTCTTCTGTGGTGCGGGCACCTTGAACTACGGCCACAATCACCCGGCGCTGCAGAAATCAATCATTGAGTACCTTTCGGGGAACAAGATTCAGCACGCGCTCGACATGGCAACCGGCGTGAAGAAGCGCTTCCTAGAGCTCTTCCGCGATGTCATTTTGGAGCCACGGGGGCTCGAGTACAAGCTCCAGTTCTCCGGCCCAACGGGCGCAAATGCTGTCGAGTCGGCAATGAAGGTCGCGCGCCTGGCCACCGGCCGCAGCACTATCGTCGCATTCACGCACGGCTACCACGGGCTCTCCATCGGCGCCCTCGCGGCGACTGCGAATAGTTGGTACCGCGACGCCGCCGGCGTCGGCCTCAACGACGTCGTGTTCCATCCCTACGACGGCTACTACGGCGAAGACATCAACACGGTTGCGCTGCTGCGAAAGCACCTTGAAGACCCCTCGAGCGGCCTCGATCTGCCAGCCGCAGTCATCGTGGAAACAGTCCAGGGCGAGGGCGGCGTGAACGTCGCAAGCGATCAGTGGCTGCGCGATCTTCGGGAGCTTTGCACTGAAAAGGGCATCGTGCTCATCGTTGACGACATCCAGATCGGTATCGGCCGCTCCGGCAAGTTCTTCAGCTTCGAGCACTCCGGCATCGTGCCCGATATCGTCACCCTGTCGAAGTCGATTTCTGGCTACGGTTTCCCCATGGCGCTGGTGTTGATCCGTCCGGAACTCGACGTCTGGAAGCCGGGCATGCACACCGGTACTTTCCGCGGGAACTCCATCGCCTTTGTCGGCGCCGCGCGTTCGCTCGAAGAGTTTTGGGCCGGCGAGAACAATATCGAATCGCAGATCGCGCACCGCTCAGCGATGGTGGTTGAACGACTCAACGCGATCGCGGCTCGCCACGAAGGGAAATTCTCGGTTCGCGGACTGGGTCTGCTGCAGGGCCTTGTCTCGGAACAGAACAATGATCTTGCTTCGGCCATCTCACGCGAGGCCTTCAAGCTCGGTCTGGTGATCGAGACCAGCGGTGCCCACGACGAGGTCGTCAAGGTCATGCCGCCGCTCATTGGTGACGACGAGACGCTACTCAAGGGTCTTGACCGGCTCGAGCAGGCTGTGGACGCGGCACTCGCTGCCTAAGCGCGGCACTGGTAAGCCGCGGCCGCAAGGCACAGCAGCTAAGCACCACAAGTAAAGAAGGTGGCTTCCCCAAGTTTGGGGAAGCCACCTTCTTTACTTGTACGCATGGAATCAACACCCATTCGGGCCAAATTGACTCCCTTGCGGTGTCCTCCCTAGATGTCCGCGAATTTGCGAACGTGGGGGAGTGAGCCGGTCCAGACTCCGGTTGCGCTCGGCTTGTTTTCGTAGGCTCCGGGCGTGCGGTTTCCTTCCACGACAATCGGACCGTTTGGCGTGACCACGATGTCCCAGGCAATGTAGGGGATCTCTGGAATCTTGCGCGAGACCTCCGCTGCCAACGCGATCACCGCATCCGACTGTGGCAACTGGAAGTCAACAATCGAAGCGCCGGTCTCGGGATGCTGCGCGTAAATGTGCTGGTGCGAACCGTAACCGGGGCTGATGGCGTGGCCGTGCTCGTCGAGCAACACGAAGAACCCACCGAAGGCCTGCTGGTCACTGGCACCATTGCCCACACCAAATTTCTGGGCGTAAGAGACCACGTGCACTTCGCCGTCACGCAGGAAGGTCGTAACGCGCGTGGTGTTCACGACACCGGGCGAGACCGCCGCGATGTCTTCGTGCTGGATGATGTATTCCTCAAGCAGGATTTGTTCCCGCTTGATGAGGAACTCGCGGAACTCTTCCCAGTCCTCGACATCCTTGGCGAAATAGAGGTCGACGCCGTAACCAGAGTTACTCACGGGCACTTTGGCAATAACCCGCTTTTGGCGTTCCATGAACGCGCGGAGCTCATCGGCGGTGTGATCGGTGACGAGGAACCATTCTCGGTGCAGGTATTCACCGAAGCGCTTGTTGAATTCGACCTTGTCTTCGAGATACTTGTAGAAGTCAGGATCGTTGTACTTCTTGACCATGTGCGCGCTAATGGCATTCGTGAGGTACGTGCGTCGCTCAGCCTTCTTAAGCAATGCGAAGTCCCAGTCCAGGTAGTCCTGGAAGTTTGTGCCGTATACGAATGACTCGACCAGCATGTCGCCCAGCACAACTGGCCAGTTTCGCGAGTGCTGCCGAGCGGTCTGCTTCGCGCGTTCGACCACGCTGCCGAAATCGAGCACGCGGGCGCGCGAGATGAGGTAGTTCACTCGGGAAGAAAGATTGATACTCAAGAATCTGCTCTCTGTGTGTTGACTAATGCGCGTGTGAAGTGGTGATGCGCTGAACGCGCGAGGTGACGCCGGTTACGATTTCATCGGGCACGGTGCCGAATGCCTTCGCCCACTGTTCAGCAGTTGCCTCACCATGGTCGCCATTACCGAAGCAATACGCTAGCGAATCGGCCTGAATCTCAACTCCCGGCACTCGTTCTACCAGCGTCCCATCGACACCGACCGAAGAAATCGGGTGCGGCTCGCCCGCGATACTCAGCCACATATCGACCCCTGGCAGACTCTGCAGCCCGTCCCCGAAACCAATCGCAATGGTCGCGGTCGTGTCAGTGACTGTGGTAACTCGAGTGGTGAGCGATAGCGCGGGGCGCAGTCCCAAGTCGGTGCCACTGCGATCGTCAAATGGTGAAATTCCGTAGCCGCCGAGCCCAAGTCGCACGTAATCAAGACGTGATTCGGGGATATCAATACCCGCACCGGAAGCCGCTGCGTGCAGCACCGAAAAGTCTGCCCCAAGTTCGCGCGCACGATCCACGGCTTCGTGGAAGAGCGCGAGCGAGGCGAGATCTTCTGCGTGTGAGTTGTCCGAAAAGTGAGTCCACGCGCCGACAAGCTGTACCAGCCCGGCCTCTCGCAACTCGACGGCACGGATGACCAGCTCATCCCACTGCTCGGGGTTCACCCCACCGCGGTGTAAGCCGGTGTCGAGTTTGAGGTGGATGCGTGCCGGAATCGAAGTGGGTGTGGTGTGCGCGATGAATTCCAGCTGACTCAGGCTTTGGATTCCGAGGTCGATTTGCTGGCGCTTCGCAGCCGAAAAATCCGTCGAGGGTGTCAGCCGCCACGCGAAGAGCGTGCCGGTTGCTCCCGCTTTACGCAGTTCGAGTCCGGTCTCGACATCCAGAACGGCAAAGTCGGTGACCTGTTCCGCAATGGCGGCATCGGTGACCGCGCGCAGCCCGTGACCGTACGCATCCGCTTTCACCACGAGCATCGTGCGGGCAGGCGCAAATTGCTCGCGGAGTGTTCGGAGGTTGAACCGTAAAGCCTCAAGATCCGTTGTGAGCGTCGCAATGCTCATGCACGCACCTCGATTCGTGGAATTGTGGTTTGGATGCGGCTCGTCAGCGCGAGCGGCGCAATTCGGGTCGCGGCGGACCAGTCTCGTAGGAGGCTGTGCTGCCCGAAGAATTCCACGTGATCCCCCGGGCGGACCGGAAGCTCGCCCACGTCCACGCTAATGAGATCCATCGAAATTGCGCCGGCGATGCGGCAATGTGCCCCCGCCACGAAAACATCGCAGCGGTTCGAGGCCTGCCGCGCCACACCTTGCGAATAGCCAATTGCGACAAGCGCCATAGTGGTGTCCGTGTCTGGGCGGTAGCTCGCACCATAAGACACCCCTTGGCCCGCGGCGATCGGTTTGAGCAGCACCACCTGTGCTTTGAGTGTCATGACCGGAGTCAACGCCGGGTCACCGAGCCCGTAGAGCGCGGCACTATCGAGCGAGGGTTCATCGGCGTGCGTGACTTCGAGCCCGTCCAGCAACACTGCCGGAATGCCAGCCATTTCCTCGCGACTCACCAGCACCTGCCGCAGCCCAGGCGAGAGCTCTCGTGCACAACGCAGCACTGTTGCGGTACCGTGGCCGTAGGCATTGGCGCGAACGTCGATCGCTTGCGGGCTAAGACTTCGCAGATTCTGCTCAAGCGCACCGAGGTCGATTTCGGCAACGCGTGGGGGTGCTGTCACGCTCATAGATTTCCTTCCAAACCTCGATCTTATCGCCAGGAGCATGAGATCGCGCCCGGTACGGAGTGGTGCCCGCATCCCAACCCCGGATGCAATAGCCTATGAGCCTGAGAAAAGGAGCATTGTGACGGATACATATTCGGCAACACAGCTGCAAGTACTGGAGGGGCTCGAGGCCGTCCGGAAGCGGCCCGGTATGTATATCGGCTCCACTGACTCACGCGGCATCATGCACTGCCTGTGGGAGATCATCGACAACTCTGTTGATGAGGCGCTCGCCGGTCACGGTAACCGTATTGACATCGTTCTCCACCCCGACGGTTCCGTCGAGGTGCGTGACCAGGGTCGGGGTATCCCGACCGATATCGAGCCGCGCACCGGTTGGAGTGGGGTGCAGGTTGTCTACACCAAGCTGCACGCGGGTGGAAAGTTCGGTTCCGCAAACTACGGTGCCGCCGGTGGGCTCCACGGTGTCGGTGCTTCGGTAGTGAACGCCCTTTCTGCGCGCCTCGATGTCGAAGTCGATCGCGGTGGCAAGACTCAGGCGATGAGCTTCAAGCGCGGCCACGCGGGTGTCTTCACGGATTCAGGGGACCCGAGCCCCGACGCACCTTTCGAAGAACATCCTGGAAAAGCCGAGTTGCGCATCCTCGGGAAAACCAAGCGCGGCGTGACCGGTACCCGGGTACGGTACTGGGCCGACCCACAGATTTTCGTCCGTGATTCGGCCTTTCAGTTTGAACAGTTGCGCGACCGGGCCCGGCAGACCGCTTTTCTCGTGCCCGGACTCGAGATTGTGTTGGAGGATCTTCGCGATCCCGAAAATGTCACCACTGAAGACTTCAAATACGACGGCGGTATTTCTGAATACGTCGAGTATCTCGCTCCGGATGGGTCGCTCACCGATGTGTGGCGCATCGAGGGCGAAGGTTCGTACAAGGAAACGATTCCGGTGCTTGATCAAAACACCGGGCACATGGTGTCGACCGAAGTCGAGCGGGTGATGATGGTCGACCTCGCATTGCGTTGGGGGATCGGCTACGAGACGGTCCAGAAAAGCTACGTGAACATCATTGCGACCCCGAAGGGCGGCACGCACGTAGCCGGGTTTGAGGCCGGGATGCTCCGGACGATTCGCGAAGAAGTGCAGAAAAATGCGCGCAAGCTCAAGGTCGGTAACGACAAGATTGAGAAGGACGACATCCTCGCGGGGTTGACTGCGGTCGTCACGGTGCGCATCCCCGAGCCGCAGTTCGAAGGACAGACCAAAGAGGTCCTCGGTACGCCCCAGGCACGAAACATCGTGCAAAAGACCCTGACGGATGGTTTGAAAGAGCGATTCGGCTCGACCAAGCGTCAGGATAAAACTGAAGTCTCGATGCTGCTCGAAAAAGTGGTTACCGAGATGAAGAGTCGTATTGCGGCGCGCGCACACAAGGAGACGCAGCGACGCAAGACCGCACTCGAAAACTCATCGCTGCCCTCAAAACTGGTGGATTGCCGCACCAACGAGGTGGAGCGTTCCGAGCTGTTCATCGTCGAGGGTGATTCGGCGCTCGGCACCGCGAAGCCCGCTCGCAACTCCGAGTTTCAAGCGCTTTTCCCGATTCGAGGCAAGATCCTCAATGTCCAGAAGGCATCGCTTGCCGACATGTTGAAAAATGCCGAGTGCGCGAACATTATCCAAGTGCTCGGCGCCGGTTCCGGTCGCACCTTCGATCTGACTCAGATTCGCTACGGCAAGGTCATCATCATGTCCGATGCCGACGTGGACGGTGCGCACATTCGGACGCTGCTGCTCACGCTGTTCTTCCGCTATATGCGGCCGATGCTTGAGGACGGTCGAGTCTTCGCAGCCGTGCCTCCGCTGCATCGCGTTGTGGTGCAGAATCCCGGCAAGAAGCCGAATGACACGATCTACACGTACTCCGAAAACGAACTCGCCCAGTTGTTGAAGAAGCTGGAGCGTTCCGGAAAGAAATATCAGGAGCCGATTCAGCGGTATAAGGGTCTCGGCGAAATGGACGAGGATCAGCTCTGGGACACCACGATGAATCCTGAGCACCGCATCCTTCGTCGCATGACCATGTCGGATGCGGCCGAGGCCGAGAGCGTATTTGAAATTCTCATGGGCAGCGAAGTTGCGCCTCGCCGTGAGTTCATCGTGGACGGCGCGCAAGAGATCGATTCGCAACTCATCGATACCTAGGCGATAAAGACCCGCGCCAGGCCGCTATGGGCGCAAATAGTGATGAATGTCGATGAGCGAACCGATCGTTGACACTCCCACCGGCACCCGCGCGCCGGGGCTCGCAAGTTGCACGGCATGCATCCCAGCTGCTTGTGCCGCCAGCGTGTCAATATCGCGATCGCCAACGCTGAGACATTCTTCGGGATTGAGGCTGTGACGCTCGAGGAGCGTGCGATGCATGGTCGGGTCGGGTTTTCTGGGCATCTCATCGGATGCGCAAATCATGTCATCGGCGCGCAGTTTCGTGACCCGCACGAGCAGTGAGGCGCTGTCGTAGTCACGGTTGGTGACGATGAGATTGAGCCCGCGCATCCGTTTCACTTCAGCCATGGCGCTTTGTGCGCCGGGCATCAGCGGAGCCGGGTTGGATGCCCACTTTGCCTTCAAGTCCTCGTAGGCGTGCCCAAAAGTCTCAGGCGGGATATTGAATCGCTCGGCGAGGGTGTCGATCGTATTCTGAATCGAGGTGTTCAACATGCGCTGCAGTTCGGACTCGGAGATGGCGGACTCGTGCTCATTGAGCACATTGAGAAATGCTCGCCGAATCGAGGGATAGTTGTCTACGAGGGTGCCGCCGAGGTCCCAGAACACGTGTCGCACAGTCATACCCATATTCTTGCGCAGCTGCGCGCAAGTTTGTTTCACGGTTTGGGCAGAGTTTGATCCGGAGCCTCTGGGGCAATGCAGGCATCTTCCACGTCGACCATGCCGGCTGGCTCAAGCTGGAAGGTCGAGTGCTTCACCGAAACCGGGAAGTGGTTCGCGACGCATTCCTGGAGATCGTGGAGAATTCTGGTGGCGTGCCCGTCATGGAAACACGAGTCGTCGAGGACCACGTGCGCGGTGAGCACTGGAAGGTCGGTCGATATTCGAGAAGCGTGCAGGTCATGCACGTCGATAACGTGCTGCAGTTCCAGGATGTGCTTTCGAACGTCGTCGAGATTCAGCTCCGGCGGAGTTTCTTCGAGCAGGACACCGGTTGATTCGCGCAGGAGACGGATGGCCCGCGGCAGGATAAGTGCCGCGATGAGCAGACCCACGACCGCATCGATTCCGGTCCAGCCCGTGAGCGTGATGACCACTGCCGAGATAATTACTGCGACCGAGCCAAGCGCATCCGTCACAACCTCTAAAAACGCCGCCCGCATGTTCAGCGAACTACTGCGACCGCCCGCGAGGATGACCATCGCAACAATATTGCCGACCAGGCCAACGATCCCGAAAATCAGCAGCCCCGCCGATTGCACTTCGACGGGTTCAAAGAGTCGACGAATCCCCTCGTAGACGGCATAGAGCCCAACCACGAGCAGCACCGAGGCTTGGGCTGCCGCGGCGATCACTTCGGCACGGCGGAATCCCCAGGTGCGCTGATTCGTTGGCGGCCGCAGCATGAGGGATGCTGCCACGAGCGCCATGAGCAAGCCACCGGCATCGGTGACCATGTGTCCGGCATCGACGAGCAGCGCCAGCGAGCCGGTAATCACGGCACCGATGAGTTCGGCGATCAAAATGACAACAGTGATGCCAAAGGCAAACGCCAGGCGTATCCGGTTCGTCGAATGATGAGAGTGGTCGTGACTCATTGTCTAGTCAGGGTAGCCCTAACCACCGAGATCGGGGGAGACTCCCATCGTTACTTCGACGTCCACTTCCTCGCCGTCACGAATGACCGTAAATGTTGCGGTCTCGTCCACGCTCAGCGCGCGCACAGTACCCACGAGGTGCTCCGAACTGGTGATCGGGGAATCGTTGATGCCGACGATAAGATCCGCTTCCTCGATACCGGCCTCTGCCGCCGGCCCATCCTCAATCACCTCAGCCACTTCGGCACCGATGACCACGCTGCCATCCGGAAGTGACGCCTGACCGGTGGTCGTGGACGTGCCGAGGAATGCATGCTGCACTTCGCCGGTCTCGATGATCTGTCCGGCAATGTTTTCCACGAGCTGGACCGGAATCGCAAAGCCGATGCCGATACTGCCAGAGGTACCGCCAGCCTCACCGAGCGTCGCAATCGACGAGTTGATACCAATGAGTTGACCCGCGGCATCAACCAGCGCACCGCCGGAGTTACCCGGATTGAGTGGTGCCGAAGTCTGGATGGCATTGGTCACCACGAGGCTGTCTTCAATCTGGCCCGTGGAGACCGGTCGCTCCAGCGCAGAAACGATACCGGTGGTCACCGAACCCGAGAGTCCTAACGGGCTGCCCACGGCCATCACGTCGCTGCCGACTTCGATGGTTTCCGAATCGCCTCTTGAGATCGCCGCGAGCCCTTCGGGTGGGTCATCTACTTGCAACACCGCGAGGTCGGTTGCCGCATCCGAGCCCACGAGTTCGGCGGGGTAGGCACGATTTCCGATCATGATCGCGATCTGACCGGCATCTGCGGCAGTCTCCACCACGTGGTGATTGGTGACCACGTGTCCCGCTTCATCCCACACCACACCAGAACCCTGGCCGGCACCATCCTGGCTCGACACCTGAATCGACACCACCGAGCTCGAGACCGCTTCAGCAACGGCCGACCAATCGACGTTTGCGCCTTCCGCCTGAATTACCTGCGGGGATGCACCTTCGATAATCGGTTGCGCGAGATTGATTGCGTAGGCGCTCGCACCGCCGGCAATGAGTCCGGCGACTGCAGCGGTAGCAATCACTGCCGTCCAAGAGGGTCCGCTTCGTCGAGGCTTTTTAGCCCGCGTGGAGCCGCGCGTGGTCGCAGCATCAACACCCCCGGGACGCTGTTGGAAGCTCGGTGCGGCGGACGTGTACCCGTACGCGGCGGTTGCGTTAGCGTCCTGTTGACCCTGGGCCTGGTAGCTATTGGGCTGCGCGGGCTGTCCGTAGCCCTGTGGTTGTCCGTAGCCCTGTGGTTGCCCGTAGGTCTGGGGCTGACCGTAGTGTTGCGATTGGCCGTAACTCTGCGGCTGCCCATAGCCTTGCGGTTGACCATAACCCGGTGCCTGCCCGTGGCCCGAAGAGTCGGTGCCACCTTCCGCGATATTAGATTGTTCTGGAGCAGGCGGAACACCGTACTGCGGCGGAATAGGCGGCAGTGGCGGCATACCGTTCGCTTGATTACCCTGCTGGGAGTCGTCAACGGTCATGGAAGTGAAGTTACTCCTTCAAGCATTAAAAGACGCTGGCCACCGCTGCGTTGGCTCAAGGTTTTTCGTGCTAGTTGCGTCGTGTGCGTCATGCGGTCAGCGTGGCAATTTCGTCCTCGAGATTCTGTCGAGCTCGGGCTTCCCAAAGCGAAATGGATGCCTCGAGTCGATAGATCGTGGGTCGGTCTAGATAGCTGCGGAGAATCTGCGCTCGCCCCGCCCGAAAATCTTTCTCGTCGACGTGGGCGTATTCCTTGCGCACCGATTCCGTGTACTCCCGGTAGCGCTTGCTGCCCGCGCCGAAAATGGAAAGGTCCGCATCCAAGAGGTGTGCAAGGGGGAGCGGAGCATTCGAAGTATCAGTACCCGGTGTGGTCGCGAGGATGAAATCGCGAACCCGGGTGACTGTCACGGGGTCGAGCCCGATCGCTTCGAGGGATGCGACTGCCAGTTGCGCCGAAGCGCGCTCATCCTCGCCCACGCTGCCGGCATACACAGCGTCGTGATACCACGCGGCAAGCAGGGTCGTGGGGGAGATCCGTTCCCCGAGCGTCTGCAGGTGATTCAAGGAGAGCAAGACATCCTGCAGGTGCCGCTCATCATGATAACTCCGGTGAGATTCGCTCCATCGTTGGAGCAACTCAGTTCCGAGCGCATTCCAGTCAGTGCTTCGATTGAGGTGAAAGAGCCCACCCAGTCGGCGCCATTCCTGCTCCAGAAACCGGCGGCGATGCTGTGGTTCGAGACGGGGCCGATCAATCTGTCGGGCTCGAAGCCCGGACTCTCGCAGCGCTCGCACGAGGTCGTGTCCCGACACGGGCCGGGCCCCGAGTGCGATCGCCCGGTCGTAGTTATATTCACCAATGTCATAGTGGTCGAGGTCAAAGCTCCGTCGGGGCGCACCGAGTCGAGCCGCAAATTCGTGCAGCTCATCCAGATTTGAGTCTGAAATGAGGTGACTCCAAAGGATGCCGTGGGCGGGCCAACGGGGCGGGTCGATCAGTATCGCCATCGTCTCAGGGTAGCGCGCGGTGGCTGGCGCACGCGCCGTACCCGCTCGCGGCAGCTGGGTGTCATTCGTGGTTCGCAGGTGCGTTGGCTAACGTCGAGCATCGTGAATTTCTTCGACACTCCCTGGCTGCAGGAACTCTGGGCGCGGATCGCACCTACCGGTGACTCCGGTGATATCCCAGCCGAGACGCTGATCATTGTCCTGGTCGTTGCCGGTATTGCGGTTGGTGTGCACTTCGTGTGGGTTCGATTTCGGCTGCTGATCACGCTCGTCCACGAGCTCGGTCACGCGGTGATCGGGATGCTCGTGGGCCGAAAGTTCACCGGTTTCGTCTTGCGTGGTGATATGTCGGGGGCGGCCGTGACCGCGGGTCCGGTCAAAGGCTTTGGCCGAATCATCACGACTTGGGCTGGCTATCCCGCACCCGCCGTGATCGGCGCGCTCTTTGCATGGCTCGGTGCCGAGGGGTGGGCCGCGCCAGTGATCACGGTGGTGCTGCTGATCCTTATCATTGCGCTCTTTCGGGTGCGCTCCTTTCTCACCGCGGTGGTGATGCTCGTTTCGATCGCCGCGTTCGGAGCACTGTGGTGGTGGCGAGAAGACGCAATCCAGGCGCCCGTGCTCTTAGGGCTCGGGACGGTGCTCGTCATCGGCGCGTGGCGTCACCTCGGTGCGGTGTTTCTTGGCGGCGGACCCGAAAGTGACCCGGGTGTGCTCGCTCAGCTCACCTCGGTCCCGAAGTTCATCTGGAATCTCAGCTTCGCCTTGGTCTGCGCACTGGCAACCGGGGTCGTCGCAGCCGAGTTCTCCAGGGTGATCTGGTTCTAAGCGTCGAAGGGGAGCGAGGTCTGCTCTCGAAGCGCATCCGCGAGCGGATTCTTCAACGTTTCGACGTAGGTGGCCGTCAGGTGGTGCTGATCCCGATAGGTGAGTACCTCACCGATGATGGGGGAGCACTCTTCACGAGGGCACACCATTTCGCTCATGTCGACGGTCGGGACAGCCACTTCCTCCGCAGCCTCCAATTGCGCTTCAGCACCACCGGCATTTCCCGAATGCTGCGGGAGCGTGCAGTTCGAAAGCGAACTGAGGTTGGTTGCCACACATTCGGGGACGTTCACTCCCGCCGCCGGTGGGTCAACGAGGACCGTCAACTCGATATCCGCGTTGAGTAGCGGCTGCCAGGCTCCCGCGAGACCATCGGCGAAGGACTCCTTTTCAGCCGGCGTATAGCCGTAGGAACTCACAATCACGTGGTCGGGTTTCGCATTCTCGGTGAGTTCTTCTTGGACGCGTTCATTCCAGTCCACGCAACCGGTGTTGGTGCGATCTTCACCATCGAGCAGGGGAGTATCCACCAGCGGGCATGAAGACTTCGTGTAGATCACGAGTCGCCAGCCCTCATCTGCAGCGATCTGCTCGAGCGCGGGAAACCACTGGGCGGCATGTGAATCGCCAACCAACGCCACGGTCGTGTCGCCGTCTGGGTCTCCGTACACGCACGGATTGGCGACCGCGTTCTCGGATGACTCGTGGCAATCATCGGCGTAGATCCGGGGGAGATCCTCATCAACCTCGGCGAGTGAGGGTGCGAAAGCGGCCGCCTGATCATTGGGTTCGGCAGCATCGGGATCATCCACAAGCACTTCGGCCCCGGCAGCATCCGCGGCGGCCACCGCTTGCTGGTGGGGAATTGCAATGAGCATTGCACCAAGAAGTGCGGCCGCAAGCATGAAGGCGAGTCCCAATTGCAAGGCCGAATGCAGCCGTCGCTTGAGCAGCTCCCAATTGCGGAATGGCACCTCGATATACCGATAGCTCAACCAGGCTGGCAGGAAGGAAATTGCCACGATCATCAGCCCCTGCCAGGGGTTGATCGAGCCACCGAAGAGGAACGTGCCGAGCACAATGAGCGGCCAGTGCCAGAGGTAGAGCGAGTAGGACAGGTCACCGATCCATCGCATTGGCCGGAGTGAAAGTAGGCTCCCGACGCCTTGAGTGGCGCGGCCTCGCATCCCACCAATTATCACGGCGGCGGCACCGAGGGTTGGGAGCAGTGCCGCGGCACCGGGGAACGGTGGGGTAGTGGCCGTGAACCAGACTGAAGCCAGCAGGATTGCCCCGAGTCCGAATACACCGAGCAGGTGGCCCAGTCGATCGCCGATCTGTTCAAGTGTTGGAGCATAGATCGCAATCGCCGCTCCGATACCGAGTTCCCAGAGCCGTGTGCTGGTCACAAAGTAGGCGGGGGCCGGGTTGGTCGCGGTTTCGTAGATGGACCAGGCAAGCGAGGGGATGATTACAATCCATACGCCGATCTCAAGGTATCGACGAATTCGGGCACCGTCAGGAACATCCGCCCCGTTACGTCGTCCGGCTTTCCGCGCGAACCAGAGCCCGGCGATCATAATGAGTGGCCAGACGATGTAGAACTGTTCTTCGACGGAGAGCGTCCAGAAGTGTTGAACCGGGCTTGCTGCATTCTCCGCGTCGAGGTAATTGGTGCTGCTCGCAAAGACCCAGTTCGCGAAGTAGAACGCGCTACCGATGATTTCGTTGCCGATGTCCTGCCAACGCGTCACTGGCAGGATTGCAAGGGTTGCCAGCGCAGTGAAGGCGAGCACGACTGTCGCCGCAGGAATAATGCGCCGTACCCGTTTTGCGTAGAAGTCGGCGAGATGGATGCGACCGGTCTCGAGGCTGGAGCGCAAAAGCCCGCCGGTGATGAGGAATCCTGAGATCACGAAGAACACGTCGACGCCGATAAAGCCACCGCCAAATAGCGGTACGCCGGCGTGATAGAGCAGCACCACGCCCACAGCAATCGCGCGCAGTCCCTGGATGTCAGGGCGGAAGGAAGATCCCGATTGCTTGCGCGTTGCTGCTGGTGCATTACTCTCGCGAATGATCTCGCTAGTAACTGACATCACACTTCTCTACTGAATCGGCAATTGGAAATCAGCCAGTGAAGCAGATAACACTGAATATTGCTTCTCAGCGTCGGTGTTCGCCTGTTGCTCGTTGTGCACACGAACGCCAGCACCTTGGTTATTGGAGGTGTGTGCTTTCTTCTTCCAGGCGACGCTTTTGCGGAGCCGGTGTGAATTGCCCGGTCGCAAGCAGCACCACCACGAGGATCAGTGGCACGATCCAACCCGACCAGCCGAGGATCGTGGCCTGAGTGGTGTCAATTTCTGCGCCTGCTTGTGCGAATACCAGGTGGGCACCTGCGGCGGCATTGAACGCGGCGTGGGCCAACGCTGCTGGCCACACGGATTCTGATCGCAAGCGCAGCCAGGCAAATACGGCACCGATGATGATGCACATGCCCACCATCATGATGAGGGCCAGCCAGCCTGGCGCACCGGCGTAGTTGTACCCCAGCAAGATCAGCGGTGCGTGCCAGAGCCCCCAAATCACGCCGGAGAGCAGGAGCGCAGGGATTGTGCCGAGCTTCATCAGCTTGGGGAGGAGCCAGCCGCGCCAGCCGAGCTCTTCGCCGAGTGCTGGGATGAGATTGATCGCCGCGCCGATCGGGATATTGGCGAGCTGTGCCGCGACCAAGACACCGATTGGAATCGCCATGTCGGACACTCCCGCGTCAGCAAGTTGCGCATCCACGAGCTGTTGGAATCCAGAAAAGTTTTCGAAGTCCGCGGGGTAGAGGCCAAGCGCGGCGCCGATGGGGAGTGCGATCAAGACGAGCGCGACCGGCACGATGAGCCCGAGGGCGAGATAACCGATAAATCTTCCTACCGGTTTCAATGGCCATATGCCGAGTGCTCGCACGCTACGGGACGGCTTATCAATGAAGAACACGACCAGAAGCGTGGCGATGGCGGGGGTGAACATCATTGCGAGGGAAATGAGCGGAAACCATGGGCTCAGGAGCCCTTCGCCAAGCCACAGCGGTAATGCGATGAGCCAAGACAGGCCAAATGCAAGGATGAGGAAGACGGCTATTGAACGAATATCGCGGCGGTTCATGACTCACTTTCCGAGGCTTCCTAAACGGGCATTCCAAAGCTCGACTGCACGCGGTAGGGCGTCGTGCAACCCTACGCGTACGGAGTCCCACATATGAGCAGACCGGATCGTGTGCCCCGGGGAGAGTGGCACCGAAGTTAGATTGTCATAATGTGCATTATCGGATATTACTTGGAGGTATCGAGCTCGCGGCTCGCTGTCCCTACGTGCGCGCCGAAGCTGTGAAATCGCGTAGTATGTCCATTGTCGCCGCAGTCATGCGGAGAAGTTTTTAATCGTCACGTTGGGAGATTCTCTGTGAGCGCCCTCATCGCCATTGGCTGCATGCTCGTATTCGCTGCCGGTATTGCTTGCTACCCGCTCGCTTTCCACATGGAGTCCGACACGCTGTCGCTGCTCGTCTTCATCGCCGGAGTGCTCCTGAATTCCCTGGCATTTTTCATCCCCTGGCAGGTCGTCGGCCGCAGTCGAAAATAAGCTCTAATTCAAAGTCAAAACCCCAAGCGCCACCCATTGAGAGGTGGCGTATTGGTTTAAGTCCGAAGTCCCTACGACCGCTCCACCCGCAATCTATGGCTTTCGAACCTTCCCTTGACATCTCGGTCCGCTTTCGGGCATCAGCCGAAGAGGTCTGGTCGGCACTGACCGACGAAGAAAACGCATCCAAGTGGTGGCCCGGCTACCGCATCCGTATCAAGAACAATGCCAAGGGCAGCTTCGCCATCAAGAGCCAAAGTAAGTCCAAGGGCAAGCATTTCTCGCGGATCAGCGGCGCCATCACCAAGGTCATCCCCGGTGAAGAGATCCGTATTGCATTGCAATCCGAGCCGGATAATTTCCGCTCCGAGCTGCGTATCTATGTCTCGCAGCTGAAGAATAAGTCGCGCCTGCGGCTTGTAGAATCTGGCCTGCCCGAGACGAGTAACAGTCACCGCATCGTCGCAGAATCGAAGGATTTTTGGCGCGACTTCCTTGCGGCGCTGAGTGACCACCTCGACAAATAGCTGGAAGCCATCCGCGAGAATAAAGTGCGTTCCACAGGCCATTCTCTGCCTGCAGAACGCACTTAGATTGTCATAATGTTGGCGCGCGAACTATCCGCGGCGACGCAGCTTATTCCGCGTTAAAACTAGAAATGTCGCCGATAAGCCGCAGATTATCTGCAGGTACCGGTTCTACGGCGGCTTTCGCGACCTCAGCGGCAAACTCGGCCACGTTCAGCAGCTTTCCGGCCTCTTCCCGGCGCTGATCAATGGCACCCGGGTTGAGCCGATTCAACAGTGTCGCGGTGATGGTGCCCTCGATCATGTCTGCCGACACCACAACAAAGCCGATTCCAGACGCTTCAAGCTCCGGCACGAGCGCCAGCAGCGCATCCTCCCCCGCGCGCTTCGACCGTGCAACCGGCTCATACTCGGGCATCGTTGGCGTGGTGTTGATGAAGTGAGCTTGGTGGCTCGTCACGAAAACCACGCGTGCGTCGGCCGAGAAGATCTCTCGGGCTGCCTGCAGCATCCCTACTTGAGCGTCGCGATTGAGTCGAAGCGCGTAGTCCTCCCCCAGGTTCGCCTCCATTCCGCCGGATGCGTTCAAGACGAGAATATCGAGACCGCCGAACTCATCCCGAATGGTCGCAATCATCGCGTTGACTGAGGACTCATCCGTGAGATCGGCACCAATGGCGATCGCAGTACCGCCAGCTGCGTTGATTTCGTCAACGAGCTTCTTGGCGCGAGCTTCTTTATTGCGGTAGTTAACCACCACGTTCGCGCCAGCCTGCGCAAAATAACGCACAGTGTCGGCGCCGACACCGCGCGAGGAACCGGTCACGAGCACGCGCTTACCATTCAACGAACCTGGCGCGAGCGGATTTTCAATAGCTTCAGACATGAGTGCGATTCTACTGTGCAGTTCCACGCACGCTTCAAGGCGAGTCGCACGAGAAAGTGGCTGGTGCGGGTGCACACTAGAGCCATGGGCTATTTTGAACCGGCGCCTCCGCGTATTTTGGCGCATCGCGGGCTGGCCCTCGAAGTACCCGAAAACACGATTGCCGCGTTCCGGGCCGCGTTCGATCTTGGCATCACGCACATGGAGACGGATGCGCAAATTACTCGAGACGGTGTGGCCGTACTGTGGCACGATCCCACGCTCGAGCGCTGGGATGGCACACGAGCTCGTATCTCGGATCTCACCCTCGGTGAGTTGCAACAGCGCGGCCGGAAAGAGCATCAAATATCGACTGTCGCTGAAGCGCTCGAGGCGCTGCCGGAGGCAAACTTCAATATTGATGTAAAGGACGTCAATGCCGCAGAAGCGGTATGCGAGGGGATCGAATGGGTCAACGCACAAAATCGCGTGGTGCTCACTTCCTTCACCGAACGCACCTGCAGGGTAATGCGGGAGCTACTCCCCCTCGCCTTCCACGGCACCTCGTCGCGCCGGATGGTGATGGCGCTCATTGCGATTGCGCAAAAGAATGAACGACGGCTCGCAAGAATCTTGAGCGAATGTGACGTAGTCCAGGTGCCACCACAGATGGCGCGCATCCAGCTCCTCACACCGACGCGCTTGGCCGCATACAAGCGACATGTCAAAGAAGTACACGTCTGGACCATTAATGATCCCGCTGAGATGCAACAGTGGCTCGACGCTGGCGTCGACGGCATCGTCACGGATCGAGCGGATCGCGCCATCCCACTAGTGACGTAGTCGGCCGCTGGAATACTTTCCAGCCCCAATGCGTTTAGAATTGATGGATGTGTGTGCGGCAATCCCTTGCCCACACGTTTTTGATGTGAAAGGAGCCCGCAATGGCAGATCGCAGTTTGCGCGGCATGCGACTTGGATCGCAGAGCCTCCAGAGCGATGAGGGCGTGGTACTTGTTGACCACCAGCTCCGTACCTACCGCGCTGAGGATGGCACACGTTTCGTCGTGACATTCGCGGCGGATGCAGAGGCCCCCGAGGTATGGGTCTCGCCAAAGACCGGTGTTGAGGGACGCCTCCTTGATGAGGAAGGTGACCTCGTTCCTTACGAGGCTCCCGAGCAGAAAGCACAGCGCACGCACTGGGACATGCTCCTCGAGCGTCGCACCGCTGAGGAACTCGAGGAAGTCCTGCAGATTCGTCTCGACCACCTCCGCGAGCGACGCGGTACCCAGCGTGCCGACCGTCGCGAACCAACCGCAGGAGCACCTCAGACCTCCGGTCGCGCAGGCGTGCCCGAAAACGTCCCGGAACTCGCAAACCGCGCCCGGGCGCAGACGGCTGCAGAAAAGGTCGCCGCCGAGAAGGCGGAGAAGGCCGCAAAGCGCAAGAAGGCTGCTGCGGCAGCCAAGAAGAAGTAGCGCTCTTCCGATACCTTCGAGACTGCAGGTGCCCCCGTTCTCAGCGAACGGGGGCACCTGCAGTTAAGCCCGCTTCCGGATTTTCGGGCTGGTCAGCACGAGAACCAGGCCCAGGCCCGCGAGGAACACTTCGAGGTGCTTGCCCCAGAACATCGCGAGCGTGGTGTGGTCCGTCGTCGGGAGTTCCGCGGTGAAGGATCCCGGCGTATACCAGTCGAGCGCGGCAATTTCGCTGCCATCCGGAAGGTAGGCCGCCGACCATCCCACCGTCGAGGCCTGCACGAGCGCCCGACCCGTCTCTACCGCTCGCAGCCGTGCGGTGGCGAGCTGCTGCCCGGACTCATCGGTATACCCAAAATCGGCATTATTGGTGGGAGTCAGCAGCACCTCGGCACCATCATCAATCGCTGCACGAATCAGCGCGTCATCAACAATGTCGTAGCAAATGAACACTCCATATCGGACTCCTTCACTCGCAATCACATTGCTGCGGGTTCCCGGCGTGTACTCGCGCTGAATGAGCCCGACCAGATCGGGGGCGAGCGCCATATAGAAGTCACGGTGCGGCACGTACTCACCGAAGGGAATTGGATGCGCTTTGTCATAGCCCGTCACCGGTCCTTCGCCCGCGACCCAGAGATACTGGGTATTAAAGAACTCAGTGTCGGGGTCGTTGTAGTCGCCAGTCATGGTCACGGTGTTCGCCAGAATCGGCGCATCGAGGTACTCGGCGATTTGATCGTGGATGCCTGCCGAGGCTTCTGAGTACCAGGGACTCACGTCGACGGAACCCTCTGGCCACAACACCAGGTCAATATCGCTCGTGTCTTCGGCAGCAATGGTTTGATCGGCATGCGCGGTGAGGATCTCCCCCCGTTCCGAACTGATGAAATAGCTCGCGCCGGGTGTGTCACCCTGCACGGCGAGGATGCGCACGGTGCCCGTTTCGTGCGTGGGCCACAGCGGCCAGGCTGCGAGCAGGGAGGCAATCAAAGCGAATACGCCAAGACGCCACAACGGCTCCACGAAGCCTCGCTCCGGCTTCAGTGGTGTTCCCTTCGGCACCAGTGGTGTGCGCTTCGGTAGGTGCGCGAGCTCGAGCGCAAAGGCACACAACCACACCATGACAAAGCTGAGTCCGCTGAGGCCGATCCAGGACACTATTTCCACAAAGGGCGCATCCGATTGCGACTGAGCGAGTCTCCCCCACGAAAATCCCCCGTAGGGAACGGTCGATGACAGTGCCTCACGGAGCGTCCACAACCCGGCCACAGCCAGTGGCAGCGCACCGAGCGGTTGGAGCATTCCCGCGCGGGAGGGTAGGCGTCGATATGCGAGGGCGATAAACGGAAACGCTGCCGCCCACCAGAGCCCCATGAGCACGCACAGCGCTATCCAGGGCACCGGCCCCAAGAACAGTGAGGTCCACAGCACATGCGACAGGTAAAACACGAGGCCGGAGACGAAACCGAGCGAGGCAGCATCCCTTGGTCGTTGCCCTCGGACACCCCAAAGAATAAGGAAGACACCAATGAAGGCGCAGGGCCACCAACCTCGATCCGGGAACGCGAGCGGAAGAATCAGCGCCCCGGCAAGACTCGCCGCTATTGCGGCTGGCATGGCGAGCGGCCGAGTCGGGTGCCGAACCGTAGCCAATGAGTGCTCGGTGAGCGATGGGCTTCGCTGCGTGAGCATTTGGCTCACTGATTCGCCTCGGAGTAGGCGACGATGCCGCGTCGAATAAGCTCCCCAGCCTTACGGGCTGCGGTCGACAGCTTGCCGGTTTCCACTTGGGAAATCTGGTCCAGTAGGTCTATGGCTTGCTTGCACCAGCGCACGAAGTCACCGGCCGCCAAATCGGCTTTCTCAAGCACCCGATCGAGCGGGAAACCGCAGGCCCACCGGTACATTGCCGGCACGAGTCCGGTTGCGAGCTCGTTCGTACGCGGCACTCGGTGCTCGTGTTCGAGGTGGTCGAGTCGCTCCCAGAGCTCTTCAGTGCGGGCGAGCGACTCGCGAAATGCGCCCTTCGGCAGGTGGCCAATGGGCGGATTTTCTTCTTCGCGGCGAGGTTCATAGGTGAGCGCACAGGCCATCGCGGCGAGCATTTCCGGCTCGAGGTTGAGCCACACCTGCCGGCGGATGCATTCGGCAACCAGCAGATCGCGCTCACCAAAGATCCGTTTCAACCGCTGCCCGTGTGCGGTGGTGTTGAGTTCATCCTCGGTCTCTCCCTGTTTGAGATAGCCAAGTTCGAGAAGCAGATCGGTGAGCCGGTCGAAGGTTCGCGCAACCGCGCCGGTTCGACGGGAAATCTCATTGCTGAGTCGATCGGTATCGCGCATGAGCTTCCAATAGCGTTCTGCCCACCTGGCGTGGTCTTCTCGCTCTGGGCAGTCGTGGCAGCCGTGTTTGCGCATTTGGGACCGCAGCGCCTGCAACTCCTGGCTGCGTTCCTCGCGACGCGCATTCGCTTTCGGATCGTCCTTGAGGATTTTTTGTTTCTCGAGTTCGCTGAGTTGGCGGCGGATCTTCGAGTATTCGAGAAAGTCACCGCGATCGCAGTGCATTGCCTCGGCGTACCCAGCCAATGCTTCGCGCTGCTGCTTGACTCGCCGGGCAATATCCACGACCGCTCGATCGGCCTGAAACTGAGCGAATGATGATTCCAGTAGTGCCCGGGTGCGTTCACGTCCGAAGCGATCAGTGAGGTTCACCGTCATGTTGTAGGTAGGTCGGAATGAAGAGTTGAGCGGGTACGAGCGCTTGGATGCCAGGCTCGCCACACCCTCGGGCTGCACGCCTTCACGCCACTGCACGATCGCGTGCCCCTCGGTGTCGATTCCTCGGCGTCCGGCGCGGCCGGTGAGTTGTGTGTACTCCCCCGGCGTGATGGGCACGCGTGAGACACCATTAAATTTCTCGAGGTTCTCGAGCACCACGGTGCGTGCCGGCATGTTGATGCCGAGGGCGAGCGTTTCGGTGGCGAAGACGACCTTGACGAGCTTGCGCTGAAACAGCTCCTCAACGATCTCTTTGAATGCGGGTAAGAGTCCCGCGTGGTGCGCTGCGACGCCGCGTTCCAGCGCATCCTGCCATTCCCAGAAACCGAGTGCCGCGAGGTCTTCCTCGAGAATATTTCTCGTGCGTTCCTCCACGATCCAGCGAATCTCATCTTGCTCTTGACGAGAGGTCAACCGCACTCCGGTGCGAACCACCTGCTGCACGGCAGCGTCGCATCCGGCTCGAGAAAAAATAAAGAAGATTGCGGGAAGCAGCTCATACTCGTCGAGCATGTCAACGAACGGTCCCCGATCGAGCCTGGGGGTGTGCCGTGGAACGTCTCGCCCGCGACGTGACCGGCCGTAGCCGCCGGTGCCCCGGTATTGTTGCACCGCTCGAACGAGGTCCGGGTTGACCTGGTCGGTCAATTGCTCGCGTTTGGTGCGGAAGAGGTCGTGCAGTCGCGACCCGACGAGGACGTGCTGATACAGCGGTGTTGGTCGAACCTCCGACACAATCACGTCGGTCTCACCGCGCACGGCCTGGAGCCAATCGCCGAATTCCTCCGCGTTCGAGACGGTAGCCGAAAGCGACACCAACCGGACTTCACTGGGCAGGTGGATAATGATTTCTTCCCACACCGCGCCGCGGAAACGGTCCGCGAGATAGTGAACTTCGTCCATCACCACGTACGCGAGGTCGGTCATCAGCTCGCTGCCCGCGTAGATCATATTGCGGAGCACCTCGGTGGTCATCACCACAATGCGCGCTTGGGAGTTGATATTGACATCACCGGTGAGCAGCCCGACTTCGCTCGGGCCATAGTCGGCAACGAACTCGCGGTATTTTTGATTCGAGAGCGCCTTGATGGGCGCGGTGTAGAAAATCTTGGCGTTCGGGTCCCGCATCGCAAGAAATACGGCGAACTCGGCAACGATCGTTTTTCCCGCACCCGTCGGTGCGGCAACGAGCACCGATCGGCCCGCTTCGAGCGATTCACAGGATGCTGTTTGAAAGTCGTCGAGGTCGAAGCGTTGCAGGCTTCGAAAGAGTTCAAGCTCGGGAAGTGTCGCGCGCTTCTTTGCACGGGCGAACCGTTCAGCGGCGCTTGGCTCAGTCAAGCTACTCTCCCACCTCGGTGTTGCTCAGAAGGTCTTTACTTAGTTTCTCATCCCGTTTTCGCTGTCGCCGGTCATGCAAGAGGGCAATTCCAACCGCAATGAAGTAGAGCGCGATCATCGGGATCATCAGCAGGATCATGCTCAGGACATCCGCTGCCGGGGTCGAAATCGCGCCAAAGAGTGCCGCGATAAGCACTGCCCAGCGCCAGCCACTCAAAATCGACTTTCCCGAAATCAGACCGGCGAAATTCAACATCACCAGAATGACCGGCACGACAAATGCCACGCCCACGGCCAGGCACAGGGTCAATACAAAGGAGTAGTAGGTCTTGGCGTCATAAAACACCGTATCCTCGGTGGGCACGAACATCGCCATCACTTCGATCATGCGTGGCATCAGCACGAAGCCGAGCGCAACTCCCCCAAGAAACAGTGGGATCGCGGCGCCAAGGAAGCCAATGGCGTAGCGTCGCTCAGTCTTCTTGAGTCCGGGCATGAGAAACATCCACACCTGGTAGAGCCACACCGGAGATGCGATCACGATGCCAAGCGTCAACGCGATCTGCATGCGCAGATCGAAGCCGGTGGTCACATTGGCAAAGTTGATTGAGACTCGACCGTCGCGAGACTCCGAGATGATTTCGATGGGGCGACGGATGAGATCGAGCGCCGAGTCGGTAAGTAGAAATCCGCCAATCATGCCGATTACGATCGCGATCGCACACACGATCAGTCGGTTGCGGAACTCGATGAGGTGCTCGACAAACCGCATCCGTCCTTCCGGATTGCGTTTATTCGAGTATTTCGATCGCTTCCGCGGCGTAGCCGCCATCGACGCTACCTAGCTGCGGTGTCGGGGCCGTCCGAAGCGGAGTCGGTTGGCTTCCGATCGCTTGTGTCGGATGCGCTGTTCGGTGCCGTGCCCGCGTCGGACGCTCGTTGTGCGGTGCCATTTTCGGTACCGGCTTTTGAGTCATCAGCATTCATCGACTTCATCTCACCGCGAAAAATACGCATCGACTCCCCGAGACTCTTGGCCAATTTCGGCAGTCGAGTGGCGCCAAAGAGCAGCAGAATAATGATGACGAGGATGACAAAAGTCCATCCCCCCATATTTCCCAGTGGCATCTATTGTCCCTTCCTAGGGTGCTCGACCAAATATGCGTACTGCATCGGATCGGCGTGTATCAGTGTATTTGCGTGTTCGAGCTTTCGCTCGCGTCGTTCCTCTCGGCGTGCGTCTCTTGCTTCGACGAACGCGTCCCGCTCATCAAACACCTCGCGCGAAGGTCGCAGGATGGCAGATCGACGGGGTTCGTATGGCACTGCGGCTTCTTCAGCAAGCCTGCCCAGTTCTTCGTTCAGCAGCTGCAGTCGGTCAATTTCCGGCATGAGCGCCGTGAGCTTCCGCCATAGCCAGAGCGCACCGATCACGAGCACTGCGATGAGCAGGACTACGAGTCCCGTCCAAATGAGCACCCACGACCACCACGACATAATTCATCAAGTCTACGCGCTCTACTAGGATTCCGTGCGCTCATTCGCAAGTGCCGCTTGTGCCCAAGAGGCCATAAATGCGCGTGCCTCGGGCGGCCCTTCTACGATGACGGCACCGGCATGCTCGGCAGCGAGTTTTGCCGCCACGTGATACGAGCGGAAGAAGACTCGGCAGCGTGAGAAGCCATCCGCGTCGAGCGGCGGAAACTTCTTGCCGTTCAAATACGGTCGCAACGTGGAGAACGCGCTCGGTGCGATCGCTAGCTCCAGCTCCGGCATCGATTTTCCCCGCACCTGAAGCGGGTGATTGCGTTCAGTCTCGCTGTACGTCCCGATCGGCTCGTCACGCTCTTTGAAGGAAAGAATCCGGTCATGACGGAACCAGCGCATCCCCTGCCGCAGATGACAATAGGCGCTGAGATAGACCATCGCACCATGTACTTCGAGTCGAAGCGGGTCAACGACCCGTCGTTCAGGTGCATCGGCGTGTTCAGCAAAATAGTCCAGTTCGAGCTGCGTGCCACGATCAAGTGCACGACGCATTGCGGTGATCACCGGGTTCTCGTCACGGTTTTTCGCACCGGTCTCGGGATCACGACCGAGTAATTTCGCGGAGAGCCGGTCAATGATTTCCCGTTCGGATTCGCTTCGGTGCTCTCGAATCGCGTCGAGTCCAATCAGCACCGTCGCGAGTTCCTGCGGGTCGAAACGTCGTGCCACTCTGGCAGCGGGATCGTGGGTGAGTTTCACCCACGGTTCTTCCGCCTCGAGTCCCTCGGCATCGAAGTCAAACATGTTCTCCGAACCGCTCAGCACCGTGTCCGGGAATTCAAGTACCCAAAGAAACTCGATCACCTCGAGCATCCGCTCGCTACTGACACCGAAATAGCTCGCCATGTCGGCGAGATCGTAGCCGTGTTCGTGTCGGCGAAGGAAGGTGAGCACCGACATGATCAGCACCGGGTCAATTCGAGTTGATTGCGCCATCACTCGCCTTCTTCCGCCGGGTTCGGATGCGCTGCCGCGGCGTCGGAATGTACGCGCAGCATTGTTTCGTGTCGTTCGCGGACGCCATCGCGCACGGCAGCTGGTTTCACCACGTGCACCTGTGTACCGAGACCGGCGAGCTCATCCGTGAGCAAACCGTGGTCCCAATCGCGTACGAGGAGTTCTTGCCAACCATCGTGGTTGTCCGCCGTCGACACCGGCTCTCCCCGCGCGCTGAGGCGGACCTGTGCCTCGCTGCCGACTTTCACTTGCACCCAAACCGGATTCTCTTCCGCGAGAGCCTCCAGCGAGGCGACGACATCCCTATCGCGCGGCAACTTTCGATCGTGTGCACCGAGATCGGTGATGTCCGAGAGGATGCGCGTGAGGAGGAAGTTTCGCGGTGCACTCCGATGGTGGTCATAGCCGTGCAGGAGCCACCGGCCGCGGTGGACAAAGAGGTGCAGGGCATCCACGTCCCGTTGCTCAGGGGTGGCGCTCTGTTGCTTCAGGTATTCGAATCCGATCCGGCGTCGATTCGCCACCGCGTCACGAAGCGCACCAAACTGCGGCGCAGTCGAGACCACCGTGCGGGGCGAGGATGGCTGGAGTTCGGCGCCCGAGTCGCCCTGACCGAGCAGCTTTACGAAGGTCTGGCGAGCGGCAGACTGCAGGTTCGGGTCGAGCCACGCCGAAGTGGCCTCATTGACCAGCAAAATCTCTTCGGCTGTGAGTTCAATGCTGGTACCACCGGCCGCATCCTGCTTCACCTGATACCGATAGCGCGCGCGATCCCCCGGAGCTGTTGGATCGGCCACGGTTTCAATCTCAATGCCGGTATCTGCCAGCAGCGCTCGGTCGCGCTCAAACATCTTCTCGAGACTGTCGCTTCGGCCTTCGGCATCATAACGCTGACGATATTCCGCGACCGACTGGTAGATTTCTTCCGAGGTGATCGGATGCGGGGCCTCGAGCAGTCGGACGAGCAATCGCATCTGGCGTTGGTGGCTTGCAGAAAGGGCGGGGTTTGGTTTCGCGGCCATAATTCGACGCTACATCGTGGCAATAATGTCGACGACGAACACGAGCGTGGAACCGGGAGGGATGGTGCCGGTGTCTTGGTCGCCGTAGCCCAGCTCCGAGGGGAACACGGTCGTGATACGGGAGCCGACCGTTTGATCTACCAGTGCGTTGGCAAATCCCTCCACTACCCCGGTGGTTTCAAAGGAGATCGGAGTCCCCCCGTTGGTCCAGCTCGAGTCGAATTCCGTGCCGTCGCTGAACAGCAAGCCCGTGTACTGCACGGTCACGAAGTCACCGGCCTCGACGGTGGCACCGTCACCCTTGATTGTGACGTCGATGACCTGCTCGGTGGGTTCCGGCTGATCCGAGTGCACCTCGATGGTGGGCTGCGCACCCGGTTCCCCCGTGACCGTCACTAGATCCTGGGTTGCTTCTTGCGGTTCGCCATCGGCAGCGTCCCCGGCTGCGATGCTCTGCACATCGAGGACCAGCAGCATCGGCGACACATTTTCGGCACCCGTGGTGCTGCCAAGCATGACTTCGGCCGGAACAATCACCCCGATTCGCGAGTTTGCCGGCACATCAGCGAGCATTGCTGCCATATACGCGGGAAGCTGTGGATTGTTGAGTTGCACACCACCCTGAATTGGCATGAACTCACCGCCCTCGCCGGTGCCCAGGTCGTAGACACCCTGCTTCATGACGACCATCGACTCACTGGTCAGTGGCTCGCCGTCGCCCTCCACGACAATGGTTCGTTCCATTTGCTCGCCCACAAGATCTGCAGCTGGCAACGTCACCTCGGGAGTGTCGCCGAAGTTCTCTGAAATGACCGCGTTGGAAATGGCTTCACCGTCCTCGATGATCTCGAAGCTCGGTGACGCGCCGATATCTGGTGTCGGGCCGGTCGAAGACTCCGGGTCTGTGCCGGCGCATCCGCTAAGGATGAGCGCAAGGCTGAGTGCACCAGCAACGAGTAGTGATGAGCGAGAACGCATGAGGTCCAATTTCTACGAGGTGTTGATTGCGACGGTGTGCCGCTGAGGCCGTGGCAGTGAGGTGAATTACTCGACGCTGCGCTACTGTGCGTCGAGCGATTCGGCCCCGAGAATGTCGACGACAAAAACGACAGCGTCGCCCTGACCCAGGTCCGGACCGAAGGAGCTATCCGGCGCCGCGGCGATCGCGCTCGCAGGCACCACTACGACGACCTGGGAACCGACGCTTTTGCCAACCAGCTGCGTCGTAATGTCGTATACCGCGTCGCCAGGACCGGCGGGAAGCTGGAGCGCGGGACCCTGGTTGCCCCAGGTGGTCAGCAGCTGGGTTCCGTCTGTCCAACCAAATGCACTCAGGTGCAGGGTGAGCTTTTGCCCTTCCTCAACCTTGGGCCCGAAGCCGTTGATGGTGACACCGACTCGCTGCTCAGTCGGTGCTTGCTCCTGCGGCATCGTCACTCCGGGAGTGCCGTCGGGTGCGGTGACAACGGCGGGAATGCCATTCTGCTGGGGGCTGATACGACCGGATGCAGCGGAGTGATAGACCTGGTTGACGTCGACCGAGACGATGGCTGACTGGGAGGCAAGGTCTTCCGGAAGCGACGCCGCCATCTCTTCAGGGAAGAGCTGGTCAACTCGCATCGTCGCGTTAACCTGTTCGCCCGCCTGAGCGCACTTCATTGCTTCACCCACCGAGGAGAAGTCCACGGGCATGCCGCCAAACATGGGTGCGGGGAAGCTACTCAGGTAGTTGAGGTTTACCGGACCCACCGTGCCGTCGGGCATCTGCATGAGTTCGGTCGGCGAGACAATCTCGGTGCCGTCTTCCAGAGCGATGGAGAGTCCGAACGAAGCGATCGCATTCTCGTTAATGACCTGGCCTTCGCCATCCCCGGTCACTTCTACCGCGAAGGCTGTCGCCGGCTCGCAATTGGTGACGTTGTCACTCGCGGGAATCTGTGCGCAAGCGGTGAGTCCGGCAAGTGCCACTACTCCCAGGGCTGCGATGGCTGGCTTACGGAATTTCGCGACGATCACTCGGTCGCCTTCCCTTCGTTGTGTTCGGTTGGCTGTTGGCTGCCGGAGTCCATTATGTCCCCCGAAGCTGCCGCGCGGGTTCGTTCCGCGCCGTTGGTGGCTTCTCGTCCGCGTTTACGGAGCACCCTATCGCTGACTTGGCGCTCACCAAGTGCAGCGGAGGTCCACGCCGCATCATCGCTCGGGGTCCAGGCTTCGGTATCCGCCAGCGAAGCGGGAGTCTTCGACCCGCGCACCTGCTTTGCCGGGAGCACGGTGTTGGGGGCGAGCCGACGCGCCGAAATCAGAAATCCGGTATGGGCGACCATCCGATGGTCCGGGCGGACAGCGAGTCCCTGCACGTGCCAGCCGCGCACCATCGTTTCTTCCGCATCCGGCTCCGAGTAGTTTCCCGATGCGCGAATCTCCTCCGCCACGCGCGAAAGTTGGGTTGCCGTGGCGACGTAGCAGAGCAGCACACCGCCCGGGACAAGCGCGTCTGAGATTGCAGGTAAGCATTCCCATGGCGCGAGCATGTCCAGCACCACGCGATCGACGGAGCCGGGCTCACAGGCGCCGGGAAGCGCATCCTGAAGATCGCCCAGCACGATCTCCCAGTTCTCGGGTTCGGCGCCCGTAACACTGACAACGTTGCCGCGGGCAACATCGGCGAATTCGGGGCGACGCTCGAAGCTCTTCAGTGATCCTGTACCGCCAAGCATTCGCAGAATCCACAGTGACAGTGCCCCGGAACCAACTCCCGCTTCCACCACGCGCGCACCGGGCCGGATATCGGCCTTCGCGAGAATCATGGCCGCATCCTTCGGATAGATGATCGCGGCGCCTCGTGGCATCGACATGATGACGTCGGTCAGCAGTGGCCGCAGCGCCAAGTACTGAGTGCCCTCACTGCTGGCGATGACCGAACCATCCGCGAGGCCGATTAGCTCATCGTGCGCAATCGTGCCCTGATGCGAGTGCATCTGCTTCCCCGACTCAAGCCAGATGGTCGTGAGCCGACCCTTTGGATCGGTGAGTTGAACTCGTTCTCCGGCTCGAAAAGGGCCGGATGCTGGGGCAGCGTGCATTGATCTCGTTTCGTTGATTGGGGTGGCAAAGATAGTGGTGTGGCAGCTAGCGACGAGCGCCGGCACTGAGGAAATTTCGAAAGAGGGCCTGGAGCGAGATCCAGTCCAACTCTTCGAGCGATTCCACGCGAATGAAACTTGGGTTTGGTTCGAGGGCTATCTCAAAGGGAATCCCGATTGGCACCGCACCGGCCGCAATCGCGCCCCCGAGTCCGTTCACTGAGTCTTCGAGAACGACGCAGTGCTCGCTCCTGACGCCGAGTTGTTCAGCCGCGAGCAAGTACCCCTCGGGATGGGGCTTGCCGTTGCTGACGCTTTCGCTGGTGATGATGGTGTCGAACTCGTGGCCATTCAGGTGCGGGAGCACCGCATCCACCAGGTCTCGACCCGAATTCGTGACGATCGCGGTCGGCACGTCATGTGCGTGCAATTCTGCGAGCAGCTCGTGCACACCTGGGCGGACGATAAGGCCACCGCTGATGAGATCAATGACCTCATTGGAAATGGTGGCCACAATTTCTTCGATGGCCATGGGCACTCCGAGGCTGCGAAAAAGCTCTGCAGCAGCGGGAAGCGAACTCCCGACGAGCTGGAGGTCTTGGTCGGGTGTCAGTGGTGGCAGCCCGTGGCGTTCCAGAAGGCCTGATTGGGCAGTGATCCAATAGGGTTCGGTTTCGACAAGCGTGCCGTCCATATCCCAGAGAACGGCCGCCGGAGAATTGGCGGTCATAGCGCCCTAGTCTACGCGGGACCGTGATCGCGTTTAGGCTGGAGAGAACCGCTTAACCACTTCAGGAGTTTTAACTGTGCCTCATTCCGCCACCCCCAACTCATTTCGCGCAGGTCGCACGCTCGTGCTCGCCATGCTCGGATGGAGTGATGCTGGTGAAGCTGCGAGCGAGGCCGTCGAAGAGTTGCGACGGCACATCGGCGTGAATCGTGTCATCCGACGCATCGACGATGAGGACTACTACGAATACGCGACGCATCGACCCCGCTCAGAGTTCAACGACGAAGGTCGGCGTGTCATCCGCTGGCCAGCGACCACGCTGACCGGCCCAATTGTTCCGCAAAGTATCGATGACGCCGAGATTTCGCCCGAACCGCAACGGATTTACACCCTGACCGGTACCGAGCCGTCCATGCGCTGGCGCACCTACGCTCGCGAGGTGATTGAGGCGTGCGAACGAGAGTCGATCACTCGCATCGTCATCGTGGGGGCGCTGCTCGCGGATGCGCCGCACACCCGCGATATCCAGGTTTTCCTCACGAGCGATAACGACCAGACCCGTACGGAACTCGCACTTGAAGAGTCAAAGTACGAGGGGCCGACCGGGATCCCCGGAGTGCTCGCACACGCTGCCCGCGAAGCTGGCATGCAGGTCGTGTCGATGTGGGCGTCGGTGCCCCACTACACCGGCGGCACCGAGAACTCTTCGCCGAAGGCGCAGCTGGCGATCATGGACAAGCTCAGCGATCTGCTCGGTCTCGAATTTGATCGCAGTGAACTGCTCGCCGAAGCGATCACCTGGGAGAAACAGATCACGGATGCGGTGGAGTCTGACGAGGATCTGCAGACCTACGTGCGTTATCTCGAAGAGGCTCGAGACGTTGTTGACTCGGATGCGGCCACCGGTGACGCGATCGCGGCCGAATTTGAGCGCTTCCTCGCTCGAGACGATGACGAGGACGGGGCTGCAGGTCGCGGCAACGAACCGCGGAGCTAGGGAGCGCTAGCGCTCGCCGAAGGTCACGGCGCTACGGAGCGAATAAGCGCTGCACAGCGCGTTTCGAACTCTAGCCCGCCAGGTCGATCCCGAGTATCGCGTCCACGACCTCGATGAGCGCGGCATCCGGGTGCTCCACAGCAGCCCACGCATCCACCAGCTCGATCGCCCGCGGCGTATCAAGGTCATTCGCGATTGCTGCCCGAATCTGTGCCGAGCTATCGGGAGCCGAAGTGATTTCCTCCGACTGTGTGGCGCGCTTCGCCGCGGCGCGCCAGGTCTCGAGACGCTCGGTTGCTCTCAGCAGTTCGGTGTCGAACCACTCCCAGTTCTCCCGGTAGTGGTGCGCGAGTACCGTCAACCGGATCGCGGCCGGATCGTGACCGGCTTCCGTCAGCTTCGAGACGAGCACGAGGTTGCCGAGGGATTTCGACATCTTCGTGCCTTCGAAGGCAACCAGTCCCGCGTGTGCGTAGTGCTCGGTAAAACGTTCATCGGTGATCGCGGCCGCGTGCGCGGCGGTCATCTCATGGTGCGGGAACCGCAGGTCGCGGCCACCTGCCTGGACGCTGACCGAATCCCCGAGGGTACGAGTCGCGATGACGGCACACTCGACATGCCATCCGGGACGCCCCATTCCCGCGGGCGAATCCCAGCTCGGTTCGCCATCCCGCGCCGCACGCCACAGCAGCGGATCAAGGGGGGAACGCTTGCCAGGTCGCTCGGGGTCGCCCCCAAACTCGACGAAAGACTCCGCGAGTTGTTCTGGGGAGAAGTGGCTCATGCCACCGAGGTCATAGAGATCACCTTGCTGCGCTGCGGCGAGGTCGAAATAGACGTCCTCCCCCGTCGCCTCGGGTGTCGCAACGGTGTAGCCCACGCCCTTTTCGAGCAAGACGCCGACCGCTTCCGCGATCTCAGGAATGACATCCTGAACGCGGACATAATCCGTGGGCGCCACCACCCGAAGCGCTGCCATATCGCCGCGGAAAAGATCCGTCTGGCTCGCAGCAAGCTCTTGCCAGTCAACATTCGTGGCATTCGCACGCTCAAAGAGTGGGTCATCAACGTCGGTGATGTTTTGAGAGTATTCGACCTGCACCTCGGCCTGCTTGAGCGCACGCACCAGCGTGTCAAACGCGAGATAGGTCGCGGCATGCCCGAGGTGAGTCGCGTCGTAGGGGGTGATGCCACAGACATATAAGCGTGCGACCCCCGACACGGTCTTTACCGGCTCGATTTCCTCGGTCGCGGTATTGAACAGCGAAACGGGAACGGGGTTTCCTGAGAGTTTGGGTACCTCAGGCGAAGTCCAAGTCGTAGTGCGAATCACTCGCCTAGTCTACGCAGTTGTTAGGCAGTACCGGAAAGCGGGTCGATTACGCCAAAGGCGAGCAACACAAACAGCAGCGTCCCGAGCGCAATTCGGTAGATCACGAACGGCATGAAGCTACGGGTTTCGATCCACTTCATGAGGAATTTGATCACGGCCCAGCCGACCGCGAAGGCGATAATCGTCGCCAGGATCGTTGGCCCCCAGGCAATGGCCGTTGCCTCACTCGTCTCGGTGAGTGCGTTATAGAGCTCGTAGCCACCGGAGCCGAGCACTGCGGGGACGGCGAGCAAGAATGCATATCGCGCCGCCGATGGCCGGTCGTAACCCATCAGGCGTCCTGCGGTAATCGTGCCACCCGATCGGGACACACCGGGGATCAAGGACATTGCCTGCGCGAATCCGTAGATCAGGCCGTCTTTCATATTGAGCTTGTCGAGTTGCTTCTCGCGTTTGCCCAGCACATCCGCAATGCCGAGGAAAATACCGAACACGACGAGCGTGGTGGCGATGATCCACAGGGATCGGAACTGATCGCGAATGAGGTCTTGCAACAGCACGCCGAGCACCACAATCGGAATCGAGCCGATAATTATCAGCCAGCCCATTCGGGCATCCGGGTCGTTCCGAGGCACCTTGCCGCGCAGCGAACCAAGCCACTGTCTGATGATGCGAACGATGTCCTTCCAGAAGTACACCAGCACGGCAAGTTCCGTACCGATCTGGATAATCGCGGTAAAGGTCGCACCGGGGTCGGCCGTGCCGACGAGTTCCCCCACAATCCGAACGTGCGCGCTCGAAGAAATGGGGAGAAACTCCGTGAGACCCTGCACGATGGCGAGGATGATCGCATCAAACCAGCTCATGCGCTCAGCTTTCTATTTGCGTAATGACCAGCGAGAGAGTCTACGCCCTAATAGTTGAGCAAAAAGTCGGCAAGCACCTCGCGGCCAAACACGAGGGATTCCAGCGGCACCCGTTCATCCACCCCGTGGAACATTGCGGGGAAATCCAGATCCAGCGGCAGCTTCAACGGTGCGAAGCCGTAGCCATTAATGCCCAGTCGCGCGAGGGATTTATTGTCCGTTCCCGCGGGAAGGAGATATGGAATCACGATGGCGCCGGGGTCATGACGGTCGAGTGCCGCCGTGGCGGCGTCGACGATTGGGCCGGATGAAGGGGCTTCAGCACCGAGGAATTTCCAGTCAATTTCAACATCGATACCGGGCCCAACCAGTTCGCGAACGGTCTCGAGGAATGCTTCTTCCTCACCGGGAAGCGGACGGGCGTCAATCGCCACAGTTGCTTCCGAAGGAATGACATTGTGCTTGTAGCCGGCATCAAGCTGGGTCGGGTTCACGGTCGTTCGCAGCGCCGCGGTCAGCCAGCTCGCTGCGGAGCCGGTGCGCAACACCAGCTCATCCGGTGAGATCTGGGTGGCGTCTTCGCCGGTGAGGGCACACAGTGCGTCGATCATGTCTCGCGTGGTGTCGGTCAGCCGCAGCGACCAGTCGTGATGTGTCAGCCGAACGATCGCTTCGGCGAGACTGGTCACCGCGTTGTGCTCACGGGCGACGAATCGGGAGCCGTGCCCTGCTGGGCGCTTTGCCCGCAGCTTGAGCCACACCATTCCCTTCTCGCCGGTCTGCAAGAGGTAGGCCCGTTTCCCATCGATCGCGATTGAGTAGCCACCGACCTCGCTCACCGCCTCGGTTGCGCCTTCGAAGAGCTCGGGGAACTCATTCACCGCGTAGTGCGCGCCGAGCTTTCCGCCATCTTCCTCATCCGCAAAAAACGCGATGATGAGATCCCGTTCTGGGAGCTTTCCTGTCGCAAAAATCTGCTCGAGAGCGGTGATGATCATCGCATCCATGTTTTTCATATCGACCGCGCCGCGGCCCCAGATGCAGCCGTCTTTCACCTCGGCCGCAAACGGATCCACGCTCCAATCCGCCGCATTCGTCGGCACGACGTCGGTGTGTCCGTGCAGGACCAGCGCGGGCTTTTCCGGGTTTGCGCCGCGGACGCGGGCGACAAGGGATGTTCGCCTCGGCTCCGATTCAAACACCGTGGTTTCCAGCCCCATCGCTTTCAACCGCGCGTCGAGGTACTCCGCGGCTTCCCGCTCCCCCTCGCTTCGACCGTTGCCCCAGTTCGTGGTGTCAATGCGGATCAGCTCTCGCGTTGCGATCACCGTTGGGTCGTTAAGCAGCGGATTTTCAGAGGTCATAATGCCAACCATACTGAGGCGCACAGATTGGCGTTGGCTGGAGTCATTTTGGCGTCACACCGACGTAATTTGCAGATCTCGAAAATACGGTGCTAATGTAGTTCCTCGTGCCCGACACAACGAAAGTTATGTCAGACACACTTCGCGCGGATGGCGGAATTGGTAGACGCGCTAGCTTGAGGTGCTAGTGACCGCATTAGGTCGTGGGGGTTCAAGTCCCCCTTCGCGCACGAAGTGGAATCTCGGTACATCGTTCTCACGGTGTGCCGAGATTTTTGTTTTCCAGTGGTGGGTTTGGGCGCCGTTGTCATTGCAGCTGGCGCTCATCATGGTTGAAGTACGAACCATGATGAGCGCTAGGTGCAATGCCTACGCGGGAATTCGCGTCGCTCACTACTATCGGGGAATATGATCCATCCCAAAGCCTGGTGGGCACTTCTCCTTAGCGTCCTCGCCCAGGCCGCGGGCACCGTGCTCGTTTCGGTTCCGGTATTCGTCATACCGCTGCTGCACACTCAAGAGGGCATGACCCTCGCGGAAGCAGGCCTGCTTGCCGCGGCGCCAAACTTCGGCATGATGCTCACGCTCATTGCCTGGGGCTGGCTTGCCGACCGCCGAGGCGAGCGGATGGTAATCGCGCTCGGTACCGGGCTCGCTGGCCTGTTCGCGATGCTCGCGCCGCTCGCCGCCAACTTCATTCTCCTCGGTGCGGTGCTGGTCCTTGTCGGTGCGAGTGCCGCCAGCGTGAATGCCGCAAGCGGTCGCGTGGTCGTCGGCTGGTTTCCGCAACACCGACGCGGCCTCGCCATGGGCATACGCCAGATGTCTCAGCCACTTGGCGTTGCCATCGCGGCGCTCGTTATTCCACCTGCCGCCGAGGCCCATGGAATATCCGCCACGCTGCTGGTCTCCGGGCTCGTTACACTCGCGTTCGCCGTAGTGTGTTTGATTGGCATTCACAATCCGCCGATCATCGCGACCACGGTTACCGCGGGTGGGACAGTGATGAACGGAAAATCGACCAACCCCTACCGGCGCAGCACATTCCTCCTGCGCATTCACACCGTATCGGTGCTGCTGGTGGTGCCCCAGTTCACCCTGTCCACCTTCGGATTGGTCTGGTTTGTGGTCGGTCTCGAAATGGATGCTGCGCTCGCTGGGGGCATTGTTGCTGCGGCACAGTTTGTGGGTGCGTTCGGCCGCATCGCCATTGGAGCGCTGAGCGACCGAGTGGGAAGTCGAGTACGAGTCTTGCGCTGGGTTGCGCTCACGGGAATCCTGCTGTTTCTCGCACTCGCTGGTGTCGCAGCAGTACAAATTGAGGTTGCTGCTGCCGTGCTGTTCATCCTCGCAACCACGATCAGCGTTGCCGATAACGGACTCGCCTTCACTTCCGTCGCGGAAGCTGCGGGACCGCGATGGTCCGGTAAAGCGCTCGGCATTCAAAACACCGGGCAATTCATCACCACTTCCGTGGCGCCGCCCGCACTCGGTGCGCTCATTACGCTGGTTGGCTATCCGATCAGTTTCGCGCTACTTGCGGTTGCTCCACTGGCGTCGCTCCTGTTGATTCCCTCGAAGGATGCTCATTTCGGTGAGGATTCCGGCTGAGCAAGACCAGCATCACCACACCGAAAAAGCCCAGCGCAGCCCAACCGAATACATCCCCCACCAAGGCATAGGCCGTCGGTGTCGCAGGCGGGATCCGCCCGACTAACGCGCGGACCTCTTCAACTTCAGCGGTCTCCTCGAGGATGATGCGGCCGGTCGCATCGCTCAGAGTAAGGAAGCCATCCCGCGCGGCTCTCGCGATCGGCACGCCGTTTTCAACCCCGCGCAGCACCGCGATCCGGGAATGGAACCATGCATCCTCGAAAAAATCCCAAGCCGGTACCAATATCACTGCCGCCCCGGCAACGGAGTCGCGCACCGTATTCGGGAAGTCCATGTCCTTACAGATCAGCAAGCTCGCTGACGCTCCTGCAGCGCTGGTCACCTTGGGACCGGAACCGGTAGTGAAATGCGATTCGCCTCCGGGGATCATGTGCCGCTTGTCGTAGACGGCGATCTCCCCCTCCGGTGAGACCGAATAGACACGGTTGTAGGCGATCTCACTGCCATCCGCCGCCGTGGTTCGTTCGTCGACGCCCACCACGAGCGTGAGGTTGTCTTGTGCTGCCTGCCCCTGGAATTCCTCGAGGACGAGATTGATTTCATCCGCATCCACCTGAAAGATTTTCTCGGGAAGCACAGCGATCTGAGCGCCCTGTTCTTCGGCTACCGAGGTGATAGCAGGGATATACGCTTCCCACACCTCTTGCCAATTCTCCGGGACGCCTTCGAATCGGCTTGTCCCGATCATGGCTACAACCGGACCCTTCGCCTCAGTTGTCGGCGATGGTGCGGCGACTCGCCAACTACCGTATCCGAGGCACAGCAAGACGATCAGTACGTGAGCCACCACACTGGGTAGCTCGCGCCATCGATGTTCGAGACCCAGCACCGCGAGATAGGCCACGATATTGGCCCACAGACCGAGTAGGAAGGCGATCGCGGCAACTCCCCCGACGGAGGCAATCTGGATTACCGGTATCGCGTCGAGTTGACTGTACACAATCGAGCCGCCCGAACCGTGGGGCGATACCGCCGCCGTAAGCACTTCGAAACCGGCCATGAGCGCCGGCAGCACCCACACCCCCGGTGCCGATCGAAGTCGTACCGCGACCACTCTGGCAATGACGGCGAAGAGTGCCCATTGCGCCGCACGAGCGACGGTAATGAGCAGCGCATCCACCGGGCCGCCAAGCCCGACCATGTACCCAAACAGCGAGGCGGATGCGATTGCGCCCGCGAGAGCACCCAAGGCGAGCGAATGCGTCCAGCGAACCCGCATTGCCGCGATCAGCAGGGGAATCGGTGCGAACCATGCCGCCACCACGCTCGGCTCCAGGGCATATGACCAGGCGAGCAATACACCGCTCAGTACCGCCGCGATGATTCGAGGAAGGTTGGCTGCGAGGGATGGACTCTTCGGCGCAGGGCCCCTGGTGACGGCGCTCGCCGAGTCATCGTCCGTGCGCTGCTGCCGCATCGTGGTCACCTTCCGGAGTGTAGAGCCCAAAGAATTCGGTATTAATTCGGCGACGGTGCGGTAGCCTCCCCGCATGACTCACACTCCCGGCAATGCCAAGGAATCGAGCGTCGAGAACGGCCTTGGCGCACCACCCCGGAGTATGGCAGAACTCGATTTCCAGTACATCCGAGAGAAATTCGAGCTCAGCGCAGAGTTCGTCCCCGAGCTTGAACACGCCGCAGCCGCAGCGTCGGATGCGTTTAGCACGGAGCGCTTCGACGCGCGCGATCTCGAGCTGGTCACGATCGACCCGCCGGGCTCAAAGGACCTCGACCAGGCCGTTCGCATTGAACGCGGCACCGAGGACAGTGCCGAGGGGTTCACCCTGTTCTACGCGATTGCCGATGTGGGGGCGTTCGTTCCGGTTGACAGCGCGCTCGACGTGGAAGCGCGTCGACGTGGCGAAACCATTTACTTGCCGGACGGCAGCGTTCCGCTGTACCCGCGCATCCTCACCGAAGAAATCGCGAGTCTTGTCGCGAGCCAGGACCGACCGGCCGTCCTGTGGCAGCTCGAAACCGCGGCGGACGGTGCGTTGCTGCGGGGACGCGTCCGTCGTGCCGTCGTGCACGTGCGCGAACGGCTCGACTACCCTGCCCTGCAAGCTCGATACGATGTCGGCGAGCCGCTGCCCGAGCCGATCTCCGCATTGCCCGAGTTCGGCACAGTCAGACAGCAGCGTGCCCGCGAGCGTGGTGCGGTTGAACTCCAGCTTCCCGAACAGGATCTGAGTTTTGACGGTCAGAATTGGACGCTTCGGCTCGAGCCACGCACACAAATGGATGCCTGGAATGCCGAGTGTTCGCTCGCCACCGGATTCGCTGCGGCACGGATCATGCTCGCCGGCGGCACGGGGCTGCTGCGTACCTTGCCATCACCGAACGAAGAGACGGTCGCGCAGTTTTTTGCCGCCGCGCGTGCCCTTGGCATTGCAACTGAGGAATCGGAATCTCCTGGTACGCTGCTCGCCTCACTCGACCCCGCGGATCTCAGCGCGATGGCGTTGCATTCCGCAGCCACGAAACTGTTGCGCGGTTCTGGTTATCTCGCCTTCGATGTGGCCGATCAACCTGTGCCTGAGCGCCCAGAAGCGTGGCATGCCGGTGTGGCAAGTGAGTACGCGCACGCCACGGCACCCATCCGCCGATTGGGCGATCGATACGCGAGCGAGGCGTGCCTCGAATTCGGCCGCGACTGGGTGAATCTCAGCAATCGAGACGAGCAGCTCAAAGGCACTGTTCCGGCGGATGTTGTCGCCGTGCTGCCAGAGCTTCCCGGACTCCTCAAGCGTTCCTCTCAGCAAGCAAATTCGGTTGACAATGAAGCAATCAACCTCGCTGAGGCAGTCGCACTGCAGGATGCCGTGGGTCAAGTATTCGACGCCGGACTCCTTCGCAGCGCCGATGAGAAACATCACGCCGAAATCTTTGTATTCAATCCGCCGGTGATTGCGCAGTGCCGCGGGGATGTCCCGCACGGTAGACCAATCCAAGTGCGACTCGTCGAGGCCGATGTCGAAACACGAAAGGTCCGCTTCGAGTATCCGGCTGAGGCCTAAACGGCGACTCAGACGGACCGATTCTGGATCGCCAGACCGCAAGATTCCTGGAAACCCCACTGTTTGCAGATGCCCGTTTCGTTAGGCTGCTCAGGTGCTTAAGACTCTCGCTCCCCTGACCCCAGCTGCCGACGGTGGCTCCGCCTTCGGCGCGATCGGCGACTGGGCCGTGTCCATTATGAATTTCCTCGGGGCTCCGGGAGTCGGTTTACTCGTACTGTTCGAAAACCTCTTTCCACCAATTCCTTCCGAGATCATTCTCCCGCTCGCAGGATTTACCGCCGGTAGCCCCGACGGATCGTTCACCTGGGTGGAAGCCCTGATCTGGGCAACTGCCGGTTCGGTCATCGGTGCCTACCTGCTCTACGGGCTCGGCGCTTGGCTGGGACACGATCGCACCGTAAAGCTCTTGAGCTATCTGCCGCTGGTGGATCGCGAGGACATCGATAAAACCATCGCCTGGTTCAATAAGCACGGCTATTGGACGGTGTTCGTTGGCCGAATGGTGCCAATCTTCAGGTCGCTGATCTCCATCCCCGCGGGCGTCGAGAGGATGTCCTGGTGGCGATTTGGACTCTTCACGTTCGCGGGTTCTGCCATCTGGAACACAATCTTCGTATACGGCGGATTCGTGCTCGGCAATAACTGGCAGGTCCTAGAGGAGGTTGCCGGCTGGTTCCAGTACATCGTCATCGCCGCCGTCGTGGCGCTCGTGATCTGGTACATCGTGCACAAGATCATCAAGGCGCGGCGCGAGCAGCGCTCGAAGGGCTAATGCAGCTTTTTTCGCAGCAGGTCAATCCGCTGCTGAATTTGATGTGACGTAGCCTGCGCGACGGCGGGGCCGCCACACGCCGCGCGGAGCCAACCGTGAACCTTCCCGTGGGGCATGTCCTTTTGTCGCGCATACAGGCCAACGAGCGAGTTGAGCACTGACCGCTGCTCTTTAAGCGAGCGGTGGAGCGGTTGCACGGTTTTGTGGCCGTCATGGAACTGCTTATTTGCGCGCGACTGCTGAATTTTTTCTTGTTTCTCAGCACGTGCTTTGAGCACCGCACTGACTTCATCGGCTTCCAAAATGCCGGGAAGCCCAAGATATTCGAGCTCTTCTACGGAGCCCACTTCCGCGGCATAGCCGAAGTCGCCACCGTCGTAGAGCACGCGGTCGAACTGTGCTTCGGAAGAGAGCGCTTCGAATTGGAAATTCGTCAGTTCGCTCGAGGCCTGTTCCTCTTTTTGCGCCTCCGCGAGTTCCTTTTCCTCGGGCGTCATACCCGCACCGAGGTCTTCGTCATCCTTGGTGCGGCGATCAAGCGCGTGGTCGCGTTCAAGCTCGAGTTCGTGCGCAAGTGCGGCGAGTTTTGGCACGGATGGGATAAACACCGTCGCGGTCTCGCCACGGCGACGGGCGCGCACAAAGCGTCCGATTGCCTGGGCAAAAAACAGTGGAGTAGAAGAACTCGTGGCATATACGCCTACTGCGAGGCGCGGCACGTCCACGCCTTCGGACACCATTCGCACGGCCACCATCCAGCGTTCCTGAGACGCCGCAAAACTGGAGATGCGATCTGAGGCGCCCTTATCATCGCTCAAAATGAGTGCGGGTTTCTCGCCGGTCACGTGTTCGATCAGCGCCGCGTAGCCGCGCGCCGCCTGGTGATCGGTGGCAATCACGAGCCCACCGGCGTCCGGCACCGTTTCGCGAATCTCGCTCAGACGACGGTCCGCTGCGTGCAGCACCTGCTGCATCCAGTCACCATTTGGGTCAAGCGCGGTTCGCCACGCCTGGGAAATAATGTCCTTCGTATTGTCATCGCTGAGGCCCGCGGCCATCTCTTCGCCATAGGTATCCCGCCAGCGCACATTTCCGGCGTAGGACATGAACATGACCGGACGGACGACGCCGTCCGCAAGCGCGCGACCGTAGCCGTAGCTGTAGTCGGGTTTCGAGACTCGGACTCCCGCGCTGTCGGGTTCGTACCGCACGAATGGAATCGGTGAAGTATCCGATCGGAAGGGCGTACCGGTGAGTGCGAGTCTGCGGTCGGCGTGTTCGTAGGCATCACGAAGCGCATCACCCCAGGAAAGGTTGTCACCACCGTGGTGGACCTCATCCATGATCACGAGTGAGCGCGCCGAACCGCAGAGGTGCTCATGCAGGTAGGGCTTCATGGCAATTTGCGCGTAGGTGACCGCGATGCCGTGGTACTCACGCGAGATTCCGCCCTGTGCGTTGGAGAATTTTGGATCAAGCCGGATGCCGACACGGGCGGCAGCTTCTGCCCACTGCGTTTTGAGGTGTTCAGTCGGCGCGACCACGATGATGCGGTTCACCGTCGAGTCGGCGAGCAGTTCGGTGGCAAGTCGCAGGGCGAAGGTGGTCTTCCCAGCGCCCGGTGTTGCGGATGCGAGAAAGTCGCGCGGCTGGGTCTCCATGTAGAGGCTGATTGCTTCTTGCTGCCAAGCACGCAGATTCCCCGCTGTCCCCCAAGGAGCGCGCCCTGGGAACGCCGGAGAGAGGTGCTCGGCAGCGTAGGTGCCAACCTGATGAGCTGAACGATTCGTTCCGGAAGGAGCGTGACTCATGCAGCTACTCGGCCTCGCTTTCGTGATTGAAATTCTTACGTAGTCACCGTATCCCTAGCCACCGACATGTCATCGAGCAATGCGTAGAGTGCCACTGCGGAGGTAGCGGCGACGTTCAACGAGTCAACGTCGTGGTGCATGGGAATGACAATCTTATGCCCCGCCTCGCGAAGTGCCGACTGCGTGAGCCCGTGCCCTTCGGTGCCGAGGAGTAATGCCACCCGTTCCGGCCGGTTTCGGGCAAACTCGCGAAGGGTCACGGCCGCATCGTCGAGGGCGAGTGCGGCAATTTCGAAACCGTACTCGCGAAGGAACGGCCCTGCTTCCTTCCACTCCGGAAGTTGAGTCCACGGCACCTGCAGCACGGTACCCATCGACACTCGAACACTGCGGCGGTAGAGGGGATCCGCGCATTCCGGCGTCACCAGCACCGCATCCGCGCCGATCCCCGCAGCGTTGCGAAATGCCGCCCCGACATTGGTGTGATCAACAATGTTCTCGAGGACAAGTACGGTGTTTGCCTCCCGCAGGATCGTGCGCGGATCCGGCATGACCGGCCGATGCATCGCTGCCATCACGCCCCGGTGCATCCGATATCCCGTGAGCTGTTCGAGAAGCGCTTCACTACCGACATAGACCGGAATATCATCGAATTTGGCGAACAGTGATTCCGCTTGTGGCAGAAACTTCTCCTGCGTCAGCAGCGATCGCGGTCGATGGCCGGCCGCCAAAGCGCGCCGAATGACCTTCTCAGATTCCGCCATGTACAGCCCGCCCGCTGGTTCCAGTTTGCGGCGTAACGCCACGTCCGTGAGGCGGGCATAGTCCTCGAGGCCGGGCTCGTCGAGGGAGGTAATCGGAAGGATGCGCATCCCCCGATTTTCTCACGAGCTATGTCGGTGGGTCCCGGTATGTTCAAATGACTTGTTCTTGAGGAGGTATGACGTGGATGAAGCGGGCTATATCCGAGCCGGAGCCGAGGAACTCGCCGACTTTCTCGCATCCCACGTTTCAGCGGTCATTACCGGCGCGGGCCTTTCCACCGATTCGGGAATCCCCGACTATCGCTCCCCTGGCGCGCCGAAACGCACGCCCATGACGTGGCAGGACTTCACCGGTTCTCAGGAACGCCGCCGCCGGTATTGGTCCGGGGCCGCGCTCGGTTGGAGCAAATTTGAGGAATACTCCCCCAATGTTGGCCACCTCGCGCTGGCTGAGCTTGAGGCGAGCGGCCGAGTGAACGGGATCGCCACGCAGAATGTTGACGGACTCCATCTCCGTGCTGGCTCGCGCCGCGTCATTGAGCTGCACGGCCATCTTCGCTCGGTGCGTTGCCTTGACTGCGGCGCGCAAGAACCCCGCGATGAAATCGTCGCTCGACTTCGCACTTTGAACCCGGCGATTGCACCAATTGCGCATCAGGCCGAACAGAATCCCGACGGCGACGCGGAGATTCCGCAGGCAATCGTCGACGAGTTTCAGATCCCGACCTGCCTGGTGTGTCGTGGCATGTTGGCGCCCAATGTCATCATGTTTGGTCAGTTCGTCCGCGCAGAAGATTCCCGTGCCGCCGAACATCTCGTGAATGAAGCCGAGGCGCTTGTAGTGATCGGCTCATCCCTTGCCGTGAATACGGCAGTGCGGCTGGTGCATCGCGCTCACCGGCAGGGCAAGCCCCTCGCGATCGTGAATCGAGGTGCGACACCGGTTGACCACCTTGCTTCATTCCGGGTGGATGCGGGGATCAGTGAAGTGGTCGCGGGCGCACAAGAGATGCTGGCGGCCACTCGCTAGCGCTTATGCCACGGGTGGTGCCGCAGCAAGTGCGGCATCGACCGCTTCTGAGAGTGGCGCGTCGCCTTCTGCAAGGTCCAAGTCGCGCCAAATGGTACCGGGATGGGCGAGTGCGATCCGTATCAGGTGCGCCACGTCACCTCGGCGTGTCTTGACGCCACGTTCGAGGCCGGTGACCGAGACCTCGCCGCGTCCCGTGGCCGGGTCGTCTATGAGGCCGCCGGGGTTCACGATGGTCCAATCGAGCGCAGCCGCGCGCAGGTGCTGGTCGGCCTCCCGTTTCGCATCCCAATAGGCGGCGAACACCTCATCCCCAGATTCGGGAGTCGGGCCACCGGCCCCGATGAAGCTGATCTGCACGAATCGCATCGCGCCGGACAGGAGAGCCGCTTCCGCAGACTTGATGGAGCCATCGCGGTCCACCGTGTATTTTCGCGGTGCTCCCGACCCGGGCCCGGCACCCGCAGCAAATACGACCGCCTCCGCATCCCCAAATGCGTTTGCGAGCTCGTCTGCCGAAGCCGACTCAATATCGCACAGCACCGGTTCCCCACCGAGCGCGCGGATTGCTTCGGAGTGCTTCTCATGACGAATGATCGATCGCACCTGCACGCCATCCGCAACCAGCAGCTCTGTGAGCAGTCGAGCGATCTGGCCGCTGCCACCGACAATGGCGACGTCGTTAGGCAGGGGCTGCGAAAGGGTGGGGGTTGAGTCGTTCATCATGGAGTCCTTCTGTTCTCGTCGGTGACGCGCATTGATTTGGCGTCGAGGTGCGCCCACACGAGTCTGGCGAGCGGCTTCGGTGTTTCGTAGTGGATGAGATGTCCAACACCTTTGATGACGTGCAGGGTCGAGGTTGGCACGTTCGCGTGCAGGCGCTTGGCCGCATCCAAGGTCGCGATTTGGTCCCGTTCGCCCGCGATCAGCGTCGTGCCGCTCGGCAGATCTTTCGCGAAGGCGCTCACGTCGGTGGATACCGAGGCACGGAATGCGTCGAGCAGTACCTCGCGATTTGCGAACTCGGAGAAGTGGGCTTCATGCTCAGCATGGATCCAGGCTCGAAGATTCCGATCGCGGCTCACCGCCATCACTTCACTCATCACACGGGTGATTACGGGTGAAGCGAGAAGGGTCTGACCGAGGCTGCTCGGCAATGCTGCACCCAAGCGGTAGTAGAGAATGCCGAGGTTGGTCAGTATCCGCTCCGGCCCCTGTAAGGCATTCTCCGCGATGGGGTTGACGAGAATCACGTCTCGACCTTCGAGTTGCGCTGCTGCCGCAGCAACAATCATCGACCCGAACGAATGCCCAAGCACAGTGCTCGAGTGATCATCATCTTCGATGGCGAGGAGTTCAAGCAACCAGTGCGCGTACTCCTTCACCGAATGATCTCCCACCATTGGACTGGACTCGCCAAAACCAGGCAAGTCCGGGGCAATGAACCGCACCTCGGGAAGCAGCGCGATGAGGTTGGCGAGCCCGTGATGCGTGCCCCGAAACCCGTGGACGATCACGACCGTGTGTTCCGCATCCGCCGGCCCAAACTCCCAAATCGCCGTCGAACTGCCACGCAGAGACTGGGTACGAGTTCTGACTGGAATTTCTTTAAGGAGCGTTTGCAGCGGGTTCAAAGGGGTCATCGTGGAAGAGTGTATGCGACCCAATAGAGCGAAGGTGAGGATGCGGCGTGAGCTGGACCGAGAAGATTGCAGTATTTGATACGGAAACCACAGGTGTCAACCCCGCGGAGGCACGCCTTGTCACCGCCTTTGTGGGGATGCTGGATGCGAACGGTGATATTGAACGCGGTACGGACTGGCTCGCCGACCCGGGCGTTGAGATTCCGGAGCAGGCGGCCGCTGTCCACGGCATTACGACTGAAATTGCGCAGGCGAATGGTGAGCCAGTCGCAGTTGTCCTCGAAAAGGTCGTCGCGTCACTGAACTGGATCGCGAAGAACAATCTCGCGCTCGTGATTTACAACGCACCCTTTGATCTCACCCTGATTGAGGCCGAGTGCAAACGCCACGGCATCACTCCCCCGGCTCTGGGCGAGCAGGTTGTGGATCCACTCATCATTGACCGGGCCGTAGACAAGTTCCGCAAAGGCAAGCGTACCCTCACCGATACCGCCGCGGTGTACGGGGTGGAACTGATCGGTGCACACGACGCCGCGGCGGACTCAGTTGCCGCGGGTCAGATTGCGCAGGCCATTGCGCGCAAGTATCCGGACCAGCTCGAGGTGCCAATCGCCGAATTGCATCGGATGCAGGTGGACTGGGCCCGTGCTCAAGCGGAAGATTTTCAGTCATACATGCGCCGCACCAAGGATCCAAACTTCACGGCGGACGGCGACTGGCCGGTACGTCGATAGCCCGGTGCAGTACCGCGCTACTCCATCCTCGGCAAACTAAAAACTGGCCGGGTCTCGCACACGAGACCCGGCCAGTTTTATCAGAGTGTTAGTTCTTCTTACCGAACTTGGCGTAGCGGTTCTTAAACTTCTCGACGCGACCTGCCGAGTCCATGATGCGCTGCTTACCCGTGTAGAACGGGTGCGAGGCGCTCGAGATCTCGACGTCGATCACGGGGTACGTGGTGCCGTCTTCCCACTCCATGGTCTTGTCTGACTTCACCGTGGAACGGGTGAGGAACTTCTCACCCGAGGCGAGGTCATTGAACACCACGTAGTCGTAGCTTGGGTGGATGTCTGCCTTCATCGGGTTTCCTTTTGAAAAAGTCGGGTAAATATACAAGTGCCGGGGAGTTGCGCAATCAGAGCGACGTCTATTGCAGCAATCCTGAGGCAAGCCAAGAGACGAGTTTAGCACGCATTTGCGTTCTCCGGCGGGTCATTTGCCCGGCACGTCTCTGAGTCTGAGGTCTAATTCGCGGCACGGGCCGCGTAACGTCCGTCATGCTGATCGAGCGTGAGCTGGATCCCGAATGTCCGTGTCAGGTTTTCTGCAGTCAGTGTCGATTCGAGTGGCCCTGCCGCCACGGTCTTCCCGTCCTTGAGCAGGAGCGCGTGAGTGATACCGAGCGGGATCTCTTCGACGTGGTGGGTCACCATCACAATTGCGGGAGCAAAGTCACTCGCCGCATATTCGGTCAGTGACGCGAGCAGATTCTCGCGAGCTCCGAGGTCGAGCGAGGCACTCGGCTCATCGAGCAGCAGAATCTCAGGATCGGTCATCACCGCGCGAGCAATAAGCGCCCGCTTGCGCTCACCATCGGAGAGCGTGCCGAAAGTGCGTTCTGCAAAGGCCTCGAGATGCCACTCTGAGAGGATGGTCTGTGCCTGCTCGAGGTCGATCTCGTCATACTCTTCGTTCCAGCGCCCGGTGACGGCATAGCTCGCGGTCAGTACCGAGTTGAGCACCGTTTCGTTGTCCGGGATGCGCTTTGCCATTGCACTCGAAGCGATGCCGATTCGAGGACGCAGCTCAAACACATCCGTGCGCCCCAGCGGCTCCTCAAGAATCGTCGCGGTGCCGGAAGTCGGATGCAACGCGGCCGACGCGATCCCGAGCAGTGTGGATTTTCCCGCACCGTTTGGACCGAGAATCACCCAGCGGTCACGCTCATCAACAGTCCAATTAATTCCATCAAGAATTGGACGTCCGGATCGAATAACCCGGACGTCCTCGAATTTCACCACTTCTGCCATGAGCCAAGGCTACCGGCGCGACAGCGAAAAACTCCGTGAACGCGCGTTGGTGTGTTGCATCGGGTGACTCGCGAACGCTATCCGTCGATGAGCGAACGGTACAGCGCTTGGGTCTGCTGCGAGATCTGCTTCCAGGTGAACTCTCGTTCCACACGCTCGCGACCTGCCCGGCCGTATTCGGCCGCCTTATCCGGATCACTCAACACCTCATTGAGCGCGGCCGCGAGGTCCCCGATGAACTTATCCGGATCAATGGGCGTACCGGTGCCGTCCGAGACCTGCTCAATCGGCACAATCCGGCCCGTCACTCCATCCTGGACAACCTCCGGGATGCCGCCGGTTCCGGACCCGACAACCGCAGTTCCGCAACTCATCGCTTCAAGGTTCACGATGCCGAGCGGTTCGTAGATCGACGGGCAGACGAATACATCCGCAGCGGTGAGCAGCGCCATGATCTTCGGACGCGGCAGGTGTTCCGAAATCCAGTGCACGCCCTCGCGTTCGGTCTGCAGCTCTGCGACGAGATTCCGAACCTCTTCCTCAATCTCTTTGGTGTCCGGGGCGCCGGCGCACAAGACAATCTGTACTTCCCTGGGCAGTTCGCGAAGCGCCCGAAGGAGATATGGCAGACCTTTTTGGCGGGTGATGCGACCAACGAAAATTACAGTCGGCGCATCCGGGTCGATCCCGAGTGCGCGAACCGACTCAGGGTCGTGCGTGGGCTGCCACTCATCAATATCGATTCCGTTGTAAATCGTCACCACTTTGTCAGGGTCAAGATCCGGATAACTGCGGAGGATATCGGCGCGCATTCCGTTCGACACCGCCACGATGCGATCGGCGTTCGCATACGCATCACGCTCCATCCAACTCGAGAGGCGGTAGCCGCCACCGAGCTGCTCCGCTTTCCATGGTCGAAGCGGTTCTAGCGAGTGCGCTGAAATCACGTGTGGAATTCCGTGCAGGAATTTTGCAATGTTTCCGGCCTGATTTGCGTACCAGGTGTGTGAATGGACAAGGTCGGAACCCTCAATATCACCCGCAATAAGCAGGTCGGTGCCCAGGAATCCAAGGGCTGCATTCGCATCAGCGAGTGCCGACGGAACTGGATAGGCAAAGGTGTTCTCTTCGTCTCGATCCTCGCCAAAGCAACGAACTCGAACTTCAATGTCCTCGCGCATCGCTCTCACAAGCTCCGTGACGTGCACCCCCGCTCCCCCATAAACCTGCGGCGGATACTCTCGAGAAATCACGTCGATTTTCATGGCCACAGCGTACGTGACAATTCCTACGAAACTCGTTCACTTTCCGGTCTACGATGGCCACATGGCACAGGCGCAGAAAAAAGTCTTCGGAATCGTTTTGGCTGGCGGCGAAGGAAAACGGCTCATGCCGCTCACCGCGGATCGGGCAAAGCCCGCTGTACCGTTTGCCGGGCAGTACCGCCTCATCGACTTCGCACTCGCGAACCTCATGAACTCGGGACTGAATCAAATTGTCGTCCTGACGCAGTACAAGTCCCATTCACTTGACCGTCACATCTCCCAAACTTGGCGCCTGCCGGCAATTCTGGGCGCATACGTATCGAGTGTGCCGGCGCAGCAGCGTCGTGGAAAGCACTGGTTCTCCGGCTCGGCGGATGCGATCTTCCAGTCACTCAACCTCATTCAGGATGAAAAGCCCGACATTGTGGTCGTGGTTGGTGCCGACCACGTGTACCGCATGGACTTTTCGCAGATGGTGCAGCAGCACATTGAATCCGGTTTGGGCGCGACAGTCGCTGCTATTCGTCAGCCGATCGAAATGTCTACCTCCTTCGGTGTCATCGACACTGAGCCGGATAATCCGACACGCATCCGCCAGTTCCTGGAGAAGCCCGAGACCGTAGAGGGACTCCCGGATAGCCCGAACGAGATTCTTGCTTCCATGGGTAACTACGTATTCGACGCGGACAAGCTCGTCGAATATGTCACTCGGGATGCCGAGGACGAGACCTCGAAGCACGACATGGGTGGGGACATCATCCCTGCCTTTGTCAATGCCGGCGATGCTGGCGTTTACGACTTCATCCACAATGACGTGCCTGGGTCCACTGCCCGTGACCGCGACTACTGGCGCGATGTCGGTACGATCGACTCCTTCTATGACGCGCACATGGACCTCATCGCGACGCTGCCGATCTTCAACCTCTACAACGAGCAATGGCCGATCATGTCGCAGCAGCTCAACTCGCCACCGGCGAAGTTTGTGCGGGACGGTCGCGGTTCCACCGGCACGATGATTGATTCGATCATTTCGCTTGGTTCCGTGATCAACGGTGCCCATGTCGAGCGTTCCGTGCTCGGGCCCTGGACACGTGTGATGTCCGGTGCCTTGGTACTGGATTCAGTGACCTTCGACCGAGTGCAGGTTGAGCCCGGCGCGGTTGTCCGGCGCGCAATTCTCGACAAGAACGTCGTGGTTCGCGAAGGCGCGTCGGTGGGTGAAAACGTTGAGCTCGATCGTGCTCGTGGTTTCACCGTGACCGATTCCGGCATCACGGTAGTGCCGAAAAACGCAGTGATCGAACGTTGAGCGGCGCGCAGTTCAGCCTTTCGCCAAAGTACGGCGAAGGGCGAGTTACCTCTGGTGCAAAATTCCTCGTAGTTCTGGACGTCGATTCCACACTGATCGAAGACGAAGTCATCGAACTCATTGCCGACTACGCCGGAGTTCGTGATCGCGTCGCTGAAGTTACCGAGCGCGCGATGCGCGGCGAACTTGATTTTGAAGGCAGCCTTCGAGAGCGCGTGGCACTCCTCAAAGGTGTCACGGTTGATCAGGTCACCGAAGTGCGCCAGCGGATTACCGTGACCCGTGGCGTCCCCGAAATGATCGAGGCGGTACACGCAGGCGGCGGCCGAGTGGGCGCCGTCTCCGGCGGCTTCCATGAGATTCTCGATTCCCTCGCCGCGGATCTGCAACTCGACCTCTGGCGCGCGAATCGCTTCGAGGTGGATGCGTCCGGTCACCTCACGGGTGCAGTCACCGGCCCAATTATCGGCAAGCAAGCAAAAGCGCACACCCTGCGCAGTTGGGCACAGTCGCTGGGTGTACCCATGGAGCGCACGATGGCCGTCGGGGATGGCGCAAATGATCTCGGCATGATGGAGATCGCCGGATTGTCCGTCGCCTTTGACGCAAAACCCGTTGTTCGCGAGCAGGCTTCTGTGGTGCTTCAAGACCGCGACATGACCCAGTTGCTTCCACTCCTGGGCCTGCGCGGCTAATCTCGCTGGTCTGGCCGGTGTCCCCTAGTGCCCCATCCCAAGGCCACCATCCACCGGGATCACGGCACCGGAGATATATCCCGCTTCGTCGGATGCGATCCAACGCGCCGCCTTGGCGATTTCATCCACCTGACCAAAGCGACCGGCGGGAATCGACGCGAGATATTCTTTCTGCGTATCTTCGGGCAGTACCGCAGTCATCTCCGTCTCGATAAATCCTGGGGCGATCACGTTCGCGGTAATGCCGCGGCTACCAAGTTCGCGAGTGAGCGAACGTGCGATCCCAACGAGCCCAGATTTTGAGGCGGCGTAGTTAATCTGCCCGGGTGATCCGTAGAGGCCAACCACCGAAGAGATCAAGACAACGCGTCCGAACTTTGCGCGAAGCATCCCCTTCGTGGCGCGCTTAATGATGCGAAACGCTCCCGAAAGATTCGTATCGAGCACGCTCGTGAAGTCGTCTTCATTCATTCGCAGCAGCAGCCCATCCTTCGTAATGCCCGCGTTCGCAACGACCACTTCAACGGGACCGTACTCCGCTTCCACTACTTTGAAGGCTTCGTCGATAGAAGCAGCATCGGTGACATCGGCGGCGACGGTGAGCGTACCTTCAGGACCGTCCTCTCCGGATCGCGAGGTGACGGCAACGCGATGACCGGCAGCCACGAATTCCTCCGCAATGGCGCGGCCGATACCGCGATTGCCACCAGTGATCAAAACAGTGCGTTGCGTGGTCATTATGCTCCTAGTCCAGTGAGGGATATCTCGCCATGGTACTGGCCACAGGAGTAGTCTGGAGGAGTCGAACGGAGCGAGTTACCACTTATGACCCGGCAGGTGCCAAACATTACCTCCATGGAGGAGTCGGCAGAGGAAGAACGCCAGCACCGGACTCGCCAATATCTCATGACGATGGCGATCCGTACTGCGTGCGTTCTCCTCATGGTGTTCGTTCGCGGTCCACTCCTTTGGTTCGTGGCGGCTGGCGCCATCTTCCTGCCCTGGATTGCCGTGGTGATTGCCAATCACGTTCGGCAGCGAAAGCTACAACCAGTGGAGAGCCCAGACCGAGCCGCAGTGGTGGTGTATCACGAGCCCGTGGTTTCGGAACAGTGGCAGCCACAGCGAGACGTCAATGATGACGACCAGGATGCTGGCACATCGAAAAATGCCGAGGATCACACCCAGAAAAGCAAGGAGGCACCAAATTGAGTTCCGGGGAATTTGACCTTCGAGGCAGGCTTGCCGGGTATCTCCCCCAAGAATCCAGCGTTCCGACGTGTTCGAGAGCGAGTTGCGACCTCACCGCAGTAAGCCGCATAGAATGGCGTAATCCCCGGATTCACGGGGAAGAGCGCATTAAGATATGGCTTGCATGCACAGAACACCAAGAGTTTTTGCTTGCTTTTCTCAATAGTCGTGATTTCCCAGTCCGAGTACACGACATCCACGATCCAGTTGATGAGGCCCCGATTCAGTGAGTAGTTCCACAGCACAGTCTTCCAAATCTCAAGGCTGGCGGTTTCTGCTCAGCCGACGCTGGCTTGGTTACATTGCGCTCCTCGTTGTTTTCGCTATTGCCTGCGGGTTTCTGTCCTCCTGGCAGTTTGACCGGCGCGATCAGCGCGTCGACCAAAATAACTTGGTGGCCACCAACTTCGATGCCGAGCCGCAGCCTGTTGACGAGGTCTTACCCGAACTTGATTCCTTCGCAGCCGATCAAGAATGGTTCCCCGTGTTGCTCGAAGGCGAGTATCTCGTGGAGGAAGAATTGCTCGTCCGCGCACGTCCTCGAGACGGCATGCCGGGATTTGAAATACTCACGCCGTTTCTCACCGATGACGGCACCGTATTCGTGGTGAACCGTGGCTGGATCGCAACGGGTGAGGAACAGGATTTGCCCGACCACCGTCCGGCAGCGCCAGAAGGTCCGACCACCGTGTCGGCAAGGCTCAAGCCGGGTGAGCCGGAGATCCCCGGCCGCGGTGCACCAGAGGGGCAGATCGCCACCATTCACTTGGAGTCCTTCGCGGCAGCACTGGGGGAAGACCGCACGTACACCGGTGCGTATGGGCTGCTTCGTAGTGAGTCTGCCAACGCCGAAACCGGCGCGCTCGTACCCAAACCCGAGCCCACTGAGGGCAACCACCTCAGCTATGCGTTCCAGTGGATTATTTTCGCAATCATCGCTCTGGTAGGACTCATCTACGGACTTCGAGAAGAGTTCCGCGAACGGAACGAGGATGACCCTCGCGTGGTCAAATCGCGCGAGCGGGACCGGCTTCGTGCGGCTCGCGCAAAGAAGACTGATGCAGACTATGAAGACGAACTCATCGATTCACAGGGTTAGTCACTAGCCCAGGACGGCACTAAGGATGGCAGCGTGCACACACCGGTTCCCGACTACCTCAACGAGATCCTCCGCAGTTGTCAGTTCTACAATCAGGGTGAGGTCGCCTCGTATATCCCTGAGCTTGCTCGCGTGAATCCAGATCAGTTCGGCATGGCAATCTGCATGCCAGCCGGCACGGTCTACGAAGAGGGTGACGCGCAGTCCGAATTCACGATCCAGTCGGTCTCGAAGCCGTTTGTGTATGCGATGGCGCTCCGTGACCGCGGACTTGAAGTGGTGAATGCCTACGTCGATGTCGAACCGAGTGGTGACCCCTACAACGCCATGTCGGTGGATCCGGAAACCGGCAAACCCAGCAACCCCATGATCAATATGGGCGCCATCACGACCCACTGCCTCGTGGGTGAGCCGGAGTTCACCCCGCTGCAACGCTCGGATCAGATCATCGACGTACTGTCGCAGTTCGCCGGGCGAACACTCGCCGTCAACGAAGAAGTCCTCGAAAGTGAGTACTCGCATCGATACCGAAACGTCGCCCTCGCCTCAATGATGCGCAGTAACGGCTTCATCGGCATCGAACCGGATGACGCGGTGTGGGGGTACACCCGTCAGAGTGCCGTGATCGTAACGGCCCGCGACCTCGCCGTAATGTCGATGACACTCGCCAACGGTGGCATCAACCCCGTCACTCGCGAACGGGTGGTGCCCGAGTGGGTGTGTCGCCAGGTGCTGAGTGTCATGGCGACCTGCGGCATGTATGACTCCGCGGGTGACTGGCTATCCAGCGTCGGGATCCCCGCCAAGAGCGGTGTCGGCGGCGGCATCATCGGAGCGCTTCCCGGTCAGATCGGTATTGGCACGTTCTCACCGCGGCTTGATCAGCACGGCAATAGTGTCCGCGGTGTGGAGGCATGTGAGCGCATTTCGAGAGACTTGGGCCTCCACATCATGGAGCTGCCGGCACCGTCGATCGAAGAGATCGGTCAGCAATCCAGGACAGAGTCCGGTGCGCGTCTCGTGGCGGTCCAGGGTGCACTCACCTTTCCGACGGCCGAGCTCGTCTTGCGTCGCCTCGAAGAGATCCCCCAGGACGAAACCGAAGTGGTGGTCGATCTGACCTTCGTATCACGCATCAACAAGGTCGGCGATCGGATGCTCCGCGAAGGCCTCCGAAGGCTCGGCCAAGATGGTCACGTGGTCACCCTGATTGACCCGCACGAGCGAGTGCCGAGCCCGGTCGCGCACGACCGCACCGATATTCCGGTCGTGGAGGATCTCAATTCTTACGAAGACGCGTAGCGCCTGCCACGCTAGTTCATCTCGATGAGGTCGAAATACTCAGGGCTCCAGTGATCTTCGATCGCATCCGGCATGATGAGTACTCGCTCTGGATTGAGTGCGCTCACTGCTCCCTCATCGTGGGAGACGAGGATGACCGCGCCCTCATAGTGCGCTAATGCATCCAAAATCTGCTCGCGCGATACCGGGTCGAGGTTGTTCGTCGGTTCGTCTAGCAGCAGTACGTTCGCGCTCGACACCACCAGCATCGCGAGGGCAAGACGCGTCTTTTCACCGCCGGAAAGCACCCCGGCGGGCTTATTGACGTCGTCACCGGTGAACAGGAAGGAACCGAGCACCTTGCGCGCCTCGGTTTCAGTGAGGTGGTGGGAGACGCGCATCATGTTGTCCTTGACAGACTTATCGACGTCGAGGGTCTCGTGCTCCTGCGCGTAGTAGCCGACTCGCAGTCCGTGCCCTGGAACAATCTTTCCCGTGTCCGCCTCATCCTGACCCGCAAGAATGCGCAGCAGTGTGGTCTTACCCGCACCGTTGAGCCCAAGGATCACCACGCGTGAGCCGCGGTCGATGGCGAGGTCCACACCCGCAAAGATTTCTAGTGAGCCGTAGGACTTTGAGAGTCCCTGTGCCTGAATGGGCGTCTTCCCCACCGCGGCGGGTGTCGGGAAACGAAGTTTCGCTACGCGATCCTGTTGCCGGACCTCTTCGAGGGAGCCCAGCATCCTCTCGGCACGCCGCTGCATCTGATGTGCGGCGGCGGCTTTCGTCGCCTTTGCACCAAACTTGGCAGCCTGTTGTTGCAGCACCGATGCTTTCTTCTCGACGTTCGCGCGTTCCTTCTTGCGCCGTTCTTCATCGGCTTCGCGCTGGCGCTGGTACTGCTTCCAGCCCATGTTGTACACGTCGATCAGCTGGCGGTTCGCGTCGAGGTAGAACACTCGATTCACCGTGTCACCAACAAGTTCAACATCGTGGGAAATCACGATGAGTCCGCCTCGATAGCCCTTGAGAAACTCGCGCAACCAGATCACCGAGTCAAGGTCGAGGTGGTTGGTCGGCTCGTCCAGAATCATGGTCGAGGCATCCGAAAAGAGGATGCGCGCCAGCTCGATTCGACGCCGCTGCCCGCCCGATAGGGTCTCGAGTTTTTGATCCAGGATGCGGTCGGGCAAGCTGAGGTTAGACGCGATTGCTGCCGCTTCTGATTCTGCTGCGTAGCCGCCGAGCGTCACGAACTCATCGTCGAGTCGTGAATAGCGGCGCATCGCTTTCTCCCGCGCCGCATCCGTTTCAGCCTCGGACATTGCCGTGGCTGCTTCCGAAAGCCGATCACGCACCGAGCCTAGGCCTCGTGCATCCAGGATGCGATTTCGCGCAGTTTGTTCCGGGTCACCGCTTCGAGGGTCCTGCGGCAGATAGCCGATTTCGCCCACGCGTTCGATCTTGCCGTCAGTGGGTTGGGTCCATCCCGCGAGGACCTTGGTGAGCGTGGTCTTTCCGGCACCGTTACGACCGACAAGGCCGATCTTGTCACCGTCTTGCACACGAAAGTTGACTTCGCTCATGAGGGTGCGTGCTCCCACGGTGATCTCGAGATCGTGGACGGCTAGCACGTTGTGGGACTCCTCAGTTTGAACGCAAAGCGACCATCACGCGATGGTCAACCGATCAATACTACCAACTTCTCATACTGCGTCGACAGCGGAAGCATCACTTCCTCCTCCGCCCATCGTGCCCGTGCCTCTTCTCGCTCACCACGCCCAGCGATCACTCCCAGCGATCACGCCCATCCATCACGCCCAGCCATCAGGCCCATCGATCACGCCCAGCTCACCATTCCTTGCTGCCGTTCCCCGACACTCTTCCCGGCGACCACCCGTAGTGCGGTTTACCACCTTCAGGAAAGTGGTAAACCGCACTACGGGTGGTACCCAGGTCACGAGGTACCGAAGTCAGCTGGCACCCAGGCCACTCGGAATCGAGGTCAGGTGATACCGATTTCGGGTGATACCCAGGTCAGCTGGCACCGAGGTCAGGCGCTCGATTGAGGCGAGTGCAGGATGCGGTGGAGACCGTCGAGGAACGAGTCCTTGTTGGCCATGATCGGGCTGTCTTCGAGCTCGACTCCGAGACGAAGGGCCTGTGCTCGCTGCTGTTCGTGCGAGGTGTGTCCGATGCAATAGTGCAGCAGCGTCGTTGCAATGGAGGTTGCGCGATCAAATTCGTGGTGCTCACGGATGAGCGCGTCACGAAGCCGTTCGAATGCTCGGTCTGCCCCGAGTCCGAGCGCAACCGTGCTCACCACAACTTCGGCACCATCGGTCACCGAAAGCATCGCGTCGCGAAACACCGTGGCCACTGCGGCAGCATCGGCGTTCTCATCGAGAGCGTTCATGGGCGAGAGAATCTCTTCCGCGACCCCCGCAAGCAACAACTGTTTGCTCGCAAAATGCCAGTAGAGCGCGCTCGGTTGCACATCCAATTCGCGAGCGAGAGCGCGCATAGACAGCTCCGGCAAACCGCACTCGCGAAGCAGACGGAGCGCCATGGCGAGGACATCATCACGGGTGTGTCTCACTCGCGATTCGCGCGTCGCCGCCATGTTTCCCTTTCCACGAATCTGTATTATCGTTCCCATCGTACAACCTGAACACCGTTCAGGAGAGAATTTCAACGAGGAGTTTCCGTGAACGTCGCATCCGCTGCACCAGCAGCTCGAAGTCGTCGGCTCGAAGCCGCCGACATTGCCCGCATCGCGGTATTTGCCGCACTGATCGCGGTACTTGGGCTACCGGGTGCGATCAACGTCGGCGCCGTTCCCATCACGGCCCAGACCCTCGGTGTCATGCTCGCGGGCACAATCCTGGGTGCGAGACGAGGCGGGCTCGCGGTACTCGTCGTCATGGTGCTTGTCGCGGTGGGTCTCCCGCTTCTTTCTGGTGGTCGTGGTGGCTTAGGCGTGTTCGTGGCGCCTTCCGCGGGATATCTGATCGGCTGGTTCTTCGGCGTCATCGTGATTGGGCTCATCGTGCGGCTCGGAGCCTCGAAACCAACGTGGTGGCGGGTAGCGCTCGGTTCGGTGGTCGGTGGCATTCTCGTGATCTACCTTTTTGGGATTCCAATCCAATCCGCACTCACCGGGCTCCCGCTCGGAGAAACTCTCATTGCAAGCCTTGTGTTTCTGCCTGGAGACCTCGTAAAAGTGGTGCTTGCCGTCATCATTACGATGGCTCTGTGGCGTGCCTACCCCCGCGCATTTGCGTGGTCGCAACCCAAACCGAAGAATGCCGCCCAGGCCTAGGCCGCTTGCACCGCTGACTATTCCCATGACCGCATCCAGACATGACGCTGCTCTCGAGACCGAGGCAATGACGAGGCATAACGAGATGACCGAGCTACGCAAGATCACGCTGCGCGAGGTCACTGTGGTTCGTGAAGGCCGCACCGTTTTGCATGACCTTTCGTTGTCGCTGAAGGCACGAACAATAGCCGTCATCGGCGCGAATGGATCCGGCAAATCGTCCTTCGCACGCATCCTCAATGGACTTGTGCCGATCGCCTCCGGTGACATCCTGGTGCACGGTCTCGATCCGCGTCGCGACGGCAAACAACTCCGCAAACAGACCGGCATGGTCTTCAGCAATCCCGCCGCACAGATCATTATGCCGACAGTGCGAGAGGACCTCGCGTTCACGCTTCGTGGTCGAAAGCTGTCACCAATAGCGATTTCGACAAGAGTGGATGCGGCCCTCACCCGCGTTGGCATGAGTGATTACGCGGATGCTTCGGTCTATACGCTCTCGGGCGGACAGCAGCAATTGATTGCACTCGCCGCCGTCCTCGTCGGCAATCCAACGCTTGTCATCGCCGATGAACCGACTGCACTTCTCGACCTCGGCAACGCCAAAGCGATCGCTCGCATCTTGCTCGAGGAAAGCGAACAACAGGTCGTACTCGTGACCCACGATCTCGAATTAGCAGCTCAGTGCGAGTACGCCATATGTTTTGCCGACGGCAGAGTCGTCAACGACGGTGCTCCAGATGAAGTGATCGCACAGTACCGCCGGAGCTACGCGTGATTTCGCTGTATCGACCGGGCCACAGCATCCTGCATCGCGCTCCAGCTTGGGTCAAACTCGCACTGCTCGCCCTGATAGCACTGGTCATTTCCCTCTGGGCCCAGGATTGGTGGGTACTGGGCGCGATCGGGATGCTCGTGGGGACCGGATTCCTCGCTACCGGATTTGGAATCGGCGAGTTCTGGCGGCAGTGTGTCGCACTGCGATGGCTTGTGCTCATTATGGTGATTCCGCAACTGATCTTTCTCGGCCCCGAGCTCGCCCTAATCAACACGACTCGCGTCTGCATTGTCGTCCTGCTCGCCGCACTCGTGACACTCACGACACCGATGGCGGCGCTGCTCGATGTGATCGAGCGGCTGGTATCCCCCTTGGCGCGCTTTGGTGTGTCACCTACGAAGGTGGGGCTTTTGCTCTCCCTCACGATCACCACGATTCCGGTGATCGCGAACTTATTCGGGCAGATTCGGGAGGCCATGCTCGCGCGCGGTGGTCCGCGGATGAGCTTCCGTATCGTGCTACCGCTATTAGTTGCGTCGCTGCAGCACGGTGATCAGTTGGCGGATGCCCTCACCGCGCGTGGCGTGGACTGACCACCGCGTTTTGCCGCGTCGGTAAGTCGCTACCTGAACGCGCGCCACACCTGGGCCGGTCGCAAACTGTCAAGATCTCCGCGAAGCTCTTTCGCCCAGTGCAGTCCTAGATACGGATTGCGCAGCCACTCGCGTGCCACGCATACGGCATCGGCAGTACCTACTCGGATGAGTGTCTCCGCTTGCTGCGCGGTCGTAATCATGCCAACCGTGGCGACGGGCAGACCAGCTTCACGCACCTTGGCTGCGAGTGCAGCCTGGTAGCCGGCACCAACCGGAATCTTCGCTGAGGGCACATTGCCGCCGCTGGAAACGTCAATCAGGTCAGCCCCCGATTCCTGCAGCCAGCCAGCGACCTCGCGAATGTCTTCAGCGGTGAGTCCGCCGTCAACCCAGTCTGTGGCGCTCAGTCGCACGAGAATCGGCAACTCGGGGTGCTCGTGACGCACTCCCGCAACAATTTCACGGAGGAATCGTGAACGTCCCCACAGATCGCCACCGTACTCGTCCTCGCGCACATTGCTCAGCGGCGAAAGGAATTGGTGACCGAGATAACCGTGGGCACCATGAATCTCCACGGCATCAAAACCGGCAGCTTTCGCGCGCGTAGCGGCTGTGATGAACGCTTGCACGGCGTGCTCAATTTCACCAACAGACAGGGCGCGCGGTGTCGTGAGTTCGCCGAAGGGTATCGAGGAAGGCGCGACCGTCTCCCAGCCACCTTCTAATTCGGGAACCGAACCGTCCTTAGCATCGGGAAGCATCGGATAGGTCGACGCTTTTCTTCCGGCGTGCCCGAGCTGCACCGCAGCCTTTGCGCCAGCCGCGTGAACGAGTTCCGCAATGCGCGCAAAAGCAGTTTGCTGTTCGTCGTTCCACAGGCCGAGGCATTCGGGGCTAATTCGACCTTCCGGTACCACCCCTGTGGCTTCCACAATGACCAGTCCCGCTCCCCCACGAGCCATTCCGGCATAGTGCCCAAGGTGCCAGTCGGTCGGCATGCCATCCCGCTCAAATGCGGAATATTGACACATCGGTGATACCCACATCCGATTTCGGAACTCCGTATTGCGCAGTGTGAGCGGACTGAACAGTTGAGATGCCACCGAGGCGCCTCCTCGAATCGGATGCGAATGCGTACGGGAAGAGAAACTGCCGACCGGCCAGTATTATTCCGCCAGCGCGTCCGACCCGCCAACGCGCCAACCCGCCCCAAGCGTCCGGGTAACCCAACCCATCCCAAGGAAACTCCCCCAGGCATCCCACCCGTCTGAAAAAGTGCCGCGGTGGGGACTTCGCCGGGCGTGTCGTCGCGTGTCGCACCCATCCGTGGCACTTTTTCAGAACTGCTTATCGCCCGAAGGTGGGGCTCAGCAATGGTGAGTGGAAATAGCGAGTGGAAACGGCGAGTGGCCGGGCTCCGTGGTTTGGAGACCGGCCACTCGCCGTGGTTCGGAGGATGCGGCTAGATGTTGAAGCCGAGCGCACGCATCATTTCGCGTCCGTCATCGGTGATCTTTTCCGGACCCCAAGGCGGCATCCATACCCAGTTGATCTTGAACCGTTCAACTTCGCCATCGAGCGCCTTGGCCATTTCGTCTTCGATGACGTCGGTGAGCGGGCAGCCTGCCGACGTCAGCGTCATCGATACGACGAGCGCGTCGAGGTCGTCTTCCCAGTGGAGGTCGTAGATGAGACCGAGATCGACGATATTCACCCCAAGTTCGGGGTCAACAACGTCTTTCAGTGCATCTTCGACTGCGTCATAGCGCTCGGGCGCCAGCGACACGAGTGACATGTGGGGTCTCCCTATGCTTGTGCGGGCTGAGCCTGCAGGTAGCTGTCGTAGCCTTCGCTTTCGAGCTTGTCTGCGAGTTCAGGACCACCCTGGTCAACCATCTTGCCAGCCACGAACACGTGTACGAAGTCCGGTTTGATGTATCGCAGGATGCGGGTGTAGTGGGTAATCAGCATGATACCGAGGCCGTTGTTCTCGTGGGCACGATTGACGCCTTCGGAGACAACTCGCAGCGCGTCGACGTCCAGACCTGAGTCGGTCTCGTCAAGCAGTGCGATTTTCGGCTTGAGTACTTCAAGCTGCATGATTTCGGCGCGCTTCTTTTCGCCACCCGAGAAGCCTTCGTTCACGTTGCGCTGCAAGAACTCTTCACCGATGCGAAGGTTACTCATCGAGCCCTTGAGGTCCTTGAGCCAGGTGCGAAGTGCGGGTGCTTCGCCGTCGATCGCGGTCTTTGCGGTGCGGAGGAAGTTTGACATGCTCACGCCGGGAATCTCGACCGGGTACTGCATTGCCAGGAAGAGTCCTGCTTTCGCACGCTCATCCACAGACATCTCCAGGACATCTTCACCGTCGAGCGTGATCGAGCCCTGGGTGACTTCGTATGCGGGGTGACCGGCGACCGTCGATGCGAGGGTCGACTTACCCGAGCCGTTGGGGCCCATGATGGCGTGAATCTCGCCCGAGTTGATGGTCAGGTTAACGCCGCGGAGGATTTCCTTCGCGCCCTGGTCGGTTTCGACCTCAACGTGGAGGTCCTTAATTTCAAGTGTGCTCATGGTTAGTTGTTCTCCTTGTAGATCGGAGTCGGATCAATAAGAATGTCGTCGCCCTCGACCTTGACGTCGAAGACCGGTACCGGCTCAAACGCCGGGAGGGACTGCGGCCACCCGGTTCGCAGCGAGAACTGCGAACCGTGTGCCCAGCATTCGAGGGTGTCGTCTTCAACGAATCCCTCGGACAATGAAATGTCGCCGTGTGTGCAGCGATCACCGATTGCGAACACTTCCCCAGCGGAATCACGGACTACGGCGATCGCTTGGTCACCGAGTTCGATGCGCACAGGTGTATCTACCTGCACGTCTTCAACCGCGCAGGCGCGTTCAAAAGCCACTACGCATTCACCTCTGCGGCAAATGCGCGGTCTGCAATCTCGAGTTCCTCCTCTAGGCGCTCGTTGAGCTCCGCAGTGATTTCCTCATTGTCAATCTGCTGAATAATTTCGTTGAGGAAGCCGTGCACCACGAGGTGGCGCGCGGCGCGCTCGTCGATACCGCGAGCCATGAGGTAAAACAGCTGTTCTTCTTCGAAGCGACCGGTTGCGGATGCGTGACCGGCACCCTCGATATTGCCGCACTTGATCTCAAGGTTCGGTACCGAATCAGCCTTCGGTCCGCGGGAGAGCAGCAGGTTGCGGTTCTCTTCGTAGGTATCGGTGCCGACGGCGTTGCTGTCGATGAGCACGTCACCGATCCACACGGTGTGCGCATCCTTACCCTGCAACGCACCCTTGTAGGTGACGCGAGAACGGGTCTTCTCTGCAATGTGGTGCACCCACACCTGGTGCTCCAGGTGCTGACCGGCATCGGCAAAGTAGAGGCCGTACAGTTCGGCGTCCGCACCGGAATCCGCAAGTGCAATCGAGGGGTTCAACCGGACAAGTTTGCCCGACAGCGAAACGACGATGTGCTTGAGGAAGGCATCCCGGCCGACACGAGCGTGGTGTGCCGACACGTTTACCGCGTCATCATCCCACTCCCCGACCGTGACGAGCGTCACGTTCGCGCCATCACCAACACGGATCTCCACCGATTCGCTGACGCGTCCCCGCCCTTCCTGAACGAGCACAACAAGTGCCCGCGCATGCGGCGCGATGTCAACGAAGGTGTGCGCGGCCTGCGCTTCACCGGTGTAGCCGTTGAGTCGGATAACCGCTTCCTTCTCGTCTTCACCAGAGATAGAAACGAGCAGTGCCTTTTCGAAGGACTCCCAGGCGTTGGCAGCCGCACGGTCCTCGGGTGCGTGAATCGTGCCGAGACGGTCATCATCGCGTCCGATGAATGAGGTTTCAATCCCAGCAACCTCGGGTGTCTGCACCGTGGGCAGATCGGCACCGAGTTTGCCTTCGAGGAGATCCTTGATGTCCCGGACCGGGGTGTACTTCCACTCCGCTTCGCGGCCGGTGACGGACTTGAAGTCCTCGACCTTGAAAGAAGCGGGCCGTTCCGATCGGGTCTGAACGGGGACGATTTTCCCTTCCGGCTTGGTAGCCGGTGTTTGAGTCGCGGTCATGTGGTTAGCCCACCGATCCTTCCATGCTCAGTTCAATAAGCTTGTTGAGTTCGAGCGCGTATTCCATCGGCAGCTCACGAGCAATCGGCTCAATAAAGCCACGAACGATCATCGCCATGGCTTCAGTTTCTTCAAGGCCGCGGCTCATCAAGTAGAAGAGCTGGTCCGCCGATACCTTCGACACGGTCGCCTCGTGAGCAAGCTCCACATCGTCAACTCGAATGTCAATTGCCGGATAGGTGTCTGATCGCGACTCGGTATCAATGAGCAGCGCGTCACAGATCACGGAGTTCTTCGAAGTGTGGGCCTTCGCGTCAATCCGGACCTCACCGCGGTACCCCGCGCGACCACCGCCACGCGCAATCGATTTCGAGGTAATCGAAGACTGCGTGTGCGGTGCCATGTGAATCATCTTCGCGCCAGCATCCTGGTGCTGCCCCGGGCCGGCGAAGGCCACCGAAAGCGTCTCACCCTTGGCATGCTCGCCCGTGAGGAAGATGGATGGGTACTTCATCGTCACCTTCGAACCGATGTTGCCGTCGACCCACTCCATGGTGGCGCCTTCTTCAGCAATCGCGCGCTTGGTCACGAGGTTGTACACGTTATTCGACCAGTTCTGGATGGTCGTGTAGCGAACGCGGGCGTCCTTCTTCGCGATGATCTCCACGACTGCAGAGTGCAGCGAGTCGGTCTTGTAGATAGGAGCCGTGCAACCCTCGATGTAGTGCACGTAGCTTCCTTCATCGGCGATGATGAGCGTCCGTTCGAACTGGCCCATATTTTCCGTGTTGATCCGGAAGTAAGCCTGGAGTGGAATCTCAACGTGTACGCCCTTGGGAACGTACACAAATGAGCCACCGGACCACACCGCGGTGTTCAACGCACCGAATTTGTTGTCTCCGGCGGGAATAACGGTGCCGTAGTACTCCTCGAAGAACTCGGGGTGCTCGCGCAGCGCCGTGTCGGTGTCCATGAAGATGACACCC
>NZ_JBQDBE010000009.1:0-149369 GCF_052090685.1 Gulosibacter sp. | reverse complement strand
TTCAAATGAGGCAACGTATCGAGCTACGCGGAGGTTTCTTATGAGTCAACGCGGAACGCAGCGGTGAGATACGCAGCCGCGTAGACTATTGCGAGATAACTCCACAGCGCACCGATGAAGGGAACTAGAAATGGCTGAAGAACGCCGAGACAAGCGCGGAGACCGAGACGAAGCAGGTCGCGGTAGCCGAAATAACCAGGGTCGAGGTCGATCCGACAGCCGGAGTTCCCGCGACGGTGCGCGCTACAACGATTCGCGTGATGGAGGGAATCGGAAGCGAGACAATTCCTCTCGTTCACGCGACGACCGGGACCGTCGGGACTCGGGTCGTGACGGAGAGCGAAAGCCGTATCGTCAGGATGGTGAACGCAAGACCTATCGCGGCGACAATGACCGGCGAAATTCACGCGCCCGAGACGGCGAGCGTAAGCCATACAACCGTGATGGTGAGCGCAAGAGCTACGGTCGCGACGACGATCGTCGGAAGTCGTACGGTCGCGACGACGATCGTCGGAAGTCGTACGGTCGTGACGATGACCGTCGGAAGTCGTACGGTCGCGACGACGACCGCCGTGGCAGCCAAGGTGGCGCCCACCGCGGACGCGACGGTGACCGGAAGCCGTACAACCGTGATGGTGAGCGCAAGAGCTACGGTCGGGAAGACGACCGCCGGAAGTCTTATGGCCGTGACAATGAGCGTCGTTCGTACCGTGGTGATGATAATCGTGGTCGTGACGGTGACCGGAAGCCGTACAACCGTAATGGTGAGCGCAAGAGCTACGGTCGCGATGATGATCGGCGGAAGTCGTACGGTCGCGACGATGATCGCCGGAGGTCCTATGACCGCGACGGTGAGCGTCGTTCGTACCGTGGTGATGACAATCGTGGTCGTGATGGTGACCGGAAGCCGTACAACCGTGATGGTGAGCGCAAGAGCTACGGTCGCGATGATGATCGGCGGAAATCCTATGGCCGTGACAATGATCGGCGTGACTTCCGCGGTGGTGACAACCGCGACCGCGATAACCGTGGTGGGCGTGGCTCTCGACGTGACGACCAACGGTTCGAACGTCGCAGTGACCGAGGAGGTCGCGGCCAGCGGGAAGAGAACGATGTACGGCTCGTTCCCTCACGGCCCGCAGAGCTTCGCGCGGTGCGCGCCGAACACGTTGACCCACCAATTCCCGAGGAGATCACCGAGCGGGATCTGGACCAGAAGGCGCGTTTCGAACTCAAGACACTGTCCAAGGACAACTCCGAGTTCGTTGCGAAGCATCTCGCAATGGCATCAATCCTCATCGATTCAGACCCGGAACTTGCCCACCAGCACGCGCTGAGCGCATCCCGCCGAGGTGGCCGCATTGCGATGGTCCGCGAGTCGCTCGCGATCACTGCGTACACCACCGGTGACTACGCCCTCGCCCTCCGTGAGTTGCGGACCTACCGTCGAATCTCAGGTCGCGATGACCAATTGCCACTCATGGTCGATTGTGAACGCGGGCTCGGACGCCCGGATCGTGCACTCGAGCTGGGGCGTTCGATTGATCGCGAGAAACTGCCCACCGATCAACGCGTGCAACTTGCCATTGCGATGTCGGGAGCCCGACTGGATCAAGGTCAGACGGAGCTCGCACTCGCCGAACTCGAGATTCCTCAGCTCGATCGCACTCGTGCGTTCGATTACAGCCCCGCCCTGTTTACTGCGTACGCAACGGTTTTGGATGATCTCGGTCAGAAGGAAGAAGCGGCACTCTGGCATTCCGCAGCCAAGCGGGCCGAAGCAGCGCTTCAGGCCGTCTCCCACAACGAATTCGAAACCATCGAGATCGTGACTGAAGACGTGGAGCTCGACGAAGACGAGATCATCGACGGTGATCCTGTTGAGGGCGAACTCGTCGAGAGCGAGATCAAGGAGGAACGCTCCGATTTTGCCGAGGATGAGGACGCGGAGCGCGACGAGAAACGCAACGTGACAGAGACCGCCGCGGCAGTGACCGCAGCGACGTTGCTTCCGACCGCAACTGACAACATCCAGGCTGAAAACAGTTCCGAGTCCATCGATGAGCAAATCAAGTCGGAGTATGAGGAGATTCTCGCCGAAGTGGAAGCAGCCGCAGATGCTGCCGCCGCGGAAGCGGACACAGGCTCAGACACGGAATCGGACACCGCTGCGATCGAAGAAGAAACGATTGTCGATGAAGTGGCTGAAGACACAGTGGCTGAAGACACAGCGGCTGAAGACGAACCTGCCGCCATCCAAGCGCACGAGCCTATTGCTGACGAGAGCCCAGAAGTCGATCCGTTCGCCGAGGAACCCTTCGAGCTGTCGGTACTCAGCGAAGACACGCTCGAACCCATCGAGCCGCTCAACGCACCGGCGGTATCAGCGGAAGTGTCGGAGGATGGGGATACCGTCAAGAATGACTCGGGAGACGACCCTGACTCTGAACCCAACGACGATGACTCGCAGCCCTCGCTTTTCGACATTTAAGGAGCCCCATTGGGACTGTTTCGCAGCAGTACAGGAATGGATCCCGCACCCATTGAGGGTGTGGATGTAATTCTCGCCGACCTCGATGGCGTTGTGTATCGGGGTCCCGCACCCGTCGATAACGCGGTGGAATCGCTTAACTCCTATGCACAAGACGGGGTGCGAGTCGGGTACATCACGAATAATGCATCGAGGACCGATGAGAGCGTCGCCACGCACCTTCGCGACCTCGGCTTGCAGACACAAGCGGCCGATATTGTGACGAGTCCGCAAGCCGCGGTGCACATGCTTCGAGAGCAGGTCGAGGCCGGTGCACTCGTCCTTGTGGTCGGAGGCGACGGCCTCGTCGACGAGCTCACGAAAGCGGGCTTTCGTGTTACCCGGTCTGCTGACGATATGCCGGATGCGGTGGTGCAGGGGTTCGCTCCGGATGTCGGTTGGGCGCAGCTTGCGGAAGCCTCTTTCGCACTCGCTCGTGACATTCCGTGGGTCGCCACCAATCAAGACTGGACGATCCCTCTCGAGCGGGGCATTGCACCGGGTAATGGCACACTTGTGTCGGCGGTGCACACCGCCGTCGCAAAGCTGCCGCTCGTCGCGGGCAAGCCGGAAACGCCGCTATTTGAAGCGGCCGTGGAACGCTTTGCAGCGAAGAACCCGATCATGATCGGTGACCGCCTCGATACCGATATCAAAGGTGCTCGGGCGGCAGGAATACGCTCGGCACTCGTACTCACCGGTATCGACGGGCCGAAACAGCTCATTGCGGCGAGCCCGCTCGAGCGCCCCGACTTCATCCTCTCTGACTTGCGTGGACTGCGATTGCCGTATCCGAAGGTGACGGTGACGCATCCGCAACCGGAGGTGGTAGAAGCCAAAGTCGGGGGCGAGCACTGTGTGCTCAACGGGGTCGATCTTCGTATCCGCTCCAAAGGGAAGGACCGACTCAACCTCCTGCGGGCCGCCTGCGCCGCGATCTGGAACTCTGACAAGCTCATTTACGCGCTCCGCATCCCCGAGCACCTTTACCAGCAGTGGGACGCACAATCATGACCGAAGACGCCCCGGCAGAACAGGCACACCACATCGAGGAACTGCCACTCGGCGAGCGTGCGGCAGCCTACGACTCCGAGCTCGAACGACTCCGGAACGCACTCGAAGGTACCGACGACGAGCTTGACCTTGGGGCATAGCTCCATGCCCAAGCGACTCGATCGCGAACTGACACACCGGGGCCTTGCTCGAAGTCGGACCGCAGCGGCACGACTTGTCGAGGCTGGCACCGTGCGGGTCAACGGTCAGGTTGCCGCCAAAGTGTCGCAGTTGATCCAGCCTACGGATCACCTCGAAGTCGGAGAACCCGAGCACTATGTGTCACGTGCTGCCTATAAGCTCGTCGCGGCACTCGACGGATTTCGCATCGAAATGCGCGATCGTATTGTGCTTGACCTCGGCGCATCCACCGGGGGATTCACTCAAGTGTCGCTCGAACGAGGTGCGCGTGAAGTCATCGCGCTCGACGTCGGTCACGATCAGCTCAACGCACTTATCCGCTCCGATGCTCGAGTCACCGTCATCGAGGGAGAAAACGCCCGCTATCTCTCAGAAAACCGCCTGAACGAATTGCTGCGGCAACACCGTCCGGATCGACCATCACTGCGAGCGAATGAAATTGATGCCGTCGTTGCGGACCTGTCGTTCATTTCATTGCGACACATCCTGCCTGCGTTGCTGCCCACGGCGCCAGGGCTGCGGGACGCGGTGTTGCTAATTAAACCGCAATTCGAAGTGGGGCGGCAGTACGTCCGCAACGGTATCGTCACGGACCATAAAGTCGCTGCGGAGGTGGCCATTGATATCGTTCGTGAAGCGGTCGACGAGGGATGGCATCCGCGTGGCTTCCGCGCATCGCCGATCACCGGCACCCATGGAAACCACGAGTATCTGCTCTGGCTCTGTCGTGACGGTGAAGATGCAGCAGAATGGGAGGATCGAATTCTTTCGATCATGAGGAAAGGGGCGGAATGACTTCGACGCAGCAGGAACCGACCCGGCGCATTCTGGTCGTGAGTCATTTTGCGCGCCAAGAAGCGATCGACACGAGCCTCAACGTGATTCGACGACTGGACAATGCCGGCATTATTTCGGTCCTCGAAGCACAAACCGCGCAGGAGCTTTACGCCAGAATCGGCCAACACCTGCCCGACACTGTCGAGCGACTCGGTGAAAACTGTGACGTCGAAGACTGCGAACTCGTCGTTGTACTCGGCGGTGACGGCACGATCTTGCGCGCTGTTGAAGTGGCCCGCCCAGGTGACGTACCAGTGCTGGGCGTGAACCTTGGACACGTTGGCTTCCTGGCCGAAAGCGAAAAGGAAGCGCTGCCCGACGTGGTCCGCGGCATCATCAACCGCAGTTACGAGGTCGAAGAGCGGCTCGCGCTGCAGATCGACGTCGAAGATGAAGCGGGCAACGTCAGCCGGGAATGGGCGCTCAACGATGCGGCGCTCGAAAAAGGCAATCGGGAACGGATGCTCGATGTCATGATTTGGGTGGACGGTGAACCGCTCTCGAGCTTTGGCTGCGATGGCGTGCTGTTTTCGACCCCCACCGGCTCGACCGCCTACTCGTTCTCAGCCGGTGGCCCGGTGGTGTGGCCACAGGTCGAGGCGATTCTGCTTGTCCCGGTGTCAGCACACGCGCTGTTCGCGAAACCACTTGTCGTGGGTCCCGACTCGGTGCTCGGCGTGGAGGTACAACCTCGAGACGGCGGCAATGCCGTGTTGTGGCTCGATGGCCGCCGGTCGATCGAACTGCCGGCTGGCGCACAAGTCACCGCGACGCGGTCACCGCAGTCCGTGAAACTCGCGCGACTCCACCAGTCACCCTTCACCACTCGGTTGGTGAATAAGTTTCAGTTGCCGGTCGTCGGTTGGCGGGGCAAGGCACAGTAATGCTCGAAGACATCGATATTCGCGGTCTTGGCGTGATCGACCAAGCCCGACTACCACTCGGCAGAGGGTTTACGGCAATCACGGGTGAAACCGGAGCCGGAAAAACGATGGTCGTCACGGCACTCGGATTGCTGCTCGGCGGTCGCTCCTCTGCGAGTGTCGTGCGTAAGGACGCCGAACGCGCGAAGGTCGAAGGTCACGTCATCGTCGACGCCGAAAGCGCCTATGCCGCCTTCGTCGACGATGCCGGTGGCGAAGTCGAAACATTTACGGATGCCGATAGCCACACTCGAGGTGCGGTCGTCATTTCGCGGCAAATCGCGAAAAACGGTCGCTCACGGGCATGGCTTGGCGGCCAATCCGTGCCCGCGAGCACGCTCGCGGATGGCGGCGAGATGCTCGTCGCGATTCACGGGCAGTCAGAACAACTGCGGCTCACACAGGAAGCAGCGCAGCGCCAAGCCCTGGACCAATACGGTGGCGAGGAAGCCGCTGCCGCACTGGCAACACTGACGCAGCGCTATGAACTCCTTGACGGACTGCGATCGGAATACGACGAGCTCCGAGCCAACGCGAGCGAGCGCGAGACCGAACGAGCACAACTCCGGATGCTCATTGACGCTGTGGAAACGGTCGACCCACAAGACGACGAGGACGAGGCCCTCTTGCGGAGGATCGAACGGCTCAGCAATCGAGAACAACTTCGCGGAGACATCGGCGGGGCACACGCCCTCCTCGCAGGTGAGGTCCCCGGTGGGTCGCTTCGAGAACGCGTGCGTGAAGTGCGCACGAGTATCGACCGAGGCCTACGATCCGATGGCTCGCTGGATCTCGCCAGCGAGCATGCGGCCGATCTGGAATACGCAATTGACGAACTTTCAGAAACCCTGGCCAGTTACCTTGCGGACCTCGATACCGACGGTGTGGGAGAGCTCGAATCGCTCAACGAGCGACTTGCGGCAATTGAGCACCTGAAACGGGACTACGGCAAAGACCTCGCGCAGATTCGCACTGAATACGAAGACGCGGGGATCCGACTGCTCAAACTCGCCGGCGATGACACGCGACTTCCGCAACTTGAAGCAGAGGTCGCCGAAGCACAGGAACAACTCGAAGAAGCGGCAGCGGCCCTCACCGCGGTGCGTGAACGCAAGGCGGCAGACCTGCAGGCGGAGGCGACCGAGGAACTGCGGGCACTCGCAATGCCGAATGCCCGACTGATCGTGACCGTGAAGCCCGAACCGAACATCCGTCGGCACGGTCGCGACCGAATCGAATTTCTCTTGGAGCCGCATCCGGGAAGCGACCCGACGCCGTTACGTTCGGGCGCCTCGGGTGGTGAACTGAGCCGAGTGATGCTCGCGCTTGAAGTGGTCCTTGCGGGAGCGAACCCAGTACCGACCCTCGTGTTTGATGAAGTGGATGCCGGTGTCGGTGGCGCCGCCGCCTTGGAAATCGGGGCGCGGCTGCAGCGGCTCGCACGATCGAGTCAGGTGATAGTCGTCACCCACCTCGCACAGGTCGCCGCCTTCGCCGATCACCACGTGCGGATTGAAAAGCTCACCTCGGGAAGCGTCACAAGCTCTTCAATTCGGGAACTCGATAGCGAAGAGCGCGTGGAAGAGATGACACGCCTCTTGAGTGGACTCGCTGATTCCGAGTCTGGCCAGGCACACGCACAGGAATTATTGCGGCGAGCCGAAGAAACGGCCGCGCCGGTCAATCGGTGAGATAGGATTGAAATCCGTGAATGACGCAACCGCACCAGCCCTATCCACGTCGACCGAAACACCGGTCAAACAAATCTTCGTCACGGGTGGTGTCGTCTCTTCACTCGGCAAAGGCCTCACTGCCGCCAGCCTCGGGAATCTACTCACCGCGCGTGGACTTCGGGTTGTGATGCAAAAGCTCGACCCGTACCTCAACGTGGACCCGGGCACAATGAACCCGTTCCAACACGGAGAGGTGTTCGTCACCGAAGATGGCGCCGAGACCGACCTCGATATTGGGCACTACGAGCGGTTCCTCAACGTCAATCTCACCCAAGCCGCCAACGTGACAACCGGTCAGATCTACTCAAAGGTCATTGCAAAAGAACGCGCTGGCGAATACCTCGGTGAGACGGTGCAGGTGATTCCGCACATCACCGACGAGATCAAACGTCGGATGCGGTTGCAAGCCACCGAGGAACCTCGCCCTGACGTGATTATCACCGAAGTCGGTGGCACGATCGGCGATATTGAATCGCAGCCGTTCATCGAATCGGCACGCCAACTTCGACACGAGCTCGGTCGCAATAACGTCTTCTTTGTGCACGTGTCGCTCGTGCCGTTCATGGGAGCGTCGGGGGAGCAGAAGACCAAGCCGACGCAGCACTCGGTTGCGGCACTTCGCTCGGCAGGAATTCAACCGGATGCGCTGGTCCTTCGCAGCGATCGTCCCGTGACCGAATCGAATCGATCCAAAATCGCGCTCATGTGTGACGTGGAATCGGAAGCGGTTGTCAATACGCCCGACCTCCCGTCGATCTATGAGATCCCGCGCACACTGCAGGAGCAGGGCCTCGACTCCTACATCATTGAACAGCTTCGCCTCCCGGTTGACGGTTTCGATTTCGCCGATTGGGAGCGCCTGCTGAACGTGGTGCACGAACCGAAGAAGACGGTGACCATTGCGCTGGTGGGCAAATACGTGGATCTTCCGGACGCGTACCTTTCGGTGACCGAAGCGATCCGCGCCGGAGCCTTCGCACACGGTTCACGAGCGAGTATTCGCTGGATCCCCTCGGACGACTGCGAGACCCCGGAAGGCGCAGCGGCAAACCTCGCAGACGTGGACGGCATTGTCGTGCCGGGCGGATTCGGGATCCGCGGAATTGAGGGCAAACTCGGTGCGCTGCGCTTTGCCCGCGAGAATCGACTTCCCGTGCTCGGGATCTGCCTCGGCATGCAGTGCATGGTGATTGAGGCGGCCCGGAATCTTGCCGGAATCGCAGACGCTTCGTCTTCGGAGTTTGACGAGCGCACGCCGAACCCGGTCATTGCGACCATGGCCGAGCAGGTTGACATTGTCGAAAGCGGTCAACTCGGCGGCACGATGCGGCTTGGCGCTTACCCGGCGAAGCTTGCTGCAGGTTCGGTCGCAGCAAAGACGTACGGGACCGAAACGGTGTCCGAGCGCCACCGTCACCGCTATGAAGTGAACAACGAGTATCGCGCACAGATCGCAGCTGCGGGGCTCGATTTCTCGGGTACTTCCCCCGACGGTACCCTCGTGGAGTTCGTGGAGCTGCCAGCGGACCAGCATCCGTTCTATGTCGGGACCCAAGCCCACCCGGAGTTGAAATCACGGCCCAACCACGCGCATCCACTCTTTCGTGGCTTGGTCGGTGCGGCTCTGGACCGTCAGGCTGCGAGCCGACTCGTGGAGGTTGACGAGGAAGACACGGTCGAGGCATAACGATGAGCGCGCCCGAGTTCAAGGACGTTCCCGAGCATCACGAGATCCTCGAGAGCACCATGCCGCATCACGGCTGGGTGTGGAATCTTCGCTCCGAAACCTTCCGCTATGGCGACCAGGAACTGCAGCGGGAGTACATCGAGCACACGAGTGCGGTGCAGATCCTCGCGCTCGACGACCAGGACCGTATCCTGTTCATCCGGCAGTATCGCCACCCGGTCCGCGCGCGTGACTGGGAGCTACCGGGCGGACTACTCGACGACCCGAGCGAATCCGCACTGGTCACGGCACAGCGCGAACTTGCCGAGGAAGCCGATTTTCAGGCTGTCGAATGGTCCGTGCTCGTCGATTTTTGGACCAGCCCCGGTGGTTCAAGCGAGTCGATTCGCATTTACGTGGCCCGTGGCCTGTCTCCAACCGAAGAGGTCTTCGACCGCGAACACGAAGAAGCGGATATCGAGATCGCTTGGGTTTCGCTTGATGACGCGGTTGCCGCGGTGCTGCGTGGTGATTTGCACAACCCTGCTGTGACCCTTGGTGTGCTCGCTGCGAATGAGTCGCGTCGCCAGCACTGGGCGACGCTGCGCCCCGCCGACTCCGCGTGGCCAACGCGCTCGGTCGCACCGGAAGTCCTGCCGCGAGCCCTCACGGGTGGCGCCCGGGCGTGAGCGGCGATTCCCACCTGCGTCACGTCATTGACCGCTTCCTGCGGCATCTCACGATTGAACGCGGGCTCGCCAAAAACTCGATCGGTGCCTATGAGCGCGACCTCGAACGCTATGCCGATTTCCTGGCGACTCGCGGGGTGACCGAACCGCGCGAGATCACGCCAGAGCATCCTCGAGAATTTGTTGCCTGGATGCGCACTCCAGTCGCGGAGGGCGGCCTCGCGTTGGCCGTATCGTCGGCGAGTCGGGCGGCTTCGAGCGTGCGGAGCTTGCATCGATTTATGGATGATGAGGGCGAGGTCGTGGAGGATATCGCGCGGGATCTTCGGTCACCAAAACTGCCGAGTCGACTCCCGAAAGCACTGACCGTCGCCGAAGTGCAACGACTCTTGGATGCGGCCGGGGGAGACACCCCTGCGCAGCTGCGTGACAAGGCACTGCTCGAACTTCTCTACGCCACGGGTGCGCGCGTAAGCGAAGCAGTATCGCTCGACGTGGATGATGTGATTGACCAGGACTTTGTGCGGGTGCGCGGCAAGGGTGACAAACAGCGCATTGTGCCGCTTGGATCCTATGCGCAGGAGGCGCTCGATGCGTATCGGGTGCGGGCCCGGCCGGGCTTTGCGAGCAAAGGTTCGGGGAGCCCGAAGCTCTTTCTTGGCGTGCGCGGTGGTCCGCTGTCGAGACAGTCTGCGGGGCTCATCCTGCAAGAAATTGCCCGCAAGGCCGAACTCACCACGTCGGTATCTCCGCACACGCTTCGACACTCATTCGCGACCCACCTCATGCAGGGCGGTGCGGATGTGCGTGTGGTGCAGGAGTTGCTGGGGCACTCATCCGTGTCCACGACCCAGATTTATACGAAGGTGACCGCGGATGCGCTGCGCGAAATGTACGCGACTTCTCATCCTCGAGCGCGATAGTGCACGCGGTGCGCTGAGCCGGTGATGCGCTCGTTAGCCGGTGATGCGCAGCGGATCGGCGTCGTCGATCTTGATTGTGAGCACAAAGGCGGAGAGCCCACTCTCATCGAGAATGAGCTCTGAGCGTTCCGACAGCGTATGCGATATCGCATCCGTGCGCGTGCTCGGGTCGGCCACATCGGGCGTGGTCGAGTTCGAACCGTCCGGATTATTTGGCCGAAGTTCGTTATTGGGGCCGGTGTCGGGCTTGTTCTCGGGGTCCGTGGGCGTATCGGTTGGACGCTCACCATTCGGATCGGAGGGCGCCGGCTGAGTCGTTTCTTGCGGCGGCGTTGTCGGTTCAGGTGCGGGCTCCGCGGGAGCACCCGGTTCTTCAACATCCCCGTCCGACCCACCGGTCGACGAGTCGGGGGCCGACTGGTGTTCCTCTTCACTGCTGCCATCGCTCGAGCCACTACTCGAGTCGCTGTCGCCCGAGTCCTTCGGCCTGCTGTCGTCGGCGGGCGGCTGCGCGGAATCGGTAGATTCTTCCGGAGCCGGTGACTCGGAGGTGTGGTGGAGCGGCTCGGTAACAATCCGCATCTCAAACTCGGCAGCGTCCGCACCGAGTTCAACAAGCATCTTCAGTTCGTAATGCTCTCCGGCCTTCACAGTGGCCGCGAGCTCGTCATCAAGTGCGCGGAATGTGCTCAGTTCATCCGCCGTGACGTCTCGGCCTGCTTGAATAATCAGCGAAGGCCAGGAATCGGGCGCGGTGGTGAGCTCGACATTGCCGTACGTGAGCCATTCGGGGCGCTGAACCGCTTGCAAACGTTCATACTCAGTGGCGGGATCAGCCGCAAAACTCTGCAGATCAAGCCAGTAGGTTGCCGCTCCGGTGGGGCCAACCTGGCTGAACGACGCAACCACCGGACCAATGCCATCCACGTGGGTGACGAGCTCCGACCATTCCTCGGTACTGCGCTCGATGCGGGAGGTATCGAGCTCGTGGTTCTCGGCAAAGCCCAGATCCACCTTGGTGACTGACTCGATATCGCCGTAGAGCGTGTGCAACAGTTCGCCCGTGTCGGTAGGGTCGGCTTCCTTGAGGAGCGTGACATCGAGCTGGTAACCCGCTTGGCCCTCAGACACCTTGGTGAGTTGAAAATCTGCAGCCACACCGGACTCGTCTACCGTCTTTCGGATCAGATCTTCTTGCGCCTGCGCATTACCGTTTGCGGTCGAGAAATGCAGGACGATCCAGGCGACCACCACACATACGATTACGGCGATCGCGATCGCTCCACTGAGCCGCATACGGCGCGCTCGAGAGTTCTCTGCGACAGGCATATTGACCAGATTACTTGGCAATACAGCAAAGGAGCAACGAGTGCGGCCGTAATTTACCCACATTTATCGCGGCTTAAACCCTCAAGTAGCCCTTGAAGTCCCTTAACGACACCCGCCCAACACCATCAGAAAGCGCTGGTTCTCGGGGATACCATCGGGTCACGCGCGAATTACTAGGAAGAGGAGGCGGTTACCAATGGCCATTTCGGAAGCCGACCTGCCCGAATTGCCGGGCCTCGAAGTTCCCAAGGAATTGCTTACGCCAACAAAGAAAACGGTGCGGGCAGTGAAGGAAGACTTCACTCCTGAACCCGCTGCGGGTGCCGAACCCGGTGCACCGCGATCGGCGGAAGCCGTCTCAACGCGGCTGTATAACAAGTTCCCGGTTCCGGAACCGCTACCGAGCCACGGGCCGGCACGCGTCGTCGCGATGTGTAATCAGAAGGGTGGCGTCGGCAAGACCACGACATCGATCAACCTCGCGGCATCCCTCGCCGGATACGGCCGCCGGGTGCTCTGCGTGGACTTCGACCCCCAGGGAGCGCTTTCCGCCGGCCTCGGGGTCTCCACTCACAACATCCCCACGATTTATGACTTGCTCATTGGGCAGGTGAGTGACCCCCGTGAGGCGATTCAGCAGACCGAGTTCGACGGCCTGGACCTTATCGCTGCGAATATCGATCTTTCGGCGGCGGAAGTACACCTCGTCACCGAAGTGGCGCGCGAGCAGATTCTTGCCTCGATCCTGCGCAAAGTAAGCGACGATTACGACGTCATTATTATTGACTGCCAGCCCTCGCTCGGCCTGCTCACCGTCAACGCGCTCACCGCGAGCCACGGCGTCATGATTCCGCTCGAATGCGAATACTTCGCGCTGCGCGGCGTCGCACTGCTCATCGAAACGATCGAGAAGGTGCGTTCCCGGCTCAACCCCGCACTCGAACTCGACGGCATTTTGCCGACGATGTTCGACGGTCGTACCCTGCACGCCCGTGAAGTGCTCGATCGCGTCTTTGAGGTCTTTGGCGACAAGGTTTTCGACACCATCATCGGCCGCACGGTCAAATTCCCGGATGCATCCATCGCGGGTGTGCCGATCGTTGAGTTCGCGCCGACTCACCCCGCAGCTGAGGCATACCGGCAGCTAGCTCGCGAGCTGGTGGCGCGCGGTGCAGCCGCCTGACGAGGGGACTCCGGCCGAGCATCCCGATGATTTTCGCGTCGATCTCGACATCTTCAAGGGTCCGTTTGATCTGCTGCTGCAGCTGATTTCACGGCGAGAGCTGGACATCACCGAGGTGTCGCTCTCAGAGATCACCGACGAGTTCATCGCCTACGTGGCGCAGATCGACTCGGGCGAGGACCTCAACCAGGCCACCGAATTTATCGTGGTTGCGGCAACGCTGCTCGATATGAAACTCGTGAGCCTCTTGCCGCAGGGTGACTATGTCGATGCCGAGGATGTGGCGATCCTCGAGGCGCGCGACCTGCTGTTTGCGAGGCTGCTGCAATACCGCGCCTATAAAGAGGCAGGTCTCTGGTTCCGTGATCACATGGCTGTCGAGGAACTGCGACACCCCCGCAGCGTGCCTTTGGAACCGAAATTTCGCGAACGCATCCCTGACCTGATCTGGACCACCTCGCTCGAGGACTTCGCGGCCCTCGCGGCCCTCGCCCTCGCACCAAAGTCCATCCCCACGGTCGGCCTCGATCACCTGCACGCACCGCTCGTCTCGATTCGTGAACAGGCGAGCATCCTGGTCGAGCGGTTACGTGCAACCGGACCAATGACCTTTCGCGAATTGGTGGTGGATGCAGAGGGTAAAGGAGTGCTCGTGGCACGATTCTTGGCCGTGCTCGAGTTATTTCGCCGGGCCGCCGTGGATCTGCAGCAAGAATCACCACTCGGGGAATTGACCGTGACCTGGGACGCTGAAGACTGGAACGACGACGAACTGAGCACATTGGGAGCCGATTATGACCGCTGAGCCGGTAGATCTTGAGCGTGCGTTGGAAGCGATTTTGTTCGTGAGTGATGAGCCGGTGTCGCTGGTGTCGCTCGCGGCGGCGGTGTCGGCGCCGGTTCGTCAGGTTCGCGAGGCTGTGTCGAGGCTCGTAGACGACTATGATGGGAAGGTTGACGGCCCGGTACGCGGATTTCAACTTCGCGAAGTCGGTGGGGGATGGCGCATGTATGTGCGTGATTCGTTCGACGACATCGTGGGTGACTACGTATCGGTACGGCAGCCCTCGAAACTTTCGCAAGCGGCACTCGAGACCCTCACGGTGATCGCGTATCGCCAGCCGGTCTCGCGGTCACAGGTCGCGCAAGTGCGCGCGGTGAACGTGGACTCGGTGGTGCGGACGCTACTGGCCCGCGGGCTCGTGACCGAAGCGGGAACAGAAGAGGTCACCGGCGCCACACTTTATGAGACGACGGAGCTGCTCCTGCAGCACTTAGGAATTAATTCACTCGACGAACTGCCGAAAATTTCGCCGCTTCTCGAGGATGGACGGGATGGATTTGATGAGTAACGAGCAGCCTAGATCGCGGCGCGGAGGACCTTCGCGCGGCAAATCGCAGGGTGCGTCGCGCTCGCGGAACTCGCGCTGGGATGACCAGCGCGACCGTCCGGAGTCGGAGCCGCGGGGGCGTCGCGGTGCGGGTGGTGGCACCCGGGCCGGTGGTGGTTCGCGGACCGGTGGACGTCGCCAGGACGCTACCGGATCGAAGCATTCGCGTTGGGATGATCAACGCGAGCGACGCGGCTCGGGTAGCGAAGGTCGTCGCCGCGAGGACGGCGAGCGTCGGTACCAGGACGACGGTCCTCGCTACCGAGATGGCGAGCGACGCGGGTACGGCGGCCAGCCACGTCGCGATGATGATCGACGCGGCGGCTACGAGCGTCGTGAGCAATTTGAGCGCACGGAGCGCAGCGACCGGGGCGAGCGTCGTCCGCAGCGTGACCGCCAGGGATTTCGTGGGGGTCGTGACGACCGTCGTGGCTACCAGGGCCGTGATGACCGGGTCCGTCGCGATCGGGATGATCGCCGAGGGTACCGGGATGCGGACGACCGCGCCTACGAAGAGTGTCAACAAGAGCGCCGCGAAGCACAAAAAGAGGATGCGCAGGCGCAGGCCGCGCTCCGAAAGGCCGCAGCACAGCGCCCCGAGGGCGGTTACTCGCTCGAGGACTTCGACGACATTCCTTTCAATCCCGATCATCGCCCAGAGGGGGCAGCGCCCGCAAAGGAGTTGGATACCTCGGGCGTCCGCCTGCAGAAGGCACTCGCAAACGCGGGTGTCGCATCGCGACGCGTGTGCGAAAACCTGATCACGGAGGGCCGTGTCGAGGTCAACGGCAAGGTGGTCACCGAACTCGGTAGCCGAGTTGACCCCGAGCGCGACAAGGTCGTAGTGGACGGCACACCGGTGCAATTCGACCAAACGAAGCGTTACGTGCTGCTCAATAAACCCGTCGGTGTGGTGTCTACGATGCGCGACGAAGAGGGTAGGCCTGACCTGCAGCAGTTCACACGCGAATTCCGCGAGCGAATCTACAACGTCGGTCGGCTCGACTCCGATAGCTCGGGGCTGCTCATCCTGACCAATGACGGTGACTTGGCGCACATCCTGTCGCACCCCTCCTACGAGGTCACGAAGACCTATGTCGTGATGGTCAAGGGGAAGCTCGCGCCCGGCGACATCAAGCAACTGCTCGACGGGGTGAAGCTTGAGGACGGCTTCATTAAGGCCGATTCGGCGCACATCATCCAGCGGGGTTCCTCGAATCGAGAGACACTCGCCGAAGTGACCCTGCACTCGGGGAAAAACCGGATCGTGCGCCGCATGTTCGATCACATCGGCTTCCCGGTGCAAGAGCTTGTCCGACGAAGCTTCGGCACTTTGCAACTGGGCACGCTGCTTGCGGGGGAGACTCGTGAACTGACCCCGGATGAACTCGGGCGGCTCCTGCGCATGGCGCGCAAAGCGGAAGCCACCCAGGCATACAAACGGAATCAGCGCGGCGGCACCCCGCGACGTGATGCGCGGGCCAGTACGCCGCGAGACAGTCAGCAGCGCAATGACCGCCGCCCGAACAATCAAGGAAAACCCCGTCGATGACACCCACTCGCACTAATTCACCCGTGCTCGTAGTCGGCACCGGGCTCCTCGGCAGCTCCGTCGGACTCGGACTCCGCCGACTCGGCGTGGACGTCCTGCTTACGGACGCATCCCCGGTCGCCCTCGGACTGGCCGCAGACTACGGCGCTGGCCGGATTGCGCCAGCGAGCTCGGCGGCCACCGCCGGACCGGAAGACACGCCACAGCTTGTTGTCGTCTGCGTGCCACCAGACGTCGCCGGAGAAGTGACCGTCGCGCAGCTGAACGCCTGGCCGGATGCGATTGTCACCGATGTGACGAGCGTCAAGGTGTCGCCTCTGGCGCACGTTCGCGAAGCAAACGCCGATCTGAGCCGCTATGTCGGATCGCACCCCATGTCGGGTCGGGAAACGGGCGGCCCGCTCGCAGGTCGGGCCGATCTGTTCACCGGTCGCCCGTGGGTGGTCGCCTCGCACGAGAAGACCACTGTGTTTGGTCTCCAGGAAGTGGAAGGCCTCGCGCTCGATCTTGGCTCCAGCGTGGTCAGCATGACCGCGGAAGAACACGACGACGCCGTGGCACTGATTTCGCATGTGCCACAACTACTGTCCACCGCGATGGCAGAGCGACTGCTCGCAGACAATGACGATGCCTCCGCGCTCGCGGGCGGCGGGTTGCGGGATGTCACCCGGATCGCCGCATCCGACCCGACCCTGTGGAGCCAGATCCTGGCCGCAAACGGGCCGCGCGTCGCACGCATCCTGCGCCTGATCGCAACCGATCTGGTCGATCTCGCCGATGCCCTCGACGACATGAATGCCCCGGGCGCACGTCGAACCATTGCCGAGCACATGCTCGCTGGAAATGAAGGCGTCGCGCGGATTCCGGGTAAGCACGGTTCGCGGCAGACCTTCTCGAACGTCACGGTGATGATTGATGACCGGCCCGGGCAGCTCGCGCGGCTCTTTGCGGAGATTGGTGAGGCTGACATCAACGTCGAGGAACTCGAACTCGAACACTCGCCCGGTGCAAACCTCGGGTTGGCGACCATTGCGGTGCTTCCCGAGGTTCGACAGAAACTGCTGGACGAACTCGAAGAGCGCGGTTGGAAGGTGGCCCAGTGACCCCGGCACCCTCGCAATCGAGCACGGCCCGCGGCGACGCCATCGTCGTGGCTATCGACGGCCCCTCGGGGTCTGGCAAATCGACCGTGTCGAAGGCACTCGCGCAGCGTCTTGGCTGGCAACTCCTCGACACCGGTTCGGTCTATCGAGCACTGACCTGGTTCGCCCTTGACCGCGGGATCGACCTTGCGGATCCGGCGGCGGTAATCGACGCCGTACCGGCATTCTTGAGCGTCTGGCGACTCTCGCTCTCACCCGAAGAACGCTGGGTTCGAGTGGGTGAGACCGATGTCACCGAGCGCATCCGGGCGACGGAGATTTCTGCTGAAGTTTCTAAGGTCGCCGGTATCCAGCCGGTTCGGGATGCGGTGAATCAGCGCTTCCGCGACATCCTCGCGGCAGCCAGCGCCGAAGGAATCATCGCCGAGGGCCGCGATATCACCACGGTCGTCGCCCCGGATGCTCCCGTGCGCATCCTGCTCACCGCCGACGAACAGGTTCGGATCGCCCGACGCCTCGCGGAGAAAACGGGCGAGGACCCCAATACGGTTGCGGCCACGGTGAGTGCCCGCGACGCCAAAGACTCGCGGGTCGCGAACTTCACTGCGGCAGCCGAAGGGGTTGTCGTGCTTGACTCAACAGATCTCGGACTTGAGGCGACGATTGACGCCGCCATTGACGTGATCGAATCCAGGAGCGCCCAATGACTGACGCAACGAATTCTTCCGCCTACGAACCCGAATTTGTGAGCGACGACGCCTCATTCGAATCGGCCTACGAAGCAAAGGCTGAGTCATTCCAAGAACGTATCGACGGGATTGATGACGAAACCGCGGAGCTGCGGGCCGAGATGCTCCGCCGTTCGCTGCAGGAATACGATCTCGATGCCGAGGACCATGAGGTTCTCGAAGGTCGATTCGCCGAGGACGGCACCTTCCTGATGCCGGCACTGCCGGTGCTCGCGATTGTGGGACGACCGAACGTCGGTAAATCCGCACTCGTCAATCGCATCCTGGGTCGTCGCGAGGCTGTGGTTGAGGATGTTCCGGGCGTGACTCGTGACCGGGTCTCGTACCGCGCGCAGTGGCTCGACCGCCACTTCACCCTGGTGGATACCGGCGGCTGGGAACCCGACGCGAAGGGCATTGATCGTTCGGTGGCGCAGCAGGCTGAGATCGCAATTGAACTCGCCGACGCGGTGGTGTTCGTGGTGGATGCGAATGTTGGTCCGACCTCGACCGATGAGGAAGTCGTGCGACTGCTTCGCCGGAGTGATCGGCCGGTATTGCTTGCCGCAAACAAGGTTGATGACATTGTGCAGGAACCCAATGCCGCGGCACTGTGGAGCCTCGGTCTTGGTGAACCGCACGCGGTGTCGGCGCTGCACGGCCGAGGGGTGGCTGACATGCTCGATGCGGCAATGGCGATCTTGCCGCTGACCTCTGCGGTGGCGAAGGAAGAAGTGGGCGGTCCTCGTCGCGTCGCGATTGTGGGTCGACCGAATGTGGGGAAGTCGAGTCTGCTCAATAAGGCGGCAGGGGAGACTCGCGTTGTGGTGAACGAACTCGCGGGCACTACGCGTGATCCGGTTGACGAACTCGTTGAAATCGGCGGTCGGACTTGGCGCTTTATCGATACCGCGGGTATTCGACGCCGTGTGCATTTGCAGCAAGGTGCTGACTTCTACGCCTCGCTCCGTACCGCCACCGCCGTGGACCGTGCGGAAGTGGCCGTCGTGATGTTCGACGCCACCGAACCGATAGGTGTGCAGGATGTGCACATCGTCGAGATGGTGCTCGAGTCGGGCCGCGCACTCGTGCTCGCATTCAATAAATGGGACGAGATGGACGAGGAGCGTCACTGGCAACTCGAACGGGAAATTGAGCAGGACCTCGGTCACGTCAGCTGGGCACCGCGCATTAACATGTCCGCAAAAACCGGTCGGCACCTGGACAAACTTGTGCCTCGACTCGAGGTCGCACTGTCGTCCTGGGACACTCGCATCCCGACCGGCAAGCTCAATGCCTTTCTTACCGAACTCGCGCAGGGCTTCCCACACCCGCTCCGCGGCGGGAAGCAGCCGCGAGTGCTCTTCGCGACGCAGGCGCAGACTCGTCCGCCCACGTTCGTATTGTTCACCACCGGATTCTTGGAGCCCGGCTACCGACGCTTCATCACGCGTCGACTTCGGGAAACCTTTGGTTTCGAAGGCAGTCCCATTCGGGTGAACATGCGCGTGCGTGAGCGTAGATCGAAGAAGTAACACGAATCATCCTTTGTCACCCCCGTTGGGTAAGCTGGTTCGACGCATTTACAACTGCGATTCGCGCCCACCCTTACCCGACGGAGGGAAACCCCTATGACCGATTTGCACATTCAAGCGCAGGCCGACTGGTTTGACCGTGTTGCCGCAGCGGAAAAGATGATGCCGCTCGTTTCGAAGCTCTACCGCGAGCGAAACGTCGTTACTTCGATCCACGGCCGTCGACTCATCAATCGCTCCGCCATCGAGGTGATTAAGGCTCACCGTGCAGCGCGTCGTAACCACGGCCAGGAACTGCAGCTCGAGCTCTCCACCGCGATCCTTGAAGCGCTGAGCAACCTGAGCATTGAAACTGCATCGGTCGATATCGCGACTCTGGCACATCTGTACCAGCAGGAGCCCGAAGGCACCGACCTCGCTACCTTCATCAAGGAGCAGCTCAAGGAAGTTGGCCCATCTGACGGGTCGCAGAACATCGCCAATGTGGTGCTCTACGGCTTCGGTCGCATTGGCCGACTGCTTGCGCGCATCATGATTGAACAGGCTTCGACGGGACCGGGCCTGCGTCTTCGCGCGATTGTCGTGCGTAAGAACGGTGACAACGACTTGGAAAAGCGTGCGTCGCTGCTGCGCCGCGACTCGGTTCACGGACCGTTCAACGGCACCATTAAAGTGGACAAGGAAAACAACACAATCCTTGCCAACGGCACGCTCATTCAGATCATTTACTCGAATGACCCCACGAGCGTTGACTACACCGAATACGGCATCGACGACGCCATCGTTGTGGACAACACGGGCCGCTGGCGTGACGAAGCTGGCCTCGGTCAGCACCTCCAGGCCAAGGGCGTGAAGCGTGTGCTCCTCACCGCTCCTGGTAAAGGCTCGATTCCCAACATTGTGTTTGGCATCAACCACCAGGGCATTACGGATGAGGACACGATTCTCTCGGCCGCATCTTGCACCACGAACGGCATCACTCCGGTTCTCGCCGCGCTGGACCGCAAGTACGGAGTGAAGCACGGCCACGTCGAGACCGTGCACTCATTCACGAACGACCAGAACCTGATTGACAACTTCCACAAGGGTGAGCGTCGCGGTCGTGCCGCGACCCTCAACATGGTGCTCACCGAGACCGGTGCGGCGAAAGCCGTTGCGAAGGCGCTGCCACAGTTCGCGGGCAAGCTCACGGGCAACGCGATTCGCGTTCCGACCCCGGATGTGTCGATGGCGGTGCTCAACCTTGAACTCGAGCAGGAAGTCACCAAAGAAGACCTCAACGACTACCTCCGGAACGTCTCGCTGCACTCGAACCTCCGCCAGCAGGTGGACTTCGTTGACTCACCCGATGTGGTCTCGACCGACTTCGTCGGCAACGACCGCGCCGGTGTTGTAGACGGTTTGGCCACCATCGCAACCGGCAACCGCATCGTGCTCTACGTCTGGTACGACAACGAGTACGGCTACTCGAAGCAGGTCGTGCGCACGATCGAGCACATCGGCGGCGTGCACCCGCTCGTTGTGCCGGTTCGTCGCGACGTCGTCGAGGTGTAGCTCGGCGCTTGGTGCAGTTGCGCTGCTGAATCGCTAGCGGTGGGGCTTCCGATTGGGAGCCCCACCGCTCTGCGTTGTGCGGGTCGTGTGGGTCGGTGGTTGTTGGCCCGCCAGTCGCTGTCGCCCCGATACCACCGAAAACGTGGCATACCACTTTCTGGACGGTAGTAAACCGCGTTTCGGGTGGTATCCGACTGGGTCGGCGGGCTCGACTGGGACGACTGGGACGGCTGGGACGGCGGGAACGGCTGGGTCGGCGGGCTCGACTGGGACGACTGGGACGGCTGGGACGGCGGGAACGGCTGGGTTGGCGGGCTCGACTGGGACGGCTGTGTTGACTGGGTCGGCGGGGTCGGCGGGCTAGACCGGGGCAGCTGCGTCCGCCCACGGGGTCGGCTGAGTCCAGGGTCGCGCGCCTATCGTGGTAGTTGTGAACGGAGCGAACTCCGGTGGCAACGAGGCCGGACGACAGAGACTGTTGCGGGCCGTAGTGCCCGGACTCCACACCGCCGCGCACTACGACCGCTCGTGGATCTGGCCCGATATTCGTGCCGGCGTGGTGCTCTCGACGCTGCTCATTCCCGCGGGGATGGGCTACGCGGTCGCATCCGGTTTGCCTGCCTATACGGGTCTCTTCGCAACCATCGTTCCGCTTATCGCCTACGCCATCTTCGGGCCTTCGCGCATCCTCGTGCTTGGCCCGGACTCGGCACTTGCACCGATCATCGCGGCCGCGATCATCCCGCTCGCGGCCGGTGACGAAGCACGGGCGGTGGCGCTCGCGGGTCTCCTCGGCATCATGGTCGGCGTGCTGCTCTTCGTCGGCGGCCTCGCCCGCCTCGGGTTCCTCACGAGCCTGCTCTCGAAGCCGATTCAGGTTGGCTATCTCAACGCGATCGCGCTCATCGTCATCGTCTCGCAGGTGCCCGCACTGCTCGGCTTCTCGTCTTCAGGATCCGCGCCGACCGAACGAATACTCGGACTTGTCGATGCCATCGGTGGCGGTGCGATTCAACCGATCCCGTCGTTGATCGGGCTCGGCGCGATTGCCGTAATGCTGCTCTTCAAGTACGTCATTCGGCAGCCCGGAATCGGACTACTGGTCGCGGTGGTGCTCGCGAGCATCGCCGCCTTCGTATTGCAGCGAGGTGATGAACTCCCGGTAGTCGGCGCCATGCCCGGCGGCCTGCCAGCCCCTGCGCTTGGCGGTCTCACCTGGGGTGATGTTCTCATGCTCATCGGCCCCGCATTCGGCCTGGCGTTGATCGCGTTCACCGACACGGCAGTGCTGTCCCGAACGCTCGCGTCCAGACGCGGTGAGTCGGTGGATGGCAGCCGCGAAATGATTGGTCTCGGTATTGCGAATGTCGCCGGGGGAGCCTTCGGCGGTTTCCCTGTTTCGGCATCGACTTCGAGAACGCCTGTGGGGGAGCAGGCGGGCGCGCAGACCCAGCTGACGGGCGTTGTCGGCGCGCTGGTGGTGCTGCTGTTCATGCTGGTGGTGCCCGGCGTGACCGCCTACCTGCCGGATGCGGCGCTCGCGGCGGTCGTTATTGTCGCGGCCTCGAGTCTCATCAACATTCCGGCCTATGTCCGTCTTTGGAAAATGGACCCGCCAGAGGCCGTACTGTCGACATTCGCGTTTTTCGGCGTGTTCCTCGTCGGGGTGCTCGAGGGGATCCTGGTGGCGATTGCGCTGTCCTTCGTCGCGATGGCCTGGCGGGTGAGCCGGCCCTACCGCGCCGAACTCGGGTACGTGCCGGGACTGCGCGGCTACCATGACATCTCGCGCTATGAGGATGCGGAACGCATTGACGGCGTCGTGATCGTTCGTTTCGACGCACCGCTTTTCTTCGCCAACGCGAGCCTGTTCGCAGAGTTCATGCGGGCTACCGTGCGTGAAGCGCGGGCCGAAGCGGAGGCCGAAGGGCTGCAGCCTATCGAGACTGTCATTCTCGCCTCGGAACCGATCACCGACATCGATTCGACCGCGATGGATGAGCTGCTCAACCTTGACTCCTACTTCGTGTCCCGGGGCATCACGTTGATCTTTGCCGAAATGAAGAGCCCGGTTTGGGATCATTTCGCGAGCTACGAGTTGAACAAGCACTTCCCGAGCGAGCGATTCGCACCGACGGTGGGCGCCGCCGTGGATGAGGTCACGGGTCAACTGCGCACGGACATTGTCGGTACCGATGGTGACACGGGTACCGATGGTGACGCGGGTATCGATGCTGACGCGGGTACCGACGGCGACGCGGGTATCGATGCTGATGCGGGGTCCGATGGTGACGCGGGTATCGATGGTGACGTGGGTATCAATGGTGATGCAGGTTCCGATGGCGACGCGGGTGATGCGGCGGGCAGCGCGGCCGGTGACGCAAAGCGCGTCGACGGCGACGCGGACGCAGCGGAAGGCGCACCGCCAGCCAGTGGAACCTGAAAATCACACGGTGGGGCTTGTAGTCTTTTGACTCAATGCGAACCGAGCGGAGCCGTGAGGCTGCTCGGATCACCGCAGCGATCGGTCGCTCACAACGATCCGACGTCGATCGGCGGCCAATGGTTCTTGACGCGCTTGGTCACCTTCGCTCGCTGCACCTCGGCGACCGCCGCGACGCGATCGCGGGTGTGCGTGGCGAAGGTCGCCGCCTCGGCGTCGTTGAGCGCGGTGAATCGGGTCACGATCACCGGGACACCGCGCTCCAAACGGATATCACACGCCTCCACATTCGCCACCTCGGCACAGGCATCGCGCACGAAAGGTTGCACCTGCGTCGGTGGAATGCTCCCGGTGATCTGCCCAATAGTGAGGGTGACGCGGTAGGACGGCACTATGCTCGCGATTCGATCTGTTGCACCTCGAGCACGGCGTCACGAGCAGCCCGAATGACCTCGAGCATCCGCTGTCGAAGCGCCTGGCCGCGCGTCGCGAAACCACGTTGCAAGCGCACATACTCCGCCTTGCCCGCGGCGGTCTCAATCTCGATCGCCGGAACGCCGTACTCGCTCACGTCATATGGCGACGCCTGCATGTCCACCCAGCGGATCTCCCGCGAGAGTTCGAAGGCATCCAACAACAGCTCGCCGGGCACGAGCGGACCGAGCTTGATGCACCACTTATATATGTCCATATTCGCGTGCAGGCAACCCGCTTGATCAAGCGCGCACTGCGTCGCCCGCGTCGGTTGCAGGCTATTGCGTGGTCGTGCCTCGGGGGTGAAGAACCGAAACGCGTCGTAATGACTGCAACTAATCTCGTGCGATTCCACGACGTCGTCGGTACCTCGCTGCCCGAGCCGCAGTGGAATCGGATGCCGGCGCTCGTCCTGTTTGTACACCATCGCCCACTCGTGCAGTCCGAAGCAGCCGAATCGCGGCGGCCGGTTGAGTACCGCATCGGTAAGTTCTTCAATATTGCGTACGAGGTCGGCCTTTGCCACGAGAAAACCCGCCGCATCCACCGTCACCCGACCAGCGGCATCCTGCTGATACCAGCGCTTCTCAAGCCACGCATCCGCCTGCTCGAGCGACCGGTCGATACCGGGATGCCAGCGCCGCAAGACCGCCGGTTTGTAGGAGTAATAGGTGAAGAGAAAATCGTCGATCGCGTGCTTTTCGCCGCGCGCGTGGTGTTCGCGATAGGCCTGGCTCAACCGGTCGGCGCGGTCCCGATGCTGCGACTCGAGCCGCTGCCAATCATGCGCGGAGAGTGCGGTCGCGGTGTCGTGAGTCGAGGTGGCGTGAGGCATGATGACGCAAGCCTAATTTGCGCGACATCCGGTTCGCCACAATGCTTAAGCGCATGACAACACCACCGGCATGCGAGCACGACAACACGACCGAAGAGTTGTGGGACGTCGTCGATGTCAATGGGAACCCCGTCGGTCGGACCACTCGTCGCGCGGCGCCGGATTTCAAGCCGGGCGAATTCCACGTCGTCGTGGGAACCTGCGTCTACACGCCGCTCGGAGAAGTGCTCGTGACTCGGCGCTCGCCCGAGAAAACGCATCCGGGGGAGTGGGAGTTCTCGGCAGGGAGCGCCTGTGCGGGAGAGTCGAGTGTGGAAGCTGCGCAGCGAGAGCTTGCGGAAGAGACCGGGCTCGAGTTCGCGCTCGAGGAATTCATGCCCGTCGGTAGGTTGTTCGAGCCGGTTGCGCTATTTGATATTTATGCGGTGCAGATTCCTGAGGTTGCCGAGGTGATTCCGCAACCGGGTGAGGTGGATGCCTATCGCTGGGTTGAACTGACCGAGGCGATCGACCATCCGCGATCGGTTGCGTTTACTCGGCCCTGGAATCGACGACTCGATCAAATTCAGGAAGCGCTGCGCGAGATCGTCGAGTGGTAGCTCACGAGCTCGCAGGTCGTGGGGTCAGCCGCGAGGGATGACGAAGTCGCGCAGCGTGCCCGTCGGTTCGCCAAGCGCTTCCCACTCATGCTCGAAGGTGATGGTCGCAATCGCGCTGGTCGGAAACTTCAATTCCATTTCTTCCCAGCCAGGATGCTCGTCCTCAGTCGCGAGCGTCAGCACAAGATCGTGCACGGTGGGGAAGTGGCCGAGCAGCAGCACGGATGCGCAGGTCGGCTCAACCTCACGTAGTAGCGGCAGGATGTGGGAGAGCGACGACTCATAGATCTGCTCACTGAATTGCACGTCAGATACCTCGAGACCGCCCTCGACGGCGCGGTCCAGCGTTTGCCGAGTTCGCGTCGACGTCGAGCAGAGCACCAACTCGATCGACTCGGGCAGGGATGTGAGGTGCTCACCGGCGGCGTCGGCGTCGCGCCACCCGCGGTCATTGAGTGGACGCTCGTGGTCGGGCTGTCCCGCGCCCCAGTCGGATTTGGCATGACGCATGACGTGAAGAGTTCGTTGCATGCTTCCCAGCGTACGAGGGTGCGGGTGAATTCCTGGGGGTTGGGCACGGTGAAGGATGCGGTGGTCGAGTTTTGGGGCGTTGTTGCGGCCAGATATTGACCCAGTCGAGATCGTGTTTGGGGTTGCTCGATTTTGCGTTAGTATGGTGAGGTTGCTTAGGCAATGGCCGGTACAACCGGTTTCGGGCTGTGGCGCAGTTTGGTAGCGCACTACACTGGGGGTGTAGGGGTCGCAGGTTCAAATCCTGTCAGCCCGACCATTGTGGGGTCGCTGAGGGCGACCAAACCTACCGGTCGTAGTCGGATCCTGTGACCACGAGCGGAGCCGGTACGTCTCCGTCTTCCACAGAAACGCTCAGCGCCGGCAGATCGATGATCGGTTGATCCAACCGTTCCACTGCATCCAGCTGCCAGGACACATGCCAATACTGATCAACCACCGCCGAGAACGCGGCGTCAGGGGCGATCCATCCTGCCGCGAACCGCGCCAACCGATCCGGGTAGAGCACGCCGGAGCGCTCTGAGGCGGCGATGGGTCGCTCCCGCGCATCACCAGTGATGTTCATGGTCCTGATTCTCGTAGCCAGGCACACCGACCTGTCGCTTTTTGCTATCTCGAGACCCGCATCCCTGCGAAATTGGAAGCATGGGAAGCACAAATTACACCGGTACGTTCATCCAAGTTGCCGAGGACTACCAATCGCTCGCCAATGACTCTTCGGTGAAGCAGCTCAAAGCGATGCGTTCGAAGCGAGCCTGACTTCAGGTGTCCTCACTTGCCTCATCAGCAGTATCGAGAGGATGCGCGATCTCAGTCTCGCGCATCCGCCCAGCGAGGATCGCGACGGTCGCCAACACCGGCGGGAGCATCCCTGCGATCACAAAGATCACCGGAATCGGGACGAGCAGCGACAGCGGCCCTGCCAGCGCAATCGACACGGGCAAAAACGCGATCGACACGAAGAAGTCCAGACTCGCGACGCGGCCAATCATGTCGAGCGGCACGAGTCGCTGCAGCAGCGTTCCCCAGATCACCACGCCACCGCCAGTGGCCGCACCAACGAAAAATAGCGCTGTGAGCATCACGGGCAAGTTGTCGATGAGCCCAACCGCGACCAACGGAAGTGTGCCACCGCCCCAACAGGCGATCATGAACGTCAAATAGTGGCGGGGGAGTCGCATTGAAGAGACCGCCAGCGAACCGATGGCACCACCGACGCCGTACGCAGCCAAGAGGAATCCGAAAGTCGCCTCAGCCTCTCCGAAGCGCTCGCGAGTGAGGAACGGCAGCAGCACCTCGATGGGGCCCTGAATGATGAGCGCGAGCGAAGACCCGAACAGGAGCGTCCACAACAGCCAGCGCGTGCCGGCAACGTAGCGCACGCCAGCACGAAGGTCGCCCCAGATGCTGGATCCGCCACTCGAGTCGGTGCCCGGCTCAATTGGTGCTGAAGCACGTTCAGGGCGGCTCAAGAACAGCGTGATGACGAACGCAATTGCATACGCCGCCGCCACGATCACTGCACCGGCGGCGGGATAGAACAGGCCCACCACGATTCCGCCGACTGCTGGGCCGAGTCCTTGTCCGAGCGTCGGTCGCAGCGCGCCCTCGAGTCCATTCGCGGCAAGCAGCTGTTCAAGCGGCAGCACCTGCGGTAGGTATGCGCTGTATGCCGGATAGAAAAAGGCGCTCCCCGCTCCCATCGCAAAGGATGCAAGGGCGACGTGCCATAGTTCCACGGCGCCGGTGAGTGACAGCACAGCGACCACTGTCATGACTGCCGCAGTGGTGCCCTGAACGGTAATGATGATCTGACGTTTCGAGAAGCGGTCCGCAACCACGCCACCGAAAATGGAGAAGACGAATAGTCCCAAGCTCATTCCAGTTGCGACGGCGGAAAGCGCGAGCGGACTGTCATCCAGGGCAATGACTTGGAAGACCATGACGATGGTCCACACACCGGTGCCAAATACTTCGATGCCAACGGCGGCGAAGAGCAGGCGGTAGTCACGCGTCGCCAGCGGGCGAAGGGCACGCAACAAATTGAGGCGTTTCTTGTTTTGCACTGTGATTCCTTGAATCAGGCGCACCGAGGACCTGCAGACAGGCAGATGGGCGCGCAAAATAACGGTGACCCCGATGGGGTCGGAACAAGCAGCCGCCGCGAACTCGGAAGAACTCAACGAGCGCGGTAGGCCTACTTGACCGTTATAGGAAGTACAAATGCATGACGCGAAGGTACCCCACCGCAAGGAACGAACGCAAGCCGCTCCACGAGGTGGCATTTGCGCAGCCCGAGTCGCGCACTGTGGCTGCCCATTCCGCAATTGGAGACTTTCGGCAGCACCGCCGGGCATCTAGGCTTCAGAACATGTCAAAATACGATCGCGTTACCGTTGGAACCAAACCTGCAAAGCTCGACAAGTCGGCGTATGAGGAAGAACTCAAGCGCTTACAGTCACAGCTCGTCGAAATGCAGCAGTGGGTAATCGAGAACGGTGAACGGATCTGCATCCTCTTTGAAGGGCGGGATGCTGCGGGCAAGGGGTCCGCGATCAAGCGAATCACCCAGTACCTCAACCCACGGCATGCTCGCATCGTGGCGTTGCCTGCGCCCACCGAGCGCGAGAAGACGCAGTGGTATTTTCAGCGCTACGCCGAGCATCTCCCTGCAGCGGGCGAAATCGTCATCTTCGATCGGTCTTGGTATAACCGTGCCGGTGTGGAACGGGTCATGGGGTTCTGCACCGATCAGCAGTACCACCGGTTCTTGCGGCAGGCTCCGGACTTTGAGCGGATGCTCGTCGACGACGGCATTCGGCTCATCAAGTACTGGTTCTCGGTGTCCGATGACGAACAAGAACAGCGGTTCCGCTCCCGCGCGGAAGACCCAATGCGACGCTGGAAGCTGTCGCCCATGGACGTCGAATCGATCAATCGTTGGGAAGAATACTCCCGGGCCAAGGATGCGATGTTCGCTGCGACCGACCTACCGGGGTCGCGCTGGATCACGGTGGAGAGCGAAGATAAGAAGCGTTCGCGCATTAATGTGATTCACGACATCCTCAAGCGCATCCCGTGGGAGTCTGTGGAGCCGCGCGAGATCGAAATTCCATCGCGACCCGAAGAGAAAAACACGGACTATCAGCGCCCGGATCCCTCGCAGTACGAATACGCGGAGGATGTCGCAACGGAGCTGGAGCGCTAGCCGCAGAATCCTTAACAGTTTGTAAGATTCCCAAAGTTGAATCTGCACGAATCGCACAGCAAACTCTCAGATCCGCTACGCTCGAAATGGTGTTTCCCAACCAGGGAACACTGACGCATCCTTATCCCGTTTCTTCGTCTTAAAACCACCGTTGATGAGGGGAATGTGTCGGCACCGTGGTGCGGATACTGCAATCGGCAACGACGCCGATTGTGAGTCGGGATGGAATTCAGCAACACGGATGTCAGAGAGGACACCCAAGTAATGAATCAGCAAGTCGTACGTCCAAAACGGAGCAAAACGAGAAAGAGGATCGTAACGTTCGGTGCCGCCGTCGCGGTAGCACCGCTCGTGATGGCAACCGGTGTGGCACTCGCCGCCCCACTCGCACCAGCAGACGGTATTGCCGCAATTGAGTCGGGTACCTACATCCCTGGATATCAGGATGAGTACCTCGACCAGCCTGTCTCTGCCGATGTATTTGGTCACGTCGAATATCTTTCTGTCGACATTGGACCTCGAATTGCCGGTGCGGACTCGGAAGTGGAGGGGAACGCGTACGTGCAGGACCTCCTCGACTCCTATGGCTACGAAACTGAAATTGAGACCTTCGACGTCCCGGTCTCGAACTTCGCCGACGTCGTGCCGAGCCGCGATGACGTGGACGGAACACCGAGCTGGCAGTTCCGGCCCGCTGGAAACGCCCTGTTTACCGGCACCGATGCTCCGGTGGATGCCGAAGTGATCGACATCGGCGACGGCAGCAGCTTCGTCGCCACCGACCTCGCGGACAAGCATGTCCTCGTGAATTGGGTCAGTGATGCTAGCGCTCGCAATACGCTCATCACCGACCTTGCGGCGGCTGATCCCGCCAGCATCATTTTCACGCAGACCACTCCGAATGGATCGATCCCGAATCTCGCAACCGTTCCGGAAGCTGCTACCGGTGAGATGATCACCACGGTCGGCACCGTTCAGGGGGAACGTATCCGTGCGCTGCTCGCGACGGGGCCACTCTCACTGAGCATCACCACGCAGCAGTCCACCACGGAAAGCACCAACGTGATCGGCGTCTTGCCGGCGGTGGGCGACACCGAGGGAACTGCACCGATCGTGTACATCGGCTCGCACATTGACTCGGTGGTCGGCAGCCCGGGCGCAAGTGACAACGCATCCGGCGTCGCGATCATGCTTGAATCTGCTCGAATCATTGCGCAATACGATCTCGACGTTGAAGTGCGCATTGGTGCCTGGGGTGCGGAAGAGCGCGGAATCATCGGTTCCGCATTCCACGCCAATAACCTCACCCAGGATGAGATCGATCGCACAATCGGTGCGTGGAACATGGATATGGCGGGAACATCCTTCCTCGGTACCGATGAACAGCCCACAGACTTCTGGGGGCTGTCGGTCAACCCGGATAACGAAGACAACGCCGTGTTGAACCTTGCCAGCGAAGTCACGCAGCACAGCGGCGCAGGGGAGCTCAACCGCGGTTACGTCGGGCGCAGTGACCACCAGTCCTTCCACGATGTGGGTATCGATGCAGCAGTATTTAGCTGGATGTTCTGGTCCGCAGAAACCTCCATCGTGCTGGAGCCCACGTACCACCGTCCCTCAGACACCATCGACAACATCTCCGAAGAACGCCTCGGCATCGCCGCCCAGTACATTGGTGGCTCGGTATTCCGAGCGGCCCTCAACGAGGTGACCGTTTCGGTCCTCGGTGAGGATGGCGAGGTCGCGTCTGGTGTGCCGGTCGCGATGTCCTGTGAGGGCGATGAAGGCTGGCGTGAAGTGGGTCAGACCGCCGAAGACGGTACCGTGAGCACCCTCGCGCCACACATCGAGTGTGACTTTGCGGCGCTCGCGGAAGACGGCACGGTGGGGAGCGCCCTCGATCAGCAGATTGCTGGTGCCACCGAAGTCAGCATCGAACTTGCAACCGAGACTACGCCGCCGACCGACACCGGCACGCCGACTGACACCGCTGAGCCGACTGACACCGCTGAGCCGACTGACACCGCTGAGCCGACGGACACGACGGATCCGACGGACACCACGGAGCCGACCACGACTGCGGTTCCGACCGATACCACCGGTCCAAGTGACACCACCGCGCCGACCTCCGGCAACGGTGGTTCCAATGGCGGGAGTGATTCTGGTGGCGCCAACGGCGGCGGTGCCGATGGCGACGACTCGGGCACGAAGCCTGACGACGGCCTCGCGCAAACCGGTGCCTCGGTGATGGCCGGTGTGCTCCTAGCCGCCGCGCTCGCCGGTGCCGGCGTCTATCTCGTCACTAAACGGAATCGCGCGGATATCGCTCGCGACTAACTCCTCGTATCCGCTGAATAGCTGACGGAAATACAGTGAAAGAAGGCCTGGGCTTGGATGCCATCCAAGACCAGGCCTTCTGTCGCGACTGCCTGGGCTACGCTGATCGCATGTCCACCGATGTGCTTCATGAACTGGTTCACGTAGTCGTTGCCGTATTTGAAGCGCTCGGTGTTGCCGCAATGGCACTTGGCATCATCTTGGCCGCTGTGTATTCAATCCGTGCGCTTGGCAAGGGGCAAAGCGGCGCAGCAGCGTTCCAGATACTTCGCCGGATGATCGGATCGGCCATTCTGCTCGGTCTCGAAATCCTTGTTGCGGCAGATCTCATCCGCACCATTACGACGCCATCGATTGAAGAAGCCTTGATCCTGGGCCTCATTGTGGTCATCCGAACCGTGCTGAGTGTGTCGATCCAGATCGAGATTGAGGGCGTCCTGCCCTGGAAACGCGCGCTGCTCACGAGTGGTGGGCAAGTGATGGCCGAAGAAATCAATCGACAGCAGTCATCAGAACGGGCGTGACCGCGGCACCGAAAATACTGATCGGTTCCTTACAGAGTCAGTATTTACTCGATAATTTGTACTTACGTACGATCTGAAAAAGGCTGCCCGCGCGTTAAGGTCGTGGAATCAACTCCCGTTTCAAAGAGGATATGGATTTCGAATGACGCAGCAGCTCTCCACGGCACCCGGCTTCGTGAATGGTGACGTTTCGTTTTGGATGCGCAGTATCGGCGAGCCGACTCGACGTGCATCGCTTTCCGGCAACACCGCGGTGGACGTTGCGATTGTCGGCGCGGGACTCACCGGTCTTTGGACCGCCTACTACTTGAAGAAAGCCAAGCCAGAACTCGAAATCGCACTGATCGAGCGCGAATTCGCGGGATTCGGTGCATCCGGTCGTAACGGCGGATGGATGAGTGCCGAACCGGCGGGACAGTTCGGCCGCTACGCCAAAACAGGTGGCATCGATGCCGCCCGCAATCTCCAGCGTGAGATGTTCGGCGCTGTGCAGGAATCGGTCGACGTCGCTCGTGCCGAAGGGTTTGACGAAGACCTCGTCCATGACGGGCTCGTGCACGCCGCAACAAACGCCGCACAGCTCGCTCGGGCTCGGGCGCACATGGCGGAAATGAAGGAACAGGGCTGGGCCAGCAACGACGTGACCGAGCTCTCACCGAGTGAACTTGCCGAGCGCGTGCACATCGAAGGCGCCCAAGGCGGATACTGGACCCAGCACTGCGCCCGGGTGCACCCCGCAAAGTACACGCGCGGCCTCGCCGAGGTCGTCGAGAAGCTTGGCGCCACGATTTACGAGGGCACCACCGCGCTGAGTATTGAGCCGCACCGCGTCGCCACCAACCGCGGTGTTGTGCGCGCGCAATATGTCGTACAGGCCCTCGAGGGGTACACGCACACGCTCAAGGGTAAGAAGCGCAAGTTTCTGCCGATGAACAGCAGCATGGTCATCACCGAGCGCCTCACGGATGCGCAACTCGAGCAAGTGGGTTGGCACGGTGCCGAACTGGTAGGCGACATGGCACACAGTTTCACCTATATGCACCGCACCGAAGATGGTCGCATCGCGATCGGTGGACGAGGTGTTCCCTATAACTTCAACAACAGCTACGACCGCCGTGGTCGCACCGCCGACAGCGCCGTCCTGCAACTGAAGAAGCGCCTGGGCGAGCTCTTCCCCATGCTCGCCGACGTCAAACTTGAGCAGTCATGGTCGGGTGTCCTCGGGGTACCCCGCGACTGGAGCGCAGCCGTCAACTATGACCGCGAGAGCGGCGTACTCACTGCTGGCGGCTATGTCGGACACGGACTGTCCGGCACGAACCTCGCGGCGCGTACGGTTCGTGACCTCATCCTCGACGAAGATACCGAGCTGACCCGCTTGCCGTGGATCGGTCGAAATCCCCGCAACTGGGAAATCGAGCCCATTCGCTGGCTCGGTGCGAGCGTGCTCTACAAGGTCTACGGCTACGCCGACAACTGCGAGTACAGCCTCAACCAGCCCAAGACGCACTGGACCGCGCGTATGGCCAACCTCATCAGCGGGCGGTAATGAAGATGACGACACTCAACACCGCACCAGTAACGGACACGTCGAAGCGCAAGCTGCCGGGGACAATTGGTGGCCTTGCCTTCACTGAGCTGTGGGAGCGCTTCTCCTTCTACGGTCTCAACGGCATCCTCACGATGTACCTGTACTTTACGGTCATCGAAGGCGGCCTCGAACTGCCCAAATCCGCCGCAGCCGGAATCGTCGGTGCCTACGGCGGTTCGGTCTATCTCGCGCAGCTGCTCGGCGCCTGGCTCGGCGAACGCGTCATGAGCCCGAAGTGGGCAGTGTTCTGGGGCGGTACGGTCATCACCGCCGGACACATCGCCCTCGCAATCGTGCCTGGAATCGAAGGTGTGGTGATTGGACTCGTCCTGATCATCTTCGGTACCGGAGCGCTCAAGACCAACATCACCAATATCGTCGGAATTGTGCTTGACGGTCGCGACGCCGGTCAGCGTGACGTCGGGTTCGCCTACTTCTACCTCGCGATCAACGCGGGCGCGGTGCTCGGCCCGGCTGCTACCGGATTTGTCCAAAACGAATGGGGCTTCCACCTCGGCTTCGGTCTCGCCGCAGTCGGGATGGCGGGTGCACTCGTGCAGTATCTCGTATCGATGCGCAAGCTCCCGGAACGCACGAACGTCGTTTCGCGACCGATCGCGGCGCCGAGGCTCATCCTGATCGTCCTCGGAGCGATCATCGTCGGCACCCTGGTGGGCATCCTCATCGCCACCGGGACCCTGCGCGCCGAGCAGCTGGCATCGATCACTACCGTGCTCATCCTCATTGCCGCTGCCTGGTACTTCGTGATGATTCTGACCTCGAAGAAGGTGACCACCGACGAGAAGCACCGCGTTGGCGCATTCCTCCCGCTCTTCCTCGCCGCCGGAGTGTATTTCGGTCTGCTCTTCCAGCAGTTCACCGCAATTACGTTCCTCATCACCGAGCGAGTGGACCTCGGCATCGGTGACTGGAGCATGCCGGTGCCGTGGATCACGCTGATCAGTCAGCTTTCGGCCGTGCTCATCACGCCGGTGATCGCGCGGGTTTGGGCTCGCAGCGGGAACGAAGGTCCGGGAGCCCCATCCAAGTTCGCGGTGGGCCTCGTGCAAATGGGCCTCGCATACGTGCTCATGATGGTGGCGCTTATCCTGTTCCCCGAAAACGCCGGTGTGCAGATTCCACTGCTGATCGTGATCGTGGTGATGATTGTCGCGGGCTCTTCTGAAGTATTTGTCGGGCCAATTGGTTTGTCACTCGCGACGCGCATTGGGCCGAAAGCGTTCCGTTCGGAACTCATCGGACTCAACGCACTGACACTCGCCCTCGGTTCTTCGTTCTCGGGACTACTCGGTCAGCTCTTCGAAGCGATGGAACCGGTGCCGTACTTCGGTGTCATCATCGCGCTCGGTGTCGGGATCGGAATCGCCCTGTGGCTCTTCCGCAAGCCGCTGCAGCGTTCGCTCTACCGGGGTCTCTAAGCACCAGCCTAAGCACCCGCCCGCAGCAGCCCTGGCGTTGGATGCGTGTTTACTGCGCCGCCGCCCACTCCGCGACGCGTTTCGCGGACTCCTCCTCGGAGAGGTCTTCGACTCGCGTCATGACCGACCAGCGCACACCGAAAGGGTCGCGAATCGACGCGAAGCGGTCGCCGGAGACGAAATTGGTGATCGGCTCGCGAATCGTGGCACCAGCATCCGCTGCTTTTGCCACAATCTCGTCGACACTCGAGCAATACAACCCGAGCGAATAGCAGTCGGCATCCCCTGACGGAGCGGGCACAAGACCGTACTCGGGGTTCGGCTCGCCAAGCTGCAGGCGACCGGTCCCGAAATCGAGTTCGGCGTGCACAACGATGCCGTGCATCTCCGTGACATCGACGACGCGGGCACCAAATACCGTGCGATAGAACTCGATTGCGTCGGCGGCGTTGGCAAGCGCGAGAAACGGAGTCAGACTGGTCGAGCCGTGTGGGATGCCGTCGGTGGTGTGTTCACCGGTGGCCGCGGTGGTTGGGACGGCGTTGTCGATGGATTGGGCATTGGAATCATTCATGCTTCGACAGTATTTTGATGAGCGCTCGACCGCTTGAAGATTTGCGACAACGTGAGGAGTGCCGGTGCCTGATGCTTCTGATCGACGCGGCATTCTCTACCCGTCGCGGCTCCCTTCCTTCCAGCGAGTTCCCGCGCCCGCACATCTCGAGGCGCTCGTGCGCTGGTTCTGGATTCCGCGCTGGCAGATTGCTCCGGGGCGGATCTCGCGCCAACAGGTGCTGCCGTTCCCCGCATCCAACCTCGTGGTGATGCCCGAAGGCATCGACCTCTACGGCCCGACGACTGGCATTACACATCGCGATTTGGTGGGTGAGGGATGGGCTGTCGGCGCCTTGCTGCGTCCCGCGGGTGCGGTACAGCTGCACACCAATCTGGCGGAGATTCGTGACTCCTCGGTGCGCATTGAGGCTCCCGCGCTGCATCGTGATGTCGCGCTCGCGATGGCTGGCAGCAAGGATGTGGCGAAGGCCGTCGAAGCGTACGAGTCGTGGCTGACGCAGACGCTCGCAGAACCGGATGCGACCGGCCTACTTGCGAACCAAATGGAAGACGTGATCGCGACCGATCGCAGCATCCAGCGGGTCGAACAGGTTGCCGAGCGGCTCAACCTCACGGTCCGCACGGTGCAGCGGCTCGCCTCCCGCCACATCGGAGTGTCGCCGATTGCGATCATTCGACGCTATCGGCTCCAAGAGGCGGCCGGGCGGTTGCGAGAGGATGCTTCGCTGAAGATCGCGGATCTCGCGGCCGAACTCGGCTATGCGGATCACGCGCACCTCACGACCGACTTTCGCAAGGTCCTTGGCCTGACACCGGACCGGTATCGGCGAGACGAGTCGTAGCGGCGGGTACATCTGTAGCGGGATTCTGCCGAGATTTCGTTTGCGCTCGGCCGACCATCTTTAGGCTGTTTGGGTGACCAAGGAAAACTTCCAAGTCGACCTGCGCGGCATCGTCGAGATTCTCTCGCACCACCTCTACTCGAGCCCGCGCGTCTACGTGCGCGAGCTCATCCAGAATGCTCGGGATGCGGTGGTCGCGCGACTCAAAATCGACCCCTCACTGCCCGCTCGACTCGGCAACCGCGCACCGATCGAGATCACCGTAGATGGTGCATCCCGTTCGGTCACGATTCGCGACCACGGCATCGGCCTGACCGAGACGGATGCACGCAATCTGCTTGCGACCATCGGTGCCTCGAGTAAGAAGCAGGAATTCACCGCAGCCCGGCGCGACTATCTCGGACAGTTCGGGATCGGCTTGCTCTCCTGCTTTCTCGTGGCCGATGAAATCGAAGTGCGCTCCCGCAGCGCTCGCGAACCGAACAGCCCAACGATGCGGTGGGTCGGGTACGGCGACGGCACCTATTCGGTAACCACGGCCGAAACATCGCTCGCCGAACCCGGCACCGAGATTCGCGTTATCGCACGACCCGACGAATCCGAATGGGTCACCATTGATCGGGTCGAACTGCTCGCGCGGCAGTTTGCCGGACTCCTCGGGTTCCCGATCGTGGTGCGTGAGCCCGGTCGCAGTACCGATGATTCCGGGGTCGGTGCCGGTGCCGGTCCCGGGGTATCTGCAGCGGATGCCGGGCTCCGGTCGCCAGCACAGCCAAAGCTCGTGAGCATGCACACCCCGCCTTGGGAACTCAAGCCCATTGCGGCCGCAGAATGGTGCGCACAGGAATTCGGCTTCGCGCCGTTGACGAGCATCCCGATCAATATCCCCACACACGGCGTGCGTGGCATCGCGTTCATCAGTGGCGTCGACGGCGACTCTCGAAACCGCGGCGGCGATTTTCTTGTCTCAAACGGGATGCTCGTGGCACCCGACAACACCCAGGTCGTTCCCGACTGGGCGACCTTTGCTCGTGTCGTGCTCGAAGCGGGGTCGCTGAGCCTCACCGCGTCGAGAGAGGCGCTGCAGGATACGGGGGCGGTGGAACACGTTCGGATCGAAGTTGGGCGGCAGCTTCGCGCCGGTATTGAACGCATGGTCTCGCAATCGCCCGCCGAGTTTGAAGTGTTTGTCAATGCGCACGGCACGAGCTTGCTGGGGATGGCGGCAGATGACGAACAGATGCTTGATTTTGTTGCGCGGCACCTCACGTGGGAGACCAGCGGAGGAAACCTGCGGCTCGTCGAGATGCCGTCTCGGGTGCTCTACGCCGAATCACGGGGCGACTTCAGCACCTATGCGCCACTCGTTGCCGCGCGGGGTGGGATGCTCGTAAACGGTTCATATGTCTACGGCACGAGGGTGTTACGTGGCTACGACCGGGCCCAACAGCGGCTCAGCCTGAGTGCGTTCGAACTTCAGCAGGTGATCGAGGACTTACCTGCGCCGCGCGAGGAAGAACGCGAACTCGCCGACCGCATCCGGCACCTCGTCGAACCAGTGCTCAGCGACATTGGGGTCGCCACCGAACTGCGTTCGTTCAGTCCGGAATCGCTCATGGTGCTGCACGTACCGGCGAGGAGTACGCCCTTTCACTTCGAGGACGCGGAGGACGATCCCTGGGCATCTTTGCTCTCTCCAGATGGTCTGAGCGCCGGCGAGAACGAGAGAGATACTCGCCCGAGGCTCGTGCTGAACGTGAAATCGGCCGCAGTGCGAGCGCTGACGAATCCGCTCACGACAGCCACTCGAAACGACGCGATCCGAGCCCTGCACTTGCTTGGCCTCTTGCAAGCTGGCCAGCGCTTGAATGCCGAAGAACAAGCCGCGCTCGCCCGCGCGCTTCAGACCCTGCTGCTCGCCGCATCCCAACCGCCGAGCGCCTAGATCCTCAACCCGCACCCGCAAAGGAACCACACCGCACATGATTCGCTATGACGAAATTCCCACGCTCGAAGGTGAGCAGGCCGACCGTGTCTCCGCATTGATTCAACGCGGAGAGGAAATTTGGGAGATGCCGGAAGACCTGGGGCAGGTGGACGCCTGGGAGAAGCAGGCTGCCGACTGCGAGGCCGAAGGACTCGTGCACTACGCCGCGAGTGCTCGTTTCGGGCAGTACAGCGCATACATGTTTGGCGGCATGGCGAACGAAGCGCTGGATGCCTATGCCCGAGTGATGCAGCTGGTCACGCGCTATGGCGAGTACATCGCGCCGGGAAATATTCAGAACTTTCTCGGTTCGATTCCAGTCGTTGTTTCCTCGCTGATTGATGACGCTTCGGTGCCCCGGGACCGCATTGAAATGGTGGTCGATCTCGTCGAAGAGGAAACGCGTAAGCGTGGCATTGACCCGGCCAACCTGTTCCTCGCGCGCGCGGCGCTCGCGAGTGAGTTCGGCGAAGCCGATGCCATGAATGAGTGGCGACACCGCTGGCTCGCGCAGGGTTCCGAACAGTGGACACTCGACAACCCCGATACGACGGTGCAGGAATCTACCCTGATCGATCCGTTCTCTGTGCCGGAAGCGATCAGCCTGGTCGAACAGCGCTTCGGTTCGCTCGGTGTGCCACCGGGACCCCTCGATCCAGATCACCCAAAGCTCGAGCTGCTTGCAATGCTTCGCGTATACCTCGCCATGCTCTTTGCGCGCAATGGGCAGCGTGACATTGCGGCAATCATCGGCAACGAGATCAGTGAGCAGTTCGGTGCCGAGTGGCTCACCCGCAATGTGATTCTTGAGGAAGCAATCGTCGCGCTCGAGCACCGACCGGAAGATGTATTGGCCCTGACCGACTATGCGTTGAGCCAGATGGTGTTCGGGACTTCCGATTGGCGACTGGTTGCCGGTGTTGCGCGCAGCCGAATCCTTGCCGATCCACAAGGCGAGGAAGGCCGAATGCTGCAGCAGCTCGCCTACGAGAACGCGAAGCTCGCCGACGAACGCGGCCGCACTGACTGGCATGTCCGCCAACTCAACGAGTTCTGGTTTGCGGGCCTGCCCGCGGGGCCGCGTCCGGCGGTGCTCGATGACCCGGCGACCTGGGGCGATACGCAGGCGCGAGCCGAGCGCATCCTCACCGCCGGCTGGTTCGCGAGACGGAAAGCGCCGATCGCGATGGACAATCCGCCGATTGGCCTCAAACACCGTTTCATGGAACTCGCGACCAGCGCGTTTGACATTCTCTCGGCGGAGAGTTCCGAAGAGGCGGATGCGATGGCGGAAGCAATCCTCGTCCAGAGCGAGTCCTTTCGGGTGCCAACGGCCAGGTTCGGTGCGCGGCTCATGCGCGCCGCGTATGCGGCGCAGAGTGATGACATAGCGCGTTGCGTATCGGAGTACGCGCTCGCGCAGCAGGATGTGGCCCGGTTCGGCGAAGCGCTGGATGAGGGCATGCGCATGGTGATGAGTTCGCTGTTTCCGCCGATCATTGAAGCCGGATTTCGCGACCCGAAGACCTCGCTCGAGGAGCTCGACCGGGTCATCGACAAGGCGCAGGAAATTGCTGATTTCATTGGACTCACGTCCACGCATCAGCTGCAGGCCGAAGCCGAAAAGGCCGCGCACTTCGGGGATGGTGCGGCACTCCATCGCCTCGTGGGTGAGATCGCCCGCCAAAGTGAGGCGGAGCAGGAATCTGTGGATCGTTTCCAGGTGTGCCTCAATTTGGTCCGCATGGTGTGGCCATACGATGCGGCGTATGCCGAGTCGATGGCGAACTGGGTGCTGACTGAATCTCCCGACCCGGCGCTGCAGCGACCGGCACTCGCCTGGACGTCGTGGTTTGCGAAGCGACTGCGTGGCGAATCCCGGGCGGATGAGGTCATCACCGCCCTCGAGTCGGTGGACCGCGAGATCGAGGACTTCGGCGCGGTCCCGAACTCGGTACTCGTCGAGGCCGTGGCCGACCGACCGGATGCGCTGCCGTGGATTATCGATGCGATGTTGCGTGACACGGTGCCGGGGGAGGACCCCGACTACGACACGTTCGCGGCGATCGGCAAAGTACTGCTGGAGCGGAATCCCGAGGACGCTCGCGGACCGCAACTGCGGGATCTCGCGCTGCAGATTGCCGGGGAACTGGATGCACGCGACGGCAACACATTCCAGTCGTCCATTGTCCGTCAACGTTGGTTCCCCGAGGCTTAGCACTTCGGGAGCGCAAAGCGGCATTAAGCATCCTCAGGTCGCGATAGGCTTACCCCTATGTCCAAGGTTCTTTCTCATCTTCCCGTCGGCGAACGCGTCGGCATCGCTTTCTCCGGTGGTCTCGATACCTCGGTGGCCGTTGCTTGGATGCGCGAAAAGGGCGCCATTCCTTGCACCTACACCGCAAATATCGGTCAACCTGACGAGCCCGACATCGACGCAGTTCCGGGCCGCGCCAAGGAGTACGGCGCGGAGATCGCTCGCCTTATCGACGTGCAGGAACTGCTCGTGCAGGAAGGGATCGCGGCGCTGCAGACCGGCGCATTCCACATCCGTTCGGGCGGCAAGACCTACTTCAACACGACGCCAATCGGTCGTGCCGTGACCGGCACGATGCTCGTGCGCGCGATGAAGGAAGATGGCGTCGACATCTGGGGCGACGGCTCCACCTATAAGGGCAATGACATTGAGCGGTTCTACCGCTACGGCCTGATGGCCAACCCAAACCTGCGTATCTACAAGCCCTGGCTCGATGCACAATTCGTTGAGGAACTCGGCGGCCGACAGGAGATGTCGGAGTGGCTCGTGGAGCGTGGTTACCCGTACCGCGACTCGGCTGAGAAGGCTTACTCAACCGACGCAAATATTTGGGGCGCAACGCACGAAGCGAAGGACCTTGAGTATCTCAACGCGGGCGTCACCATCGTTGAACCCATCATGGGCGTCGCGCCGTGGGATGAATCGATCGACATTAAGACCGAAGACGTCACGATTACCTTTGACGCGGGCCAGCCCGTCGCGATCAACGGTGTGGAATACACCGATGCGGTGGCGCTCGTGCGCGAAGCAAACACGATCGGCGGCCGCCACGGCCTTGGTATCTCCGACCAGATCGAAAACCGCATTATCGAGGCAAAATCTCGGGGTATCTACGAAGCACCGGGTATGGCGCTGCTGCACGCAGCGTACGAGCGTCTGGTCAACGCGATCCACAATGAGGACACCATCGCGACCTATCACAATGAGGGTCGCAAGCTCGGTCGCCTCATGTACGAAGGCCGTTGGCTCGACCCGCAGGCGCTCATGCAGCGCGAGGCGATCATTCGCTGGGTGTCATCAGCAGTGACCGGTTCGGTGACACTTCGCCTTCGTCGCGGCGACGACTACTCGATCATGAACACCGAGGGCCCGAACCTGTCCTACCACCCAGAGAAGCTGTCGATGGAGCGCGTCGGCGATGCCGCATTCGGCCCCGATGAGCGCATCGGCCAGCTCACCATGCGCAATCTCGACATCGCCGACTCGCGTGCACGCCTCGAACAGTATGCGGTGCAGGGCATCGTCGCGGGTGAGACCGCTGCGCTCGTGGGCGAGCTCGAATCCGGCGGCGCTGAGGCCATCGTCTCGGGCAATGATCGCGACCTCGATGAACTCAACGAGATCTCGAACCTTGCGGCATTCGAAGCAGGTACCGACTAAGCGCAGCCGATGATCGGCGCGACTCACTGAAAAAGTGCCACAGGATGGCTTGACACGCGGCGACACGCCGGGTGCAGTCCATCTCGTGGCACTTTTTCAATTGGGGTGGGCTCGTTGTGGGGTCGATCACCTGCATTCGCTAGGCGGTTCGCGCCTGCAAGGCCGTGGATGCTAGACCGCGCCTGCTAGGCCGCGCCTGCTAGGCCGCGCCTGCTAGGCCGCGCCTGCTAGACCGTGCGCGCGACATACGAGGTTGCGAGCGTCCGTGCCTGCGCGACCGCCTCCTCGAACTCTGCCTTCGCGCGTTCGGGATCAAGTGCAGGCACCCGATCGGCGAGCGTCCGGCTGGTCACAATCGGCACCACCGTGATGCCGAGGTTTGCCTCGAGCACGATCTTAAGCGGTGGGATAACGTGGTCGAGTGTTTCCTCGGGCGTCCCGGCATCGTAAGCGGCTCCCTGCGCCGACACCACATAGGCAACTTTGCCCTTGAACGGCTGCACCTCAATGTCGAAAGGTGCGGTTAGACCGGGGACGTGCACGAGATCGAGCCAGGCTTTGAGCTGCGAGGGCATCGAGAAGTTATACATCGGTGCACCAATGAGCAGGACGTCAGCGGCTTCGAGCTCGTCGAGGATCTCACGCTGCTGTTGTTCGAGTTCTGGCGTTGCGGCGAGCCCGTCGCGGAGGCGTTCGGGCCAGTGCAGCGCAACCGAACTGAAGTGCGGAAGCGGCTGCGCAACGAGATCGCGAGTGACAACGGTGTACTCGGATCCACGATGAGACCAGGCTTCCTCGAAAGCATCCGAAATCTGGCGAGTGCGTGAGGGCTGCGAGATTGAAGAATCAAGGCGAAGTAACTGTGGCATGCATCCAGACTATGTCGATGCCAAGAATTTTGAGCGACCTGTCGATCTCGCACATGCCCGTACGTCATCATTATGTCGGGCCACCTGGTTCGGCAACGATCACCAAGGAGTAATCATGAAATACGTACTACTGCTCATGGGCCACATCGACGATCCAAACTGTGGCGAAGAAGGCGGCGCTGACCCCGAAGAGTTCTTCGCTTTCGACAAAGAAATAACTGACGCCGGCGTTGTCGTGAGTTCTTTCGCACTGGAAGATCCCGAACAGGGCGTCTACGTCGGCAGCGATGCCTCCGGCGAACGCATCGTCTCCAACGGTCCCTTTGCCGAGGTACAGGAATTTGTCGGCGGTGCCTACATCATTGAGGTCGCGAACGTCGATGAAGCAATTGAATGGGCCCGGAAATCGCCAGGATCCGCACCGGGTGGACACGTGGAAATTCGCCCACTCGCACCGTATTGATTCGGAGTCGATTCGCGCATCGAGGCGATGAATCATGAACAGCAACAACGCTCGCAGCCCGGGGGCGCACGACTCCTCCGGGCTGCGGCGCAGCACCGACGAGAAAAAGGCGGCGCTGCTGCCGCCGAATCGGGATGCGAAGCTCGCCCTGGCAGCGCTCGACCGGGACACTTGGGGCCGAATTCTGGCAATGCTCGCGCGACGGTTCGGTGACCTCGATCTGGCCGAAGACGTCACTCAAGAGGCCTATATTCAGGCGCTCAAAACCTGGCCACACACCGGTGTGCCGGATTCACCAGAAGCGTGGCTCAAAACCACCGCAAAACGCAAGGCACTCGATATCGTGCGGCGGGAAGCAACGCTCGCACGGAAACTTGCCGATCTGCGGATTGAAGAGGAGCGGGCGCCGATTCCCGCATCCCTTCGCGACCCCGCGAATGCAGTTGTTGACGCCGAGCGTCCACAACTGCCGGATGATCGCCTCGAGCTGTTCTTCGTCTGTGCTCACCCCACCCTCAGTCTCGAAGACCGGGTCGCGCTCACCTTGCGATTCGTTGCGGGGCTCTCGAGCGCCGAGGTCGCTCACGCGCTGCTGGTGCCGGTCCCGACGATGCAGCAGCGAATTGTGCGCGCCAAGAAACGCATCCGCACCATTGGTATCCCATTTGAAGTGCCGCGCGGCAGTGAGGTTCCCTCCCGTCTCACGGGGGTATTGCGCGTGATTTATCTGCTCTACGCGGAGGGCTTCGCCCGGCTCACCGGTGACGTGCATGTTCGGGATGACCTCACTGCGGAAGCGCTGCGACTTGCGCGGGTGCTGCGCAGTTTCCTGCCGGGCTCCGCCGAGGCGACCGGGCTGCTGGCCTTATTGCTGCTCACCGAGGCTCGCCGGCCGGCACGTTTGGATGCGGAAGGTCACCCCGTTCCTTTGGCCGACCAAGACCGATGCCGTTGGGACCGGGAACAACTGACCGAAGGACTCGCGCTTGCGGAGAGTGCCGCTGGTAGCCCCGGCGCGGACACCTACGCCATCCAGGCCGCAATCGCCGCGGTGCATGCGGAGGGCCCAACCATGGAAACCACCGATTGGGAGCAAATTGCGGTGCTCTACCGACTACTGGAGGAGCGCGAGCCCGGCCCGATCGTCCGGCTCGGTCGGGCCGTGGCACTCGGTCGATTTCTTGGCCCCATTGAGGGGCTGAAACGCATCGATGCGTTGGCGGCGGATCCGGTGCTCGCAAGCTATCGGTCCTTCCATACCGCGCGGGCGGTGACCCTCAGCGAGCTTGATCGCAGGGCCGAAGCTGCGGAAGCCTATCGGCTGGCGCTCTCGTTGCCGGGGAATGTGGCTGAGGATGCTTTTATTACCTCGACGCTTGCCGGGCTCGATCCGCAAGCACAAGCGGATCCCTGAGCCGTCGCGGGGCGCCGCGTCGCTCCGACCGAGAGTGCCGAGGCGCTGTTATGACTCGTCCTCGCTCTTGAAATCGTCGGGGTCCACGTGGTCCATAAAATCGCGGAACTCGGCGATTTCCTCTTCCTCGGTCGATTCCGGATCCACTTCGGTGTCCACCGCGACTTCGTCGAATACGTCATCCGCCACCCAGACCGAAGCACCGACCCGCACCGCCACCGCAATCGCATCCGAGGGTCGCGCATCCAGGGTCTTTTTGCCCTTGGGCGTGACCAAATCAATCTCCGCGAAAAACGTGCCGTCAACGAGCTGCGGGATCGTGACGCGTTCGATGGTGCTGTCGGTTTCCCGCAGCAGCGTGGCCATTAGGTCGTGGGAGAGTGGACGCCCGACGTCGGTGCCCTGCACCGCCGCGAGAATCGACGTGGTTTCTTGGGACCCGATCCATACCGGCATTGCCTTGTGCATCCGCAGCGCATCGTCGCTGGGCTTGAGCAAGATAACCGGTCGCTGTTGGACATCGATTGCGAGGCCGAGCACTTCTACGCGAATCATGATTGTCCTCCCGCGAATAGTTGACTGGCTGCCCATCGTAACGAGCGCGAGTGCGTGCCACCCCGTGAATTGGCGAATCGCGAGCATGAACTGCAGATCAAGGGTCGATTTGGCAGCACTTCCGATTAGAGTTGAGTCTTCGAGCCGCTGCGGTGCGAGTATCACGCAGCAAGTCGCTCAATCGAGTGAGAACTGAACGAGGTGACCAAATGGGATCAGCGATGGACCTACCCGGCGGAGAAATGAGTCCGCCCGTTGACGGCGGACGTCAGCTCACTTCGCCGCCAAAGACCCTCGAGCAGTCGATTGCAGAAAGCACTCGCCAAATGCGACTTGCCCGAGGTCTGACCCTCGCTGAGCTTGCCGCGAAGGTGGGGATCAGTCGTCAAATGCTTTCCAAAATCGAGAACGCGCAAACTTCATCGAGTCTGGCGACAGTGGATGCATTGGCCAAGGGCCTCGAGGTCCCGGTTACGAGCCTCTTCCGTGCGGCTGATTTCGAGACCCAGGCGGTCGTGGTCCGAAAAGGGAAGGCACCAGAAACCATCCGCCGAGGCAGTAACCTCGGCCACAAATACGAACTGCTCGGCGCCCTCACCGGTCGCCACGGCAATCTCGAGCCGCTGCTGGTCACGCTGACCGAGGACAGTCAGGCGTTCCCACTGTTCCAGCACACCGGGACCGAGTTTGTCTACATCCTCGAAGGCGTCATGGAATACCAGCACCAGGAGCGCGCCTATCGGCTGGAGGCGGGGGACAGCATCCTCTTCGACGGTGAAGGTGTGCACGGTCCTGCCAAGCTAATTGAAACACCGGTGCGGTTCCTCTCTGTCTTTGCGAGCCACGATCGAGTGCTCGATAGCTTCAAGGAACCGCATCCACACGCGAATTAGGGGGTTCGCCTCGCGAGGTGTTTAGAGCGCGGCGACTCCGCGTTCGCCTGTACGGATTCGCACCACGTCATCGGCAGGCGTTGACCAGATCTTGCCGTCACCGACCCCACCCGTGTGGGCTGTGGCGCGAATGACCTCGATCACCCCGTCAACCTCCGCCTCATTGATGAGAATTTCGAGGCGAACTTTGGCGATGAAATCAATCGTGTACTCGGCACCGCGATACACCTCGCGGTGGCCAAGCTGTCGGCCATAGCCGGCACATTCGCTCACGGACATACCGCTGACGCCGTGCTGGGCGAGTGCGACTTGGACATCGGTCAGGATTGCGGGTTGCAGGATGGCGGTGATGAGTCTCATTTGGTGCCCTCTTCTTCCTTGACCTTGACTGGAATCACAATCGTGCTCTTTACGTTTTGTGCCGAGTAGGGAACTTGCGAGAAGTCGTAACCGGACTCGGCGTGCTCGGTGACGTCCACACCGGTGGATTCATCCTGGGTGCTGACTCGGATGCCCATGGTGCGCTTGATGACGAGCGCAATAATGAGCGTGACGATGAAGCTGTAGAGCAAGACCACCAGGGCGCTCACGGTCTGGATCCCGAGCAGCTCCGCACCGCCACCGAAGAATAAGCCTGCTTCCCCGGTAGGAGAGGCCGGGTCGGCAAGGAAACCAATGGCGATGGTGCCGATAAGCCCCGCGACGAGGTGGACACCGACGACATCGAGTGAGTCGTCATAGCCAAGCTTGTTCTTGAGCCCAATGGCAAGCGCCGAACCGACACCGGCAAGGACACCGATCGCGATTGCGCCGAGGGGGCTGACCGCGGCCGCTGCGGGAGTGATGCCAACCAGGCCAGCGACGATTCCGGAGGCTGCGCCGAGTGAGGTCGGTTTACCGTCACGGATGCGTTCGACGACGAGCCAGGCAAGCAGCGCCGCGGCGGGTGCGACGAGGGTATTGACCCACGCAAATGCGGCGGTGTGATTTGCCCCGAGCGCAGAGCCCGCGTTGAACCCAAACCAGCCGATCCACAACAACGCTGCGCCGAGCATGACCATCGGGAGGTTGTGGGGTCGCATGGGGGTCTTGCCAAAGCCGATTCGTTTGCCGAGGACCAGGCAGACCGCGAGCGCCGCGGCACCGGCATTGATGTGGATGGCGGTACCACCCGCGAAGTCAATCGCGCCAAAGACATTGGCGATAAAGCCGCCATTTGCGGAGACCGAATCATCGAAGGCAAACACCCAGTGGGCGGCGGGGAAGTACACCAGCAGTGCCCACACCACTGAGAACACTATCCAGGCAGAGAACTTCATGCGGTCGGCAACAGCGCCGCTCACCAGCGCGACCGCAATGATCGCAAACGCGGCCTGGAAACCCGCGAAGATCAACACCGGAATCGTGCCGACCACGGAATCCTCACCGAGGATTGCGATCATCCCCGCGTAATCAAACGGATTCCCAATCACACCACCGATCGAGTCACCGAAGACGAGCGAGAAGCCGACAAGTACCCAAAGCACGCCGATCAGTCCCATGGTGACGATCGACATCATCACCATGTTGAGCACGCTCTTGGCGCGCACCATTCCTCCATAAAACAAAGCCAGTCCGGGGGTCATTAATAACACCAGCGCAGCGCTGATGAGCACCCACGCCGTATCGCCGGTCGAGACATTGGCAGCGGTCATTTCATCCTCCTCTAGAGCCGGGTGCGGGCGGCGGTCGGTTACCGCCGCCTGTCACCTAACGTGAGTTAAAGGTAACTACTAGTGGATATTGCTGTCAACTGCTGCGAGACGTTGTAAATTGATAGGAGCGCACCGCGTTCGCAACTATGATGGGCTCACTATGAGCGAATCCGTGCGTCTTGATCTGTGGCTGTGGTCGGTGCGCGTGTATAAGACCCGCTCAATGTCGACCACTGCCATTCGCGGCGGCAAAGTACGGGTCAATGGCAATCACCACAAGGCCTCCTACGGGGTGAAGGTTGGTGACGAGGTTCGTATTCGCATCGACGGGTTCGACCGCATTCTGGTCGTGAAACAGCTCCTTCGAAAGCGCGTCGGTGCACCGCTTGCCGCGGAAGCCTATGAAGATAAGTCACCGCCGAAGCCGCCCCGGGAATTCACGATGCCGATCGTCCGGCGTGAGCGGGGTCTGGGTAGACCCACCAAGCGTGACCGGCGGGAAATCGATCGACTCCTCGGCCGCAAAGAGCGTGATGGCCGCGACGATTGGCCGGGCCTCGAGCAGCTCGAGGATCGCGACAAGTAGCGACTTCAGCAGCCGGCCGGGTCGATGATCGCCCGCTTCCGGCTTGAGCGATCCCGCAGAGTGAACGCGTAGCTTGAGAGCATGATGGCGCAACACGAACCTGCTGGTGACCACTTGCTCGACGAGGATATCGATCGCGAGATCGAGGTCGAGCGCAAGTACGCCGTGCCTGAGGGGACGGCAATTCCCGATTTCAGCACCCTTGGGTCGATATCGCCCGAGCGGCTCGACATTCTCGTCGCCGACTACTACGACACCCCCGATTTTGCGCTCCTCAACTCACAAATCACGTTACGCCGACGCACCGGCGGTGATGACGCGGGCTGGCACCTCAAGACTCCCGGTATTGGTGATCTTCGCAACGAAGTGCGCATGCCGCTGAAACGTGGCCGACGCATCCCCTCGGCGCTTCGGGCGGAAATCGCGCATATTGTCGAGGATCGTCCGCTGTTGCCGGTCGTGCGCATCCGGACTGAGCGAACGACCACTGACCTATTTGGTGAGGATGGTGCCTCGCGCGCCGAGATCGTGTCGGATGTGGTGGATGCGACGGTGCTCCGTGACGACGTGAGTGTGCACGAGCGGTGGGCTGAGATTGAAGTGGAGCTCGCGTCGAAAGAGACTGAAGCGACCTTCGAAGAGATCGAAGTGATGTTGAGCGAGGCTGGGATCAGCAGGTCGGACTCGCCTTCGAAACTCGCCCACATCCTTACTGATGTGCCGCCACTTCGACAACCGGGCGAGCATGACACCGCGATCGAAGTCGCGGTCGCGGCGCTCGCGGATCACTTTGGCCGATTCCAGGCACTCGAAGGTGAAGTGGCCGTTGATGCGCCCGACGCGGTGCACCAGGCGAGAATCTCGCTACGCCGGATGCGGAGCATCCTGCAGATTTATAAGAAGGTGTTTGACCGCGGTGATGCCAAACGGCTTCGTGACGAGCTGCGCTGGGCTGGCGAAAAGCTCGGCGGCCCTCGCGATAGCGAGGTGATCCGGGAAGAGTTCACCGAGGTGCTCGACAAGCTCGATCCGAGCGAAATTGTCGGGCCGGTTCGGGAGCGAATCGAATCCACGCTCGAGGCGCGCCACGAACGCGAGTTCGCCAAGCTCACGTTGGCGATGGCCTCGCCGCGTTGGGACTCGGTGTATGCGCAAGCCACCGAGTTCATCACTGAATCGCCGGCCTCGAACCGCGGACGTCGTCCGGCGGGGAAAACGCTCGGTCGACTGGCTGGCGAATCGGTCGAGCGGGTCGCGGAGCGTGACAAGGTCGCAAGAAAGCGGCCCGAGGATCTTGAAGGCTGGCACGAAGTGCGAAAAGGGGCAAAGGGTGCCCGCTACGCCCACGAAGTACTCGCCAGACTTGGCTCGAAGGATGCCGAACGCGAGCGATCGGGTTGGAAAAAGGTCGCGACCGCCTTCGGCGAGGTGCAGGACAGCGTGATTCTTGAAGAGCAGCTCAGCGCATTCGAAGCAGATGCGAGTGCCGCCGGCGAACCGACCGACACCTACGTTCTGCTGCGGACAAGGCTCGCCGAATCCCGCGAGGCTGCCCTGCAGCGAGCACGCGATCTCGTCAAGGATTCGATAGCGGCCTCGAAGTAAAGGCTGACGCGGCCTGCGGTCACTTCTGGGGTGGCCGCAGGCCAAAGTCGCCCAAAACTGATCGATTGCTGTGATCGGGCAATCGCAGTCACTCATGCGTTGACTCGGCAGATTGACCGGAGTAATGTACAACCAAATGGTTGCATATTCTTCAGGGTTCGACACTCCTCGTGATGCCGCGAGTGCGTTGAGCGATGCCGAGGTTGACCGGATTTTCCGGGCGCTGGCCGACGCGACTCGACGCGATATTGTGCGTCGAACTTTGACAGAGGCCATCACGGTCTCCACCCTCGCCGCTGATTACGAGATGTCGTTTGCGGCGGTCCAGAAACACGTTGCGGTGCTCGCTACTGCGGGGCTCGTGACCAAACAACAGCAGGGCCGCGAACGCTTGGTTCGCGGTAATCCAGAGACCATTCAACAAGCGCAGTCGCTCCTGGATCAATACGAGCAACTCTGGCGCGGCCGAATCGATCGGCTCGATGCGCTGTTCGCTGACGACTGAGCGAGATTCCGATTGGATACATCATGCCCGTCACACACGTCAATAAAGACACTCAAGCACTCACGATGCAAATCGTCGCCGACTTCCCGGTGCCGGTAGCCCGCCTCTGGGATGCCTACGCCGATCCTCGACAGATCGAAAAATTCTGGGGACCCGTTGAGTACCCCGCTCGTTTCACACGACACGATATGTATCCCGGTGGGATCTCCAGATATGCGATGTACGGCCCAGGAGGCGACGTATCCCGTGGCTACTGGGAGTTTCTCAACGTGGATGCACCGCACTCTTTCGAAGTGCTCGATGGATTTGCGAGGGAGGACGGTGAACCGAATCGCGACATGCCCTCGATGCGGATGGTCTTCAACTTCCTCGAAACGGCTGAGGGCTCTCGTCTCGATATGACCACGTACTTCAACTCGCTGGCTGAATTTGAGTCACTGTTCGAGATGGGTATGGAAGAAGGCACGCTCTCCGCGATGAGCCAGATCGACGGCGTCCTTGCCGACCTGCGTGCTTACTCGGCAGACCTACCGGTGGCGGCTGAACCGCTTGGCGACACCAAGCTGCGGGTGAGTCGCTTGATCCGAGGCTCGGTCGAGCAGGTGTGGGCCGCACACCATGAGCCGGAATTGCTCAAGCAATGGCAACTCGGTCCAGACGGGTGGGCGCTCGTCGAATGCGAGGTAGCTACGGAAGTGGGGGAGTCATACCGCTATGAATGGGCACCCACCACCGCCGAAGGTGAGGCCTTTGGCTTTACGGGCGAAGTGCTCGAATCTCACGCACCATTTCGTGAAGTCACCACGGAACAGATGATCGGGATGGACGGCCCACCGGCACGAAATGAACTCACGCTGATTCCTGCAGCGGGCGGGACCCTCCTGACTCTTGTCATTGAGTATCCGAGTGCAGAAGTGCGCGAGATGGTGATCAATACCGGAATGACCGAGGGCATGGAAGCGAGCTATGCGAGACTCGAACAGCAAGTGCTGAAGGCCGCCTAACCTGAATTGCGCGGCGGGTGTGACCGATACGATGCGGTATTACCGGTATTAGGATGCTCGGAACTTAACCTGGAGGAGCCGAATGAGCAAGCGCAACCGTGTCGTGACCATCCCAAATCTGATCACGGTGTCACGTATGGCGCTGCTTGTCCCGGTCTGCCGAGGAATACTCTCGCCCAGACCCCAACGGGAGACATTCGCACTGACGGCGCTCTGGGCATCAACCGACTGGATTGATGGCTGGTTCGCGCGCAAATTCGATCAGCAATCTCGTGTCGGTGAAATTATCGACCCGATTGCAGATCGAACCGGCATTACCGCGGTGGCCGCGAGCCTCACCGCCTCGGGATCACTGCCCGCGGTGGCGTTGGCCACGATTGCGGGGACCGATGCCGTGGTCGCACTCGGTGCCGGGAAAGCCGCCCTGGAGGGACGGATCCACGTCAGCAGAATCGGCAAACTCCGTAGCCTCGTGATGTTTGTGGGGATGACCGCACTGGTTGCCGAACGCAGCGGCTACGCGCGGTTCGGGACCTTTGGTCGAGCAGCGACCGCGATCGGTCTCGGGATGCACGTGTTCTCGGGCGCCCAGTACCTCATTGAGGCATTTCGAACGCGACCGCGGCGCCGGAAGCGCGCACGCCGGGGCTGAGGGCAGAACAAAGAATGCGGTGCCAGGTTGCAATGACCCGGCACCGCATTCTTCGCATTGGCTAGTATGCCGCGGTAAATCGTTGACGTCGGTGCGCCGGCGTTTCGATTTCGTCCACGATGACAACGCCGAGGTCTTCGCCGGAGAGATTTGAGTTGCCTTCCTCGTCGGTGAGCAACACATCGCCGCCGAGACGGTACTCACCGGTCCGTTCCCCGGGTGCGAAGGCACCGAAGCCGCCTGCTGGGCTCAAGAAGAACCAGTCGAGCGTTTCATCGGCAGTGTGGAGATTGTCGAGCACACGCCCCATTTCAGCGGGTTCCGTCTTGAATTCCTCGGGGAAATCAGGGGTATCGAGGAGTTTTGGTCCGTCTGGGCTGACCAGCAATGAACCTGCGCCACCCACAACCCCGAGCCGGACACCAGCATCCTTAGCGGCATTGGCGAGGTCACGAACGACATCGACGACCTTGCCCGCCATATCCTCCCGCGGCGAGAGCGCGCTCACGACCACGTCGCTGCCCGACACTGCCTGGTTGATGATGGATCGCTCCAAGATGTCGCCTGCGATATAGGTCACCCCGCTCACCTTCGATTGGGGAAGGTTGCGTGAAATGGCGGTGACTTGGTGGCCACGTGAAGCTGCCTCTTTCACAATATTGCTGCCCGCGTAGCCGCTGCCACCGACGACGGTGATTCGTGCCATGTGTCGTTCCTCCTCTACTCCGGTACCGATCGGCACCGATGACCAACACCGTATGCGCCGAATATTCAAAGAGTTGGAGTGCGGCGGGTGGCAGGGAGCGGGCAGCGGTGCACGCGGCCGAATACCAGTCGGCACCGTTAGTGTCCTGGCATGGGTCAGATAATCTACGACAGCGCGGTGACCATCAACGGTTGGATCGCGGATTCCGAGAACTCGCTGCAGTGGCTGTTTGAGGTGGCGGGCGGTTCGGAACCATCGGATGATTTTGGGTTACCCGAAGACGCGGCCGTGATCGTTGAAGGTTCGACCACCTATGAGTGGGTGCTCGCGCAGGAGAATCTGCTCGAGCATCCCGAGCGCTGGCGCGATGCCTATGGCGACAAGATTGTGTTCGTCTTCACGACACGCCAATTACCAGTGCCGGAAGGTGCCGAGGTGCGGATGGTTTCGGGGCCCGTCCAGGATGCGCTTCCCAGCATCCGCAGCGCGGCTCGCGGTGGCGACATTTGGCTGATGGGCGGGGGAGAGCTCGTGGGCCAGTTCTATGACGCGGACGCGCTCGATGTTATTGCGCTCTCGGCCGCACCGGTATTTTTGGACGGCGGTGCACCCGTATTGCCCCGGCGGATCGAATCTGACCGGCTGCGACTCGTGGAAGCGCGAGCGGTGGGACAATTCGCTCGGCTTGTCTACCAGGTCATTCCACGGCAGTGACGCGCGAGAATTCGATACAGCCTCGGCAGCACTTTCGACATTACTAAGGGGAAGCCTCACCAGGCTGTTGCGCCGCATGCTCGAGGATGAGCGCCGTGATCGGATCGGGTCGTCGCAGCATCGCTTCATGACCGCATCCTTCGATTTCTTCGAATCGGGAATGGGGAATGAGGTCGGCAACTTGTTGCACCCAATAATGCGGGCAGACCTTGTCGACAACGCCGCGAAGCACCAGCGTATGGGCATTGATATTCGGCAGCACCGCTTCGATGTCATGATCGAGCATTTGACGAAGCTTCTTCACGAACCATCGCGGTCCTGCTTTGAGGTAGTAATAGAGCCCAATGACGAGTACTCGCAGGCGTTCATCCGCGAGATCCTGCACGAGTCGAAGCCCCTGGCGAATCGCGGTTTTTTCGGCGGGGTTGACCACCGGAGCAATCAATACCGCACGTGTCGAGATGTCCGGCTGCTGCGCGATCGCTTCTGCGACAACTTGTGTTCCCATCGAGTGGCCCACGAGTACCGGATTACTCGCGGACACCGATCGGACAAAGGCCGCGAGAAAATCACCACTTGCCTCCATGCTGAGCGCGGTCTCGGGCTCCGGCGATTCGCCGAACCCTGGCAAATCGAGAGCAAACACTACACCGTGCGGTTCAAGAGCCTCGGCGATCTGGTCAAATACGCGTCGGCCCATCCCGATGCCGTGAACGAGCACGAATTCGACATCACTGGGCGTACCGGATATCCAGTAGGCGACCTCAGCGCCCGCGTACCGGAATCGATGTGTTTCATTATTGCCCACAGCAATACGCTAGGACATTATTGCGTTGGTGGCTTCTTGCGCACGCCAGCATTCCGGCACATGGTCGTCAACCATACCCGCGGATTGCATGAGTGCATACATTGTGGTAGGTCCAACGAACTTGAATCCGCGGCGGCGTAGTTCTTTACTGAGCGCGATTGATTCGGTTGACGTGGCCGGTATGTCTGCCAAACTCTCGGGTCGAGTGTGTGTCTTCGGTGCAAATGACCACATCAGGGTGTCAAATTCGCCATCGTGCATATCCCTGACAATTGTGGCATTGGCAATCGTTGCAAGGATTTTCTGTCGATTGCGAATGATTCCGGTATCGGTGAGTAATCGCTCCACGTCAGTCTCGGTAAATGACGCGACAGTTGCTGGCTCAAAATTGGCGAATACTTCTCGAAATCGAGGACGCTTAAGCAGGATGGTCAACCAGGATAAACCCGCTTGAAATCCCTCAAGTGACAGCTTTTCGAAGAGTTCGCGGTCGCCGTGGAGTGGGAGGCCCCACTCTTCATCGTGATAACGCATGTATTCGGTGGAATTGCCGGTCCAGCCGCAGCGCACCAGGTCGGGCGCTTCAGAATTAGGCGCAGCTTCGCGATTTTCACTCGCTGTCACACCGACTCCGGATCGTCAAACTTGGCAATTTCGATCTTTTTCATCGCCATTAAGCGTTCATAGGACCGCGGCTTAGTCAGGAGCTCATTCATTGATGCTGGCACGATTTGCCAACTCACCCCAAACTCATCCTTGCACCAGCCGCATACCTCCGACTCGGGGACACGGGAAAGTGTCGTCCAGTAGTCATCGATTTGTTGCTGGTCACCGCAATTCACCTGTAGCGAGACGCCCTCCGTGAAGGTGAAGTCCTGCTCGGTGCCGCTATCCATGGCGACGAACCACTGGCCTCCCAGGGTAAAGTCGCTAAACATAATCGAGCCAGTCTGTGCTGGCCCGGTGGGTTCGGGGTATTCGGCAACATTAGCGAGTTCGGAGTTGGGGAATGTCGTCGTCCAGCGATCGATCGCAGTGCGAGCTTGATTGACAACTGGACCACCGAACATGAAACTCGGCATGATCTGGGGCCGCGGCTCGCCTTCGGGGTTGGTGAGAATGAGTTGCCAATTGACACCAAATCGATCTTCGACCCAGCCATAGCGTTCACTAAACGGGTAGGCATCGAGGGGCATCAGAATACTGCCGCCATCGATCAGTTTGTTCCAAAGCGAATCGAGTTGATCGGCAGCATTTGCTTTGATCGTGGGATCAAAATTAACCATGAACGAGATTGCTGGATTGGGACGAAATTCACCGCCAGCATTTATCGCAATAAACTCGAGATCGGCAAGTTGGAATTCAATGGTGAGAACTTTCCCTGCCATTTCCAGCTGAAATTCAGGTAGTCCTTCCGAGGGGTAATAGTGTGTCGCGGTGACCAGGGATTCTGGGAATGCATTGAGATAAAACTGAACTGCCTCTTCCGCATCGCCATTAAACCAAAGGCTCGGAGTGATGAATTGCATGAGTGGGTGCTCCCGGATTGAAGTTTGTTCATTGCGCAGGACTGGCGCCAGTGTAGGAACCGCGCATGTGTGAACAGGTCGAGAACCCTGGGAGACGTTGTCAGAATGTGCCAGATTTGGCATCTATACAGGTTTAGCCTGACTATGATCAGGGCATGGAAAAGCCTAGAGGTCGCGGACGGCCACCCGTTACGACGCGTGAAGCGGTTGAAGACGTCGCTATGACGTTATTTGAGCAGCGTGGAATTGAGAACACGACTGTTGTTGATATTGCTGAAGCGTGCGAAATGAGTAAGACGAGCTTCTTTCGCTATTTCTCATCAAAGAACGAAATCCTTTGGGGACCGTTTGAAGCGCACATTGCTCGATTCGAAGAAACCCTGTACAACCAGGCGCCGGACAAGCGTGTAATGACGGCAATTCAGGAGTCGCTCTTCGAAGCAGTGCAGGTTGAGGTTGAGCAGGCGGAAGCGTGGCTTCGACGCTTCAAGTTTCAGAACACCGAAGAGCAGCGCCCACTCGGCTCAGTGCACTGGGCCGAGTGGGAAGCGCTCGTCGCGCGATTCGTTCGGGACCGCACCGGCGCACCGAACGACAGCCTGATTCCAGAATCGATCGCAGGAACCGTCCGTGGCGCATTCATGGCGTTCATTCGCAAGCGTGTTATTGGGCAGGATTTTACTGCAGACCAAGTTATGCCCGAGCTAGAGAAAAGTCTGACGCCCGTGTTCACGGGACTGAACGAACACGTCAATCGCATTCCAAGGGTGGAAGACACCTAGCCCGAACACAACTCAGCGGTTTAGTCACAACTCAGCGGCTTAGTGAATACCGAGATAGTCCTCGAGGGTATCCGGGTTCGCTTGCAACAGTGGCTCGTGGACTTCTTCGCCTGGAAATTCGCTCGCTTCGAAGAACCAGCGGCGTGACGCGGGCATTCCCCAGAGCTGCGCGCGACGGGGGTTGCTCACATCCCAGCGGATCGGTGGGGTCTCAAGGTCAATGAACTGGTAGTGCGTATTGAACAGTTCAATGCGGTGCTGATCTGGGTCGCGGAGATAGAGGAACAGCGCGTTGCTAATCCCGTGGCGACCCGGGCCACGGTCAATCTCATCACCGAATCCGAGCGCTCCGGCCACGTCTGCTGCGTGGATTAGCGAGGCGCCATCCGGGACCGCATAGGCAAAGTGGTGAAGTCGAGGCCCGCGACCATTCGTGAACACGAGGTCGTGGGTGTTTCCCTTGACCTCCATCCACGTGCCCCACAACTCATCGGTACCGTCCTTGGCGGTGTACTCCGACATCCGCATCCCGAGCCCGGTCCAGAAGTCTGTGGCGGTTTGCACGTCGTAGGTGACCACCTGGTAGTGGTCGAGGCGCTGGGGAGCACCGGCGACAAACTCATTGAACTGCTGCATTTTGCGGTCAACCACGTCCATCGAGGAGGTGAGCTCCATCCAGGTGCCGACCGGATCACGGAACTGCAGCGTCGGACCCTGATAATCCTTCTCAACACGACGGTGCTCAATATTGTTCTCTTTGAAGAACTTTTCAGCGGCCGTGATGTCGTCATCGGTGCGGACGCGCAGCCCGATGTACAGGGCTTTGGCTTCTTTCGCGAGTTCGAGCACGAGGCTGTGGTGGGATGCCTCCTCAAGGCCTCGGAGGTAAATGGCGTTGTCGGTTTCCCGCGTGACAACGAGGCCTGCAACGTCGCGATAGAAATCGCGACTTCGCTCGAGATCGGTGACGGAGAGGGAGACGTGGCTTGCGCGAGTCAGGTTGAAGGCGGGATTGTGATTGGTTGTCGGCAACATTGAGGACTCCAAGTCGAATAGAAGCGATGAATGCCTTCAGCTTCGCAGTGGATCGACTGCCTGAGAACTATTAACTTGCTTGCACTGCCATATCTCAAAGCTATATCACTCCGAATCCGATATGTTTGACCGTATGGAGCTTCGACACCTGCGTTACTTCACTGCCGTGGTGGAAGCGGGATCATTCACCGCGGCGGCGGCCCAATTGCATATTTCTCAACCGCCGCTCAGCGTTGCCATCGGTAAGCTCGAACACGAAGTTGGTGTGCCATTGCTTGCCCGCACACATCGCGGGGTGGCGCCGACCAGCGCCGGACGATACCTGCTTGATGCGGCCTCGCGAGTGCTGGGCGAGGTGGATGAAGTGCTCGAGACCCTGGGGCGATTCGGCTCCGGGGTGGCTGGTTCACTCCGCGTTGCCGCGGTGCCGGTACTCATGTGGCACCGCTTGCCGGTGCTCTTGCGGACATTTTCAGAAGCGGTGCCCGAAGTCGAAGTCTCGCTGGTGGATCCGCCACCGTGGACCGCACTGGAGATGCTCGAGCGAGGCACCGTTGACCTCGCAGCGGTCATGGTGACCGAACCCGAACACTTCATCAATCGACATCGCGCTAGCCACGAGATTCTGGACTGGGGCGAGATCCCGCTGGTGGCGGTCCGTCCTCGCGGAGAAGAGGCGTGGGAAGGCATCGAGCCACATGAGGATGCATCCCTGCCCCTCTCAGCGCTTAACGATGCTGACCTCTTACTGCCGCGGCGTACGGCCGCGGTCCCGAGCCTCCCCGAAGCCGTCGAAGAGACGCTGCGAACACACGAGATTCGGCCGCGAACACTGCGCACGGTGGATACGATTCAGACCATATTGCCGCTGATCGAAGCGGGAATTGCCGCAGCGATCTTGCCGGATCCCGACCGAGCGAGCCTCGCGAAGTTCGACGTGGACGTCCGGCCACTTGAGCCGTCACCACCGCCGCTCAAGGCACTCGTGTTGACTCGTCGAGATGCGGGCGAAAATCCGGCTCGCGACCGGTTCCTCCAGGCCATCAGCGAATGGTCGTGATCTCATACCACCCGACCACCTGACCAGAGAAAGCAGTTATCTTGACCACAAGAATCAGTATCAACGCACCGGGATTCGACCACCAGAATCCGATTCCTGGAGCGAGCAGAATCGGTCCGTTCATGTTTTCCGGCGTGCTCACCGGACGTGACCCCGATACCCGCGAGATGGGGGAGGATCTCGCTACCCAGTGCGAGAACGCTTTCACCCACGTGCGTACTCTCATGGCCGCAGCGGGAAGCTCCGTCGATCGCATCGTCAAGATGAATGTGTCACTCATTGACTATCGAGATCGTGCCGCACTGAACGAGCAATGGCTCGAAATGTTTCCCGATCCGGCAAGCCGGCCCGCCCGGCAGGTCATGGCAGCGCAGTTAGATGGTGGCGCGCTCATCCAAATCGATATCGTCGCGGTGCTTGAGGACGCCCCACCCGCGGATTCGAACTAGGCCGGAGTGAGGCGGCGAGCTGGAAACTACGAAACGTATTCGGCGAGGTGCCGGCCAGTGAGTGTGGTGGCATCCTTCACGAGTGCTTCGGGAGTTCCTTCGAAGACCACCCGACCACCGTCGGATCCGGCACCCGGTCCGAGGTCAATGATCCAGTCCGCGTGTGCCATAACTGCCTGGTGATGCTCGATCACAATTACCGATTTCCCAGCATCCACGAGTCGATCAAGTAAGCCCAGCAGGTTCTCGACATCGGCGAGGTGAAGTCCGGTGGTGGGTTCGTCCAGCACATAAATGCCACCCTTTTCGCCGAGCCGGGTCGCAAGCTTGATGCGCTGTCGCTCGCCACCCGAGAGAGTCGAGAGGGGCTGTCCGAGCGTCAGGTAGCCGAGCCCAACATCCTCGAGGTGCCCGAGCGTTTTCGCTGCTGCCGGGGTTTTCGCCGCACCCTCGGCGAAAACTCGCGTGCTTCCGCGACCGGCATGGCGAGCACCTCGCTAATATCGCGGCCACCGAGCTTGTACTCAAGGACTTCTGCCAAGAAACGCTTGCCCTCACAGTCTTCGCAGACGCTTGACACCGTCGCCATAAACCCGAGTTCCGTGAACACGAGCCCGATGCCCTTGCAGGTCGGGCAGGCGCCCTCGGAGTTCGAACTGAACAGCGCTGGTTTCACTCCGTTCGCCTTCGCAAACGCCTTCCGTATTGGCTCGAGCACACCCGTGTACGTGGCGGGGTTGCTGCGACGGGACCCTCGAATTGCACTCTGGTCAATGTGAACAACACCGTCTTTGGGCATGGATCCCTCGATCAGGGAACTCTTACCCGACCCGGCAACACCGGTGACGACACAGAGGACGCCGAGCGGCACCGCCACATCGACGTGTTGGAGGTTGTGCGTGTGGGCGTCGCGGATTTCGATCTGGCCGGAGGGTTCTCGAACCGAGCCTTTGAGACGGGCACGATAGTCGAGGTGCTTGCCGGTGAGGGTAGCGCTCTTGCGAAGCTGCGCCACCGTGCCCTCGAACGTGATTTCGCCACCCTTGGATCCCGCAAGCGGGCCAAGGTCGACCACGTGATCCGCGATCGCAATGGTCTCGGGCTTGTGCTCAACCACAAGCACGGTATTGCCCTTGTCGCGAAGCTGCAGCAGGAGCTCATTCATCCGCTGGATGTCATGCGGATGCAGGCCAATGGTTGGTTCGTCGAAGACGTAGGTCACATCGGTGAGTGCCGAACCGAGGTGCCGGATGAGCTTGGTGCGCTGCGCCTCACCGCCCGAAAGCGTGCCCGCGGGGCGATCAAGTGAGAGGTAGCCGAGGCCAATGTCCACGAACGAATCGAGCGTATCGGAAAGGGTATTGAGCAGCGGTGCGTAACCGGAATCCTGGATGCTGCGCACCCATGCCGCGAGGTCAGAGATCTGCATGGCGCAGGCGTCGGCAATGCTGATTCCGTTGATCTTGGAGCTGCGGGCGCCTTCTGCGAGTCGGGTACCCTCGCAGTCGGGGCAAGTTTGGAAGGTCACCGCGCGATCGACGAACGCACGGATATGCGACTGCATCGCATCCTTGTCTTTGGAAAGCATCGACTTTTGAATCTTGGGGATGAGCCCCTCATAAGTCATATTCGCGCCCTCCATCTTGACCTTGACCGGGTCCTTATAGAGGAAGTCGTGAAGTTCGCGCTTATTGAATTTCTTGACGGGCTTATTGGGGTCAAAGAAGCCGGCATTCGCAAAGAGCTTCACGTACCAGCCGTCGGCCGTGTAGCCGGGAACCTTGATCGCGCCCTCGGTAATCGCGAGGTTTTCGTCGTATATCTCACTGAGGTCAATGTCGTTGACTACGCCCATTCCCTCGCACTTTGGGCACATCCCGCCGGTGATGTTGAACGTTGCCTTCTCGGCAATTTTATTGCCCTTCTTCACGGTGAGCGCGCCGCTGCCGCTCGCCGAGGGAACGTTGAAGGCAAAGGCCTGCGGCCCGCCGATGTGGGGGTCCCCGAGACGGCTAAAGAGAATGCGCAACAGCGCATTTGCGTCGGTCGCGGTGCCGAGTGTCGACCGGGGGTTCGCACCGAGACGTTCCTGATCGACAATGACTGCGGTGGTGAGGCCTTCGAGGCGATCCACCTCGGGGCGGGCGAGCGAGGGCATGAAGCCCTGCAGAAACGCGCTATAGGTCTCATTAATCATCCGCTGCGATTCCGCCGCGATGGTGCCGAATACGAGCGAGCTCTTCCCGGAACCAGAGACACCGGTAAACACCGTGAGTCGACGTTTGGGAATCGAGACACTGATGTTCTTGAGGTTATTTTCGTTGGCACCCTGGACTTGGATGACGTTGTGGCTATCGGCGAGATGTGCGTTCACGGCGTGCTCCTCGGGTAGGTCAGACGGCATAGTCTATGCGTGAATTGACATTGTTCAGTGCGGCAACGATGTGGAACTTGAAACTACTCGAGCATTGTTCCGGCGGCATCGAATATGCAGCTAAATGAGCCGTAGTCGCCGTAGTACGTGGCGGTCCACCTGAAGGTACCGAGTGACTTCTCGCCGGTGACGCTGATGCGTTCGGCGCTCGGGTCCTCGTAGTATGCCTCGCAGGCGTCGAGTGATTCGGGAAGCACCGCCCAATTCACATCCGCCAGCGAGAAAAGATCGGTGTCCTCATCCACTTCCATTCGATAGGCCAAGGGGGCCGTGCCATAGACGCGATCACCGCGGACGGCGCTGCGGTCGATCTTGGAGGTGCCCGGATCAGCCACATCCAGCACTTCGAGCGTGTAATTGCTCTCCAGCGAGACGCGAATGACCTCGTCTGCAACGATCCCGTCGAGCCGCTCGACGGCAGCATCAAGTGCGCCCGGGGCGAGCAGCCCGTGATGATTCCGCGTTGACGCGTCGAAGGCAGCGATCGATGAGTTGGCGAGCATCGGAATAAAGGTGGGAAATGCGAGCACGAATATGAGGAGTCCACCGAGCAAGGAAACGGTTCCGTCGAGCCGACTCGCGCCCGACCGCTTCGGTGGCGACGGGGTGACTCGGAGTTGGTCGTAGCCTAGGTCCGCCTCACGGACGCTCGCGAGCGACTTCTCGAGCAGGATGCGCTGCTTGGTTTCTTCGCTCGGGTGCCGGTCAATTTGCACTTCGTAGGCGCCGTGGTGGCGACGTCGAACGGCGACGACCTTTCCCACATACCAGTCATTGACCTCGGCCTTATTGAGCCCTCGATGGTGGCGATAGGGGAAGCTCGGTTCGTTCTCAGGCTGCACCACAAGATCAATGTTGTACGAGTCATTACTATCTTCATCACCCTTACGTGCGAGTGTGACGCCGATCACCGTCGCTGGCGCGCTCAGCGACGGATCAAGGAGCACTGCCCGACGATGCCGCATACGGGTGCCGATCGTGAACATCACAATGCCGAGCACCGCAATAAAAATCCAAAGCGGGATGCGCAGACCCGGCCATATTTCGACCTGGACGGCGCCGATCGCCTCCGCGACAAAGCTCAGGATTCCGCCGAGTGCAAGCGCGGCGCCGCTGATGGTCAAAATGCGATGCATGGCGGCATCGTAGTGAACACAGGTAGCCGACCTTGTCGGGGTGCTAATCGAGTTCGTCGCCGTCAGTCTCCGGCAATCGCGCGGGGTACACGCAGCTGCGTTGACAGCGCGGCCACCGCGATCAGCGAAATCACTGAGATCGCGATCGGCAGTGAGGACAGGGAGCTCAGCCCGCCAATCGTCGGTGTCAGTCCGACCGTTGCGGCACGAAGAATCCAGGCGAGAAGCGTAACGCCCGCATGCGCACGCAAGCCGGGGACCGCATCCGCCTGGGTGAACGCAATCGGAACCGTCACCGCGCAAAATAAACCGGCTAACGCGAACCCGGCGAGAGTGACCCACGCATTTGGTGTCCAGGCAATGAGATTGAGACTCAGGACGATACCGATGAGGCTCACGATCAGGGTTGGTCGCCGCCCAAAGTGATCGATAATCCGGTCACCCATCAGTCTGCCGAGGAACTGCGCGGCAAGAAGCGTCGTGAGCGCGGCGCCTGCCGCCGCGGCGTCCACGCCGCGTTCCGTATTGAGCAGCACGGCCGACCAGTTATTACCGATGTCCTCGACCGCCACGCCCGCGATCGCTACGAGTGCGACCGGGATCAGAATTTTCCATGCGGAGCGGGGGATACGCCCGGGTGCCTCTTCCTCCTCCACGCGATCCACGCGATCCACGCGCAGAAACTGCGAGCCCGCGATCGCCATCGCGGCCGTGCACACCACCGCCCAGGAGCTGAGGTGCACCACAAGGGGCACACCCACCGAAGCCGCGAGGGTGCCAACACCGCCGCCGAGTGCGGCCCCCACGCTCCACCCCGCATGCATTGACGTTAAAGCCGACTTGCCCAGCGCATCCTGAACTCTGAGACCCTGCGCGTTTTGGGCGACGTCGACCGTGGAATCACAATATCCAGCGGCAAAGAGTGCCAGCGCAAAGAGCCACGCATGACCGCTCAACACCGCAACTCCGGCCAGGGTAAAGGCGAGGGTGACGCCGACGGTCCCCAAGACCGCAACCGTGCGTGTACCAAATCTTCGCAAGAGGATGCCCGGCACGTGGAAGGTGGTGGCCGCCCCGACCGTGATGGCGGCGACCACGATGCCGAAGATCCCCGTGATCAACTCGAGGGACTCCTTCACCTCGGCATAGCGCGCGAGCAGGGTCGCGGGCATCGCACCGTTCACCGCAAACGCAACCATGACTGCGGCGCGCGCTCGAAGCAGCCGTGCACGCTGGGAAGAAGAAAACACGGTTGAATGTAATCATGAACGCGTGGCGCCCCGGCGAACACCGAAGGAAGTGAGTTTCGATGAGCAATACGGAGCATAATCCTGAGGAGCAGGTGTGCGAGAACCGCACTTACTCGACCGCGGGCCTCAGCACCGGCGTAATCGAGGCTAGCTCGGGTGTGTCATTCCTCGAACCCAGGCTGGTACCGCTGGGCGGGCCGCGTGCGATGACGGTTAAGCGATTGCTGCCGCAACGGGCGCGATCGCTCGTGGGCGCCTGGTGCTTCCTTGACTTTTACGGGCCGGATGATGTTGGGAGTACCGGCGGGATGCGCGTCCCGCGACATCCGCACACCGGGCTTGCTACGGTCTCGTGGTTGTTCGATGGTGCTGTTGACCACATCGATTCAGCTGGGAATTGGGCCACGGTGGCTCCCGGCGACGCCGTGTTTATGAACGCGGGCAACGGCATTACTCATTCTGAATTCTCGACCGATGAGACAACCGTGTTGCACGGCGCACAGCTCTGGTACGCCTTCCCGGAAGCGCATCGTTTCGTCGAACCGTCCCTGGACACGCATCGTCCGGTGCCCGTATCGGGCGACGGCTGGGAGGCTCGGGTCTTCGCCGGTGATCTGCTGGGCGTGACTTCTCCGCTTCGCACGTACGCTCCGATATCCGGTGCGGAGATCCGCCTGGAACCGGGCACCGTGCTGGAAGTCACTGTCCCGGCCGGGCATGAGCATGCGCTGCTTCCGGTGCACGGAGCCGTGCGTTTCGAAGGCGAAGCGGTTCCGGCTGACCACCTCGCCGTGCTCGATATGGGGGCAACGCAGCTGCGCATTGCAGCGGGGGATGAACAGGTCCTAGCGCTGCTCATCGGAGGTGAACCACTGAACGAACCCATTGTGATGTGGTGGAACTTTGTCGGCCGCGATCACGATGAGATCGTGCGCTATCGAGCTGAATATCAGACCGAGATGGGCTTCGAGGACGAGGATGTGGACTCACTTCGATTCGGAACATTCCCGCCCCGGCAACCCGATCCGCTGCCAGCTCCGGAGCTGCCGATCACCAGAATGAAACCTCGCACGCAGCCCTCGAAGTCATAGCCGCGTATGGGAGCAAATACTCAGACCCGTGAATTATCCGGGCAACGGAACCCCGGGCCATCGCCCTGGCAACGACTGCGCGACTTCGGTTTGCCGCCGCGGGTGATGGGCCTCGATCTGGCGCGAGCGCTCGCGGTCATCGGGATGGCCGGTGCCCACATGGGCGGAATCGGCGAGATCAACATTTGGTATCCGGAGACCTATTTTGGTGTGGTCCACGGTCGGTCATCGATCCTTTTTGCGGTGCTTGCGGGGATTTCGGTCGCCATCATGACGGGGCGCCAACGCATTCCGGAGCGAGCGGAGCTCGGCTACCTGCGCTCCAAACTGTTCGTGCGGGGCATCCTCATTTTCATCATCGGTCTGCTGCTCGAACAACTCGGCGTACCGGTAGCGATTATTTTGATGCTCTACGGACTGTTGTACATCATCGTGATGCCGTTCTTGCGGATGCGCGTGGGCACGCTGCTACTCGTGGCGTGTGTGATTGCCGTGGTCGGTTCAATGGTCACCATGGCATTCGCCCTGGTGTTTTACGACGTGTGGGCGTTCAGCGCGGAGTTCTTATCCACCGATGCCTATCCACTGAGCATCTGGGTACCGCTGATGCTGGTGGGGCTCGCAATCGGCCGGTTACCGCTCCTCGACAACCGGGTCTCAGGCGCCTTGTTCGCGATTGGTGCGGGTGTGTCGGTGATTGCTTATAGCCTCTCGGCCGCGGCGGGCGGCGCCGAAGGTCACGACGGGCCCCTGGCGATCGAGGCCTATTACGACGGTGATGATCGGGGCGTCTTCTGGCCCTGGATCTGGGGGAGTCTGGTTGCGAGCTACCCGCATTCGGGCGGGATGCTCGAATTCTTTGGCTCGGGAGGATTTGCCGTTGCGGTGATCGGGTTGTGCCTCCTCATCGCGAAACCCCTGCGGTGGCCGCTGATTCCGCTTGCAGCACTTGGGTCAATGCCGCTGACTGCGTACAGCGCGCACCTCGTCGTTATCGTAATCGGTTGGGGGCCGGGTGCGCTGCCTGATAGCTATGCCGCATGGGGGTGGACGAGTCTCGGTCTCGTTGTTGGCTGCACCCTCTACATGGTGTTCTTTGGGCGAGGGCCGCTTGAGCGCGGGTTGAAATGGGTGTCGGATGCGGCGGCGAAGGATCGCGCTGAAGAGTCCACACCAGACCGCACTTAGGGGTCCGCGCCGTAGGGTATTGCGTCCTCAGACACTTCCATCTACACTTTTACTTGTAGGTACAACTAAACTAAGAATCTGATCGGGTTGTACGTGAAGCTTTGGAGGCACCATGTCTGAATCAACTATCGTCCAGGACCAGGCTTCGGTGACCGACCGCATCCTCAGCGCCGCGACCGGAATGGACGCCGTGACCCTGCACGTCGGTGACCTGGAGAACATGTCCAGCTACTACGCGAATGCCCTCGCGCTCGAGCCAATCGAGGAACGAGCCGACCGTGAGGGAGTGCAGCGCGTGCTCGGTCGTGGCAATGTTCCGCTGGTCCGCCTCGTCGAGACCACGGATCTGCCAGCAGCAAGCCCGCGGGCAGCTGGACTCTTCCACACTGCATTTCTTTTTGAGGACCAGGCTTCGCTCGCCGCGACGGTGTACCGCGCAGCTCAAGACACGCGCAGCCGCTTCGCGGGTTCGAGCGATCACATGGTGAGCGAGGCGTTCTACTTCTCTGACCCTGAGAACAACGGCATCGAGCTCTACATTGACCGTCCCCGTGACCAGTGGGTCAAGAATGCCGCTGGCGAGATTCTGATGGACACCACTTTCCTCGACCCAAACCAGTTCCTGCGTGACCACCTGCAGGAAGACGTGCTCGAGAACGCCCCGAAGCTCGCGGGCAAGGTCGGACACGTACACCTGCAGGTTGGCGACGTCGCAACCGCGCGCAAGTTCTACGTGGATGCGCTTGGTTTCGAAGCAACGCTCGCCAGCTACTCCGGCGCGCTCTTCGCCTCCGCCGGTGGCTACCACCACCACGTGGCGATGAACATTTGGAACAGTGCCGGAGCCGGACCGCGCGCAGCCACGTTGGGACTCGGAAACGTGGCAGTCACTGTCCCCGGTCGTGAAGACCTGGATGCACTGGTCGCGCGCCTGACCGAACAGAAGATTCAGTTTGCCGATAAGGGCAACGAAGTCGTCACGAACGACCCTTGGGGGACCGAGGTCACGCTCGCACTGCCGAACGCGACCGCTGAGACCCTCCTCGCCCGCTAGCGCGTTTCCGCGGCGCTCGCTCGATTACTTTTGTCCGCTGTTGCCTGGAGTTCGCGCATTCTTCACGCAGAGTGGTCACTCGGCAAGCGCCACCCCCGCAGAGTGGTCACTCTGCAGGCGCCGCCGCCTAAAGAGTGGTCACTGCTTGTTGGAAAGAACGGAAATACCAACAAGCAGTGACCACTCTATGTTGCGGTGGGGAGGCCGCTAGTAGCGCTTGAAGGGCTTCCGCGAGCCGCGGTCTGAGTTGTTCCAGCCGCCGCCGTGGCCGCGACCTCCGCGGTCGCCACGGAATCCGCCGCGGTCGCCGCCACCGCTGCGCTTGCCGCCGCGGTCGGGCTTGATATCGATGGGTCGACCACCGACTCGGGTGTTCTTGAGCTTCTCAAGTACCCCGGGGTCGAGGTTCTCCGGCAGCTCCACAATCGAGAAGCTCGGGAAGATGTTGATCGCGCCAATCTCATCGCGTGAGAGGCCACCCTCGTTCGCGATCGCGCCGACGATGCGTCCGGGCAGTGCGCCATCGCGCTTACCTACCTCAATGCGATACGCCGAGAGCCCTTCTGACGAGCGTCGTCGGGGCCCACGGTCTTCGCGGTCGCGCCCACGATCATCCCGCCCGCGATCGCGGTCACTGTGTGAACGCTTCAGCAGCGCGTCGTCATTGGGGTCGAGTAGCAGTGGCGTGTCACCCTGCTGCACGACGGCAAGGGCCGCAGCAACATCGGATTCCGGCACATCGTGGTGGCGAACATAGTGATCAATGATGTCGCGGAAAGCAGTGATGCGTTCGGTCTGCTGTAGCGCCTTGGTGATCTCATCATCGAAGCGCGCGAGACGGGTCTCGTTCACATCGGCGGCGCTGGGCAACTGCATTTCTTCCATCGGCTGGCGCGTCGTGCGCTCGATGTGGTTGAGCAGGCGGCGTTCACGCGGGGTAACAAAGCTGATCGCGGCACCGGTTCGGCCCGCGCGACCCGTGCGACCAATCCGGTGCACGTAGGACTCCGGGTCGGTTGGGATATCGAAGTTCACGACGTGGGTGATGCGATCCACGTCGAGGCCGCGAGCGGCAACATCGGTAGCGACGAGGATGTCGAGTTTGCCGGACTTCAGGTTGTCCACGAGTCGCTCACGCTGTGTCTGCGGCACATCGCCATTGAGCGAGCCAGCCGAGAAGCCACGCGCGCGCAGTTTCTCGGCGAGCTGATCAGTCTCACTCTTCGTGCGAACGAAGACGATCATGCCCTCGAACTCTTCGACCTCGAAGATGCGCGTCAGCGCATCCACCTTCTGCGGGTACGAAACCACGAGGTAGCGCTGCGAAATATTCGCAGAAGTGGTGGTCTTCGACTTCACCGTGATTTCGGCAGCGTCGTTGAGGTACTTCTGCGAAATGCGGCGAATCTGCGGCGGCATCGTGGCCGAGAACAGGGCCACCTGCTTGTCGCTCGGGGTGTCGGCGAGGATGGTTTCCACATCTTCCGCAAAACCCATCTTGAGCATTTCGTCGGCCTCATCGAGCACGAGGTACTTCAGCTCGGTGAGATCCAGCGTGCCGCGCTTGAGGTGATCCATGATGCGGCCGGGGGTACCCACCACGACATCAACACCGCGGCGCAGCGCCGAGAGTTGTCCGCCGTAGGCCTGACCACCGTAGATCGGCAGCATGCGCAGCTCCGGCAGCTTGGAAGCGAAACTCTCGAAGGCTTCCGCGACCTGCAGCGCGAGCTCGCGCGTGGGGGAGAGCACGAGCGCCTGTGGCGTGCGTGCTCCGGGTTCGATGCGCGACAAAATCGGCAGCGCGAAGGCTGCCGTCTTACCGGTACCGGTTTGTGCGAGGCCCACCACATCCCGACCCTCGAGGAGGATCGGGATGGTGGCGGCCTGGATGGGGGAAGGGCGCTCGTAACCGATCGAGGTGATTGCATCGAGTACCGGTGCGCTGAGTCCGAGTTCGTCGAACGTGGGGGTGGCGTCTTGCGCCTCTGATTCTGGGCCATTCGATTGAGGCGTCATAGGCTTAAGGCTACTCGCTCAAATGGCCAGATGTGTCCCTAGTCGCTCAGAGCGCCACGGAAAACCGCGGCCAGCGGCGAATCATCGGGAAGATCATCACGTCGCACGGCAAAGACCCGGCCACCGGTACGCAATACTCGCGCCGCAACCTCATCCACCAGTCGGTAAGTCGTTGGTCCCGGTTCCGGCACGGGAATGACCTCACCAAAGTCGTTGATGATGCCCTCGTCATTCGACTCAATGTCGAAAAGGAAGGATTCGACTTGGCCCGCGGTTGCGGCTTGGGCGACGACTTCGAGATTGGAACTCGCCCGCTTTTGCGGCTTTCGATTCCCGAAGTTCTCACACCAGTCAGCGACCGCGGCGGCATACATTTTGTCGAGGATGACACGGCCTCGCGTTTCGAGGTCGCTCACCGAGAGCGACGCCGGGTTGGCGTCGATGGACTCTTCGACGAGCGAAGAGTAGGTATTCACCTGTCGATACGCCGGGTCCAGGTCCGCTGCCGCGGCGAGGACAAGCGGAACTGAATCGTCACCGATTTCATGAAGCACCGCATCCTGCACGATGGAGCAATACCGGCGAAGTTCGACTTTTGGCCCGAGCGTGCCATCCGCCTTGTGCCGGTCCAGCCGTCCGCCCGAGGTCGACTGACCGAGCACGTCGGCGGCGTCATCGGGCAGGGTCGTGAGTTCAATTTGTCGCGTGGTGGCGGTGGAATCGAGGAAGAGGAGCCGCACCTCGCCCTCGGTAAGTGCCAAGACGTAGCCAATGTGGCGGAAACTGATGGCACGTACGAGTGGGCCGACATCGAAGCGGTCACCAACGGCGGTCAGCGGTGACAGCTTGTTCATGAGACGGAATGACTGGATGCCCTCGGGCGACACGAATACCGCAACACTGCGAGCGGAAGTCGCCCAGAAGTCGCGGTCATTCTCGAGCTCACGTACGTGCGCGGCGATCGCATCCTGATCGGTCTTTGACACATCGATTTGTGCCAGGTCACTCAGCGCCTGACTCGTGGATGTGCGAAGTGCGAGGCGTGCGGCCTCGGTGTCGTGGGCTATTGCCGGTCGGTCGCCCCCGTTGCCATTTGCCGCGGCGCTCACATAGATCGAGACACTCGCGACGTTGCGGTGCTTCGTGAGATCGGCAAAATCTTCTGCGGAAGGAATATCAATGCTCATCTGGGCATGTTACGCACCGACCATTGGAACTCACTCAACGCGGGTGGTGCCCGAAGCCGGCTTGGTTCGCGATTCGCGACGGTGCTTCGCTACCGTCCGGATTTCTTTGTGCCTCGCTTCGCGGGTGCGGTCAACGGGTCTTCGGGCCAGGGATGCTTCGGGTAGCGGCCGCGCATTTCCGCACGTACTTGCCCGTAGGCGTTGTTCCAAAAGGATGCGAGGTCTTCGGTGACGGCGAGTGGTCGCTGGGCAGGCGACAGCAGATGCAGCAGCACCGGGACGCGCCCGTCAACGAGCCGAGGGGTCTCAAGCCAGCCGAACACCTCTTGCAGCTTGACGCGCAAGAGCGGTGGGGAATCCGGCTCATCAAAATTCGGATAGTCGATGCGGATCTTCGAACCGCTGGGCACTTCGAGTCGTTCGGGCGCGAGCTCATCGAGGCGAGCTGCTTCGGGCCAGGGGAAGAGCCGCTTCATGGGCTCAAGCAAATGGATGCGTGGCAGTCTCGTACCGGCCGTGATCAAGTCCAGCTCGGGGGCGAACCACTCATCAACGCGCGCAAGTAAGCGCTCATCGGTCACTGCGGGCCATGGTTCCCCAAGCGTGTGGGAAAGCAATGCCAGCCGATTCCGCAATTGAATCGCTTCCTCGGACCACGAGAGTGCATTGAGTCCCTCGCGGTAAAGCATGTCGATGACGGCTGCTCGCGCGGCTTGGGGCGCCACCGGAACCGGCACGCTTTGGAGTGCAATCGCACCGATCGAGCGGATCTTCCGCGCGGTGATGCGATCCTTGTGCCAGCGAGTTTCAGTCTGTTCCTGCACGAGTGAACCGGCAACCTCGACGGCGGTCTCCGCGCTGATCGGCACTGCGCTGCGAATCAGCGTGTCCCGCGTCGTGCGATGCAACTCGGCAACCGCCAGCCAGGGCTCTCCCCGGAGTCGAGAGTCTCTTGGCAGTGATGCTCCGGTACCACCGGCAATGAGATAGTCGCCGCCGGGACCGCGCTGACGGGCGAGTCGTTCGGGATAGGCGAGGCCAACCACAGTGCTGAGTACCTCGTCATCGCTCATACGGTGTGCTGGAGGCTGTGCCACGTCGATGAGCCGGGCAAACCGCTGCGCGTCCTGTCGCCACCGCTTCGAATCGGGCGAGTTACCCTGTCGTAGCGCACGCAAGAGTGCCGCGAGATCACCACCGGGTGCTCGGGCATCGGAATCCACGGCAGCGACCAACTGTGCAGCTCGTTCACTGCCGAGCAGTGCCGCACCGTCAAGGAGCGCTCGGGCAAGCCGGGGGTGCGTGGGAATCCTTGCGATCCGGTGCCCGCGCTCCGTGACCGTGATCCTCGCATCATTCGGACCGCCACGTTGCTCCGTAATTGCGCCGAGCGCGGCGAGTGTCGAGTGCGCCTGCGAGAGTGCGGCGGGATCGGGTGCATCTGGAAGCGACATTCCCACACCGCCCGGAGCGCCCCAAACCGCGAGGGTGAGCGCAGCGCTGGTGAGATCCGCGCTGAGAATTTCTGGGCGCGTGTGGGCCGGGAACCCCGCCCACTCGTGCTCGGCCACGCAGCGAATCGCAAGGCCCGGTCCGGTGCGTGCCGCACGCCCCGCGCGTTGATCCCCCGAAGCCCGCGAGACCGGCACGGTGACGAGCCCCGAGATCCCGCGCTCCACATCCAGCCGTGGCACGCGGGCAAGACCCGAATCAATCACGAGCCGCACATCCGGCACCGTCAACGACGACTCGGCCACCGCGGTCGCGACAATCGCCCGCCGCGGACCGGGGGAGAGCGCCGCATCCTGTGCCGCAGAGCTGAGCGACCCGGTGAGCGGGAGGGCAGTCACCCCGAGATCGGTGAGTTGCCGCACCACCGTAGCCACTTCCCAGGCACCGGGCAGGAATACCAGCGCGGAGCCGTCAGTGAGATCGCCTAGAGCCGAGGCGGTTGTGCTCGCGATATGGGCAAGAAACTCACGACTCACACCGCGCTGATCGAGCCTCGGCACTGAAGCCGGCGCCCAGCGAATCTCGAGCGGATGCGGCACGGCGGGAGCGCGGACCACGGGCGTGGCATCACCAAGCAACTGGGCCCAACGCTCCGCATCGATCGTTGCCGACATAGCGACGAGCGTGAGGTCTTCGCGCAGTTCGGCAATTTCACACAGCATTGCGAAGGTGAGATCCGCATCGAGATCCCGCTCATGCACCTCATCAAGCACGACCGCGTCGACTCCGGGCAGATCCGGACTCGTCAGGAGCCGACGGAGCAACAGTCCCGCAGTTACAAACTCAATCTTCGTGTGCTTGCTCGTGCGCGAATCGCCTCGGACGGAATAGCCGATCTCGTTGCCGAGCGCGGTGCCGGTGAGGGATGCGAGGCGCGCTGCCGCGGCTCGGGCCGCGATCCGACGCGGCTGCGTCACGATCACTCGACCGAAGGTATTCGCGACCACCGGAGGAACGATTGTCGTCTTTCCCGACCCCGGCGGTGCCTCGACCACCGCGCGACCGTGCTGAGCCAGCGCATCCTGCAGCTGCGGAATAAGCGCCGCGGCAGGTAATCCCCGTGCGATGGAATCAAGAGAGAACATGTGCACAGGATGGTACGGGATGCGACCAGTGTCGGATGTGATGAACCTCACGTTCAGTGAATACTGATGTGGAGCTCTCAAGTCGGAACTGCCGACAGTTGATGAAAGGTCATCGCTTTATGGATTTCTTTGCCACGCCGCTACTGATAGTTGGCGGGATCATTGTTCTCGTTGTGGTGGTGGTGCTCGCGATTGTGTTCGCGATCATCACGCGAACTTGGTATCGCACCGCTGCAGCTGACGAAGCGCTCGTCATCACCGGTAAGGCGAAACGCGGCGCTGAGTCATCAAAGATTGACGTTGTATCCGGTGGGGGCCTCTTCGTTAACCCGTTCACGCAGCGCTCTTCGAAGCTCTCGCTGCGCTCGCGGTCGATTGAGATTAAACCAACCGCTCAGGCAGCGAACGGTGTGACGGTGGACGTTGAGGGTATTGCGCTCGTCAAAATCGGTTCCAACCCCCACTTCATCCGTCGTGCGGCGGAGCGATTCCTTTCGCAGGACCGCGCAATTGAAGCCTTCACGACCGAGGTACTTGAGGGTGCACTCCGCGGTGTGGTCGCGACACTCACCGTTGAGACCCTGATGAAGGACCGCAAGGCGCTTGCGGCCCAAATTGCCGAGGGTATTGAGGGCGACCTCGAACGACAGGGTCTCGAACTCGACTCCTTCCAGATCTTGGGAATTACCGACCAGGGCGGCTACATCGAGGCACTCGGTGCGCAGGAACTGCAGCGCGTGCACCGCGAGGCGGACACCGCTCGCATCGATGCCGAACGTGCCGTTGCGAAGCGTCAGATCGAAACGAACGCCGAAACACTTGTCGAGCGCACCGCATTCCAGGAATCGGAAGCCGACGCCAAGGCCAAGGTCGGTCGCGCCAATGCCGAAGCCGAGCAGGCCGAAGCACTGCGCCGCGCAGAGCTCCAGCAAGCCGTGCTTGACCAGGAAGCAAGCAACAAGCAGTCGCAGCTGGATGCAGAAGTCAAGAAGGTCGCGGATGCGAACCTCTACGACGAGTCGCGTAAGGCCGATGCCCGCGCCTACCAAGAGGCCAAGGAAGCCGAGACGCGCAAGCAGGTCGCTGAGGCTGACGCTCACGCACGGACCACCGCTGCCCGCGCCGACGCTACCGCCCGCACCACGCACGCCGACGCTGAGGCGGCTGCCCGCCGTGCCGAAGCCGACGCCGAGGCACACGCACGTCGCGTTCAGGCCGAAGCTGAGGCCGAAGCAATCCGTCAAGCTGGTGAGGCAGAGGCTTCCGCACAGCTTGCAATGGGTGAGGCGATCGAGAAGCACGAGCAGGTGCTCGTGACCCAGAAGCTCATCGACCAGCTTGTGCCGATGGTTGCCGAGTTCGCGAACGCGCAGGCTGCGATCGGCGGCTACACCGTAATCTCGACCGACGGCGCCGCGGAGCACTCAGCCGCGCAGTCCGCCGCAACGCTCAAGGCTCCCTTCGATGCCGTGCAGGCGGCAACGGGAATCGATCTTGGCGCAATCATTCAGTCCAGTGTCCAGGGTGACCGCACCGGTGCTGCACTGGGCGAGGCGCTCCGCTCGAGCCAAACGCGAGACTCGCAGGAATCGGGTGAATAACCCGTTGCGGTAGTCGCCACGAATACGACGAGACGGTCTTGGCAGGTGTGCCGGGACCGTTTCTCGTTTCCGGGGAACGAACTGCCGCGGTGTGTGACACTACTGTGTATGACTGCAGCGATTACTCCGGCACCAATCCCCGCGGCTGTTGGACCTCGTGATTCGGGCCCCGACGGCCGACCGCTGCTGCTGTTGCTGCACGGTTTTGGCTCGCATGAACGGGATTTGCCGGGACTCGTCACGCGACTCGGCGAGGGCTGGGACTGGCTGTCAGTGCGGGCACCGTACGCACTCGAGACCGGCGGTGCCGCGTGGTTCCCACTCGCGAACGGCGGCCCCGTCGACCGCAGCGCGATTGACGCGGCGACCGCGGGACTGTGGGAATTTGTGGACGAGCACACCTCAGGCCAGCCGATCGTACCGATCGGTTTTTCGCAGGGCGGACTGATGGTGTCCGAGTTGTTCCGAAGCCGTCCCGAAACGGTGACCTCCGGAGCGCTACTGTCTGGTTTCGTTGACCCCGCACCTCGCGACACTGACGCGGCGCTCAAACAAGCGCCTCCTCGAGTGTTCTTCGGCCGCGGAACCGAAGATGCGGTGCTTTCGGAATCGATATTTGGCAACACCGAGACTTGGTTGCGCGAGCACGCGGATGCGAGCATCAAGGTCTATGAGGGACTCGGACACGCGGTCGACCAGCAAGAAATCGAGGACCTGCGCGAATTCCTTGCCGGGTTGGGCCTCGTCTAGCAGCCCGCCGCTCGGAACTACTGCGGGGCGGGCACCGGATCCGTGGCAAATACGTCGGTGCTGATATCGCTCGAGCCGTCGGGGCTCACGATCACATTGAGGTGTGCTGGGATGCGCTCCTGCATCGTACCGACGTGGCTGATCACACCGATGGTGCGCCCGCCTTCACGTAACTGATCGAGCGTGCGCATCGCGATTTCGAGGGTGTCGCTGTCTAGCGAGCCGAATCCCTCGTCGATGAACAGGGTGTCAAGGGTGATGCCGCCCGCTTGCGAAGAGACCACGTCGGCGAGTCCGAGCGCGAGTGCGAGGGATACCAAGAAGGTCTCGCCGCCCGAGAGCGACTTAGGGGCTCGGGACTTGCCGTTGTAGACGTCAAATATTTTCAATCCGAGTCCGGATTGTCGGCCGCGACCGGCGAGTTCGTCATCGAGTTCTAGCTCGTAGCGGTTTGCGGTGATGTCCTTCAGCCGCGAGTTCGCGGCGTCCAGAATCTGTTCGAGGTGCGCGGCGAGCACGAATGCCTCGAGGTTTTGCATCCGTTCATTCTTGCCGCTGAGATCTGCGGCGAGTTGTTTTTCTGCTCGCGCTCGTTCGCCGATGGCCGCGCGGCGGTCGAGCGCAGACTTCGCCGATACCGAGGTGGTCCGAATTTCCTTGAGGATGCTGTCTGCCTCCCCGAGGGCACGGTTCGCAGTTTCCAGCGCGACGCGAGCCTCCTCGTCGAGGGCAGTGGGCTGTTCCACATCCACAGGTGCCTCTGGCAGTTGCGCAAGTTCCGGATCGTTGAGGAGTTCCGTGGCTGCGTGCAGCTTCTTCGCGTGGGTGTCTTGCTCTTGTACGAGTGTTTTCCGAGTGGATGCGTCGAGGCGCGCTTCGAGCACTGCCGTTGCAGAATCGAAGGGGCTGGGATCGAGTGCCGCCGCCAGGTGCGCTTTGGCTTCTTTTGCCTCCGCCTCGGCGCGTGCTTGCGCTTCGAATGCGATGACAAACCTGCCACAGACCTGTTCGATTGCGCTGCTGCGATTCAGCCTGTCGCGCACCGATTCGTGCTGGCCGCGCAGACTGGCTTGACGCTGCAGGAGCTCATTGAGTTCAGTCTCTGTTGTGGTCACCAGGGTGCGCGCATGATCGCGTGCTGCGGTCAGCTCGGCGGTAAGTTTCGAGTCGCGCTCAGCAGCCTCGTCGAGTTCTTGCAGCTCTGTTTCGAGCCGGGAGATCGCTGACTCCGCTTCCTTGATGCGCCGCAACGCTGCCTTCGCCTCAGCCTCTCGTGTCTCGGCTTCTTCTCGGTTCAACCCTGCGGTTGCTGCCCTTGTTTGTTCCGCAGCGGTGACCGCAGCATCCTTCTTCGAGCGTGCTTTCTCGACTCGCTGCGCTGCCTGCGTCGTGGCTTGCTCTGCCCTCTTCAGGTCGGCATCGGTCACCGTGGCGACCTCACTGGTTGCGGGGGCAGGATGCTCGAGCGAACCACATACCTGGCAAGGTGCACCCGGGACCAGATCTGCGGCCAACGATGCGGCCGCGCCCAGCCAGCGCTGGGCATTCAGCGCACGCTCCTTCTCCTGTCTGGCATTGGAATCCGTCAGGGCCTGATCAAGCTCAGTTGCGGCCTCGAGCCTCTCGGCCTCCAGCGCTGGCAATTCCTGCGCGGCTTTTCGCTTGTTGGTGGCTTCCGTCAGGGCGTCTGCCGCTACTTTGCGACCCTGCGACCGTTCTCGGGAGGACGCAAGGTTCGAGGCCAGTTCGGTTCTCGCTGCGGGACGCGCCTCAGCGCGTTGCTGCACTGCCTGCAGGTGATCTTCCTGTTCGCGGGCTTCAGATTTTGCGCTCTCAAGTGATTTCTGTTTGGCGACCACGGCCGAGTCGATATTCGCGTTCTCGCGCAAACTCCCGAGCTGTTCGGTGAGTTCGCGCTGGACGGCACGAATCGACTCGATATCTCGCTCTGTTGGCGAGGCCGGGGGAGTGCGCTCGGCATCGACCTCCGCTTGCAGCTCCTGTGCCAGTGAATCACCCGCCTGCTTCAACACCTTGACCGCGCTCTGTAATGCGGACTCCGTTTTCCGAAAGGATTCCACCGCTGGAACTAACGGGATGGCACGGTCGTCAGTCTCGAGACGGGCAATGACTTCCGTGTCGATCCGTTCTTGGTCGGCGAGCAATTCGGTACGGTCACCGATCGCTTTGGCCCGTCGTTGCTGCAGACCCTGAATCCGCAGGGCGTCAGTGAGCCGCTTGGCCGTCAGCGTGCTTGCATCACTTCGTTCTCGCTGCGTCGCGACTCGTTCTTCACGGATGCGTTCAGCCAGTGCCACGATCTCGTCGATCCACTCGGCGGATACCTCCGGAGGCTTCGATTCGGAAGTTGGCTTATCTGGTTGGTCGGTGGCAGCCGCCGCAGTGCCGGTACGTTCGCGGTCCGACTCAGCAGCCTCGTCACTTGCGGAAGAGAGATCGGAACGCCGCCTCGCCAAGCTGTCGGCGAGTTGATTGACCTCGGCGTTGAGCTGCTCGTATCGCTGACCGGATTCCCTGGCACGGTCACCGAGCAGCTCGGTGATTGCGTGGTAGCGCTCCGTGTGGAAGAGCTTGCGTAAGAGCTTTTGGCGGTCGGCAGAATCGGCGTGCAAGAATTTCTGAAATTCATTCTGCGCAAGCATCACGACCTGGAGAAACTCCTCGGCCTGCAGCGGGAAAATGCGACTGATTTCCGCAGCGACATTTCGTCCGAGCGTGAAGAGGCTCACCCAGGTGTCGCCCTCAAGTCGGGCAATTTCTTGCTTACCCGGGCGCGTTGTGGTGCCCTCGCCGCGCTTTTTCAGCGCCTCGTACTCGGGTGAGCGGGTGACCCGATACTGTTCACCGCCGTGTTCAAATTCGAGTTGAACTTCGCTCACTTCGTCGGGCCCCGAGAAGTTGCTCCGCACCCCACGAGGCGTGCCCTCGTATCGTGGCGTGGAACCGTACAGCGCGAACATAATGGCGTCGAGGACGGTGGACTTGCCGGCACCGGTCTTCCCGCCGATGAGGAAGAGCCCCTCCTCTTCAAAGTCCGTGAAATCAATGCACTGCTTGCGGCGGAAGGGCCCGAAGCCCTCAACTGTGAGTGTCAGGAGTTTCATCGCGCGGCCTCCTCGATGCGCAGGTGGTCAAGTACTTCGGCGAGGATCTCTCGCTCAACCTCACTTGCACCCACCCCATTTCTCGTGTGCTCCAGAAAGCTCTCGATCCGCTCTTCATCGGTGGGCGCTGCAGCAAGTTTTCTCGCGTAGCCCTCCTGCTGTTTTTCCAAGCGTGTCTCTGGCGAGTGTTCCACGTGAACGGCGTGAGGGTAACGCGTGCGCAACCGCGCCATCGCATCGATTGGTCGAGCCTGGTCCGTGAGCGAGGCCGCCACCCATGCCGATTGCGCGCCTTCGTGTGCATCATCATGGAGGAGCGACTCCAAGGTGCCACGCAGCCGTCGAAGTGGACGTGGCACGGGGAGTGAGAGCCATTGCGCTCCGGCAAAACCCGAAGCATCGAAGTCCACCAGCCACGCGCCACGCGGCGAGTTGGCCTCTGAAAATGAGTAGTGGAGCGGTGCTCCCGAATAGCGAATATGTGGTTGCAACTCGGCGCGGCCATGGATGTGACCAAGCGCGACATAGTCAAACCCAGCAAAGGTCGTGAGCGGCACCACATCAAGACCGCCAGCGGTGAGATCGCGCTCGATGTCTTCAGCATTGGCTGACTCGGGGACTCCCGCGGCGAAACAGTGTGCGATCAGCATGGAACGCCCCGGGTTCTCGGCTTGGTGCCTCCGAACGAGGTCCGTTGCCCACTGCATCACGGCAGCTTGGGCGCGCGTCTCTGGGGCGCCTTCGACGTGTCGCAGCAAGGCCGGTTCCAAGTACGGCACGCCGTAGAACGTAATGTCGCCGTGCTCATCGGCCACTTCGACCGGTTCAAAACCCTGTTCGGGTCTGGCAATGACATGGATCCCCGATTGCCGAGCCCAGCTGGACTGGAAACGAAGTCGCGCAGCAGAATCGTGATTACCGCTGGTGAGGATCACCGTCGCACCGGCATCGTGCAGCGCGATCAGGGTCTCGGTCAAAAAATCGTAGGCTGCCGCGGCGGGCATCGTCGTATCGAAGACATCACCCGCGACGACCACCACATCCACGTCATTTTCGCGAACGGCGGCGACGAGCGCGGCGAGCACCGTACGCAGGTGCTCGCCCACCTGTTCGCCGAAAAAGGTGCGACCGATATGCCAGTCTGATGTGTGCAAAATCCTCATGCCCGAAGGCTATCCGCACCCACCGACATCACTTTGCGGCGAGCACATCCACAGTGTTGGGGACGATCCGCCTAACCTGAGCAATGACGAACCACACGAGCAGCACCGCAATCACCATGTCAGCCGCAATATAGAAATAGTGGGTTGTTGAGCCACCATCAGAAGTGCCGTCGAGCACCGCATTGGTGTGCTGTGCGAGGAGTGGACGAATTACGAGGACCTTGATCGCAAGGAACAACGCGAGGCCAAAATAGAGCGTCCAAGTGCGGCGGTCGGCGCGTGGCTTCCACAAGGCAATCGCGAGCACAATCGCGAGGATGATCTCGGTGATGTTCATGGCGAGGAATACGAGTCGACCGATTCCGAGCCCGAGCGGAATCGTGATTCCCGGGGCTTGGAATTTGAGGGGTGCTTCGATCAGGTCGATCGCAATGATCAGACCGATCCAGATCGCCGGCAGGATGATTCGAAGCGCAAGTGAGAGGCGAGTAGACATGCCACTCACTTTAGGACTCGGCGAGTTGTCGTGCGATCGTTTTGACCGGGTTTATTCGCCAGGAGCGGTGACGAAGTCGATGAGTTCCTCGACTCTTCCGATTACCGACGGTTCGAGATCGCCCCAGTCGCGCACGCGGTCGAGGATAAGCCGCCACGCGTTGGCAATGTCCGCTTGGTCTTCGTGGGGGAGTCCGAGGGCTTCGCAAATGCCGTGCTTCCAAGACTGCCCTCGTGGAATCACCGGCCAAGACTGCCGACCAAGCCGCAGTGGCTTGACCGCTTGCCACACGTCAACATAGGGGTGACCAACCACGAGCACGGAATCTGCGCCGAATTGCTGGGTAATTCCCTGCGCAATCCGTGTCTCTTTTGACCCCTGCACGAGGTGGTCAAGCAAGACCCCGACGCGACGCGTGGGGGTCGGACCGAAGTCACCGAGTACCTTGTCGAGATGATCCGCGCCCTCGAGATACTCGACGACGACACCTTCGACGCGCAGATCGTGACCCCACACGCGCTCGACAAGTTCAGCATCGTGGCGACCCTCAACAAAAATGCGCCCGGCCCGCGCGACTCGAGCCGGTGCATCCTTGACGAGAAAAGAACCGGATGCGCTGCGGGCTCGTGATTTCGAAGCGGGCTTCCGAAACACCAGTGTGACTGCGCCGTCGTCATCGAGGAAGACCGCGTGACGGGGAAATGAGCGCTTTGCCCCGTCTGCGTCAGCGAGGGTGACGGTGTCGCGATCCGCAGCGACGAGCTGACCGAAGAACTGCGTATTGGCGTCCTCGAGCCACATTCCGCGCTTCGCGGTGACTTCCCGTGGCTTGCGAGGTTTCTTGCTCTCGCGAAAGGTCGCTAGGGGGTCGCTGTCGTAACGGTCATCGAAACTCACGCCGTGCAGTGTAGCGCGAGCCAGGATGACTTAGAGTTGTCACAGGAAGTCAGGGCAGTATTGGAGAGATTGCCTGCGCACTTGTGCGCTAGGCTGGTGAACCTTGACCAAGCAGGAGGAATACATGGCGCAGTTCGACGAGCGAGACTCCGAGCAGGGCTCCACCGCCGGCGCCAACCCGGAGCCAGACACATCGTCGACGATGTCGTTCACGGGGGATTTCAGCGCGCAGCTAGCCGCGCTAATCGCTGGCGGTGTCTCAAAAGAAGAAATGGACTCGATCGGGGCATTACCCTCAGGTTCAGCACTATTGATCGTTCGCCGGGGGAACAACGTCGGCGCCCGATTCTTGCTTGATACTGACCTCCAAATCGCCGGCCGTCACCCCAACGCCGAGATCTTCTTGGACGATGTCACCGTGTCGCGTCGCCATGCTGAGTTCACGCGCCAGGGGCGAAACTTCCAGGTCCGAGACTTGGGCTCGCTCAATGGGACGTACTACAACGGCGAACGCATCGATCAGGTTCAGCTCACCAATGGTGGAGAAGTGCAGATCGGTAAGTACCGACTGACGTTCTACCCCTCGCCACTTGATGCTGGTGCCACCCCGACGTTGGCAACCGAGTAAGCCTGATGGGGTTAGGTTCTGCAGCGTCTCGAGGTTCCGGGGCGCTTCCAAAGCTGTCCATCGGACAGGTCTTACAGCGGTTAGGGAAAGAGCACCCCGAACTCACACCGTCCAAGATCCGCTTTCTCGAAGAGCAGGGGCTTGTGCATCCTGCGCGTACTTCCTCGGGCTACCGAAAGTTTTCGGATGCGGATGTCGAACGGATTCGGACCATTCTTGCGCTCCAGCGGGATCACTACTTGCCGCTCAAGGTAATAGCCGAACAGCTCGAGGCGCTTGACCGCGGGGAGCGTCTCGACGTTCCAGGAACGGCATCGACACACAAGTCTGCATCCGGCAGCAGCATCCTGACCAACGATGCGGAGCTCAGCCGCGATGAGCTCCTTCGACGCTCCACGGCGTCGAAGGAACTTCTGGAACAAGCGCAGGCAGCCGGATTGATTCCACGTGCCAGTAGTTTTCATGAGGAAGAACTCCTCATGCTCACCGCACTTGTTGAACTTGAACAATGCGGTATCGGTCCACGACACTTGCGGCCATTTCGCACCGCCGCACAGCATGAGGTTGGGCTCATCGAGCAGGCTCTCGGTGCGGTGTCGCGCAAGCCCGAGGCCACGGTTCGATCGCGGACTGAGGCTAAGGCGGAGGAACTCGCGGAAGCACTCGAGCGGGTCCGTCGGGGTCTCGTGCGGCAGTCACTACGCGACCGCTATAGCGGACGCTGAGCATCCGACGCCGACCACGATTCGAGGTCTTCGGCACGTGGGAATCGCGATCTCCAGTGCGAATGATCCGCGATCCTCAGATTACGGTTTGGTCTCAAGCTCAAGTTGAACCTTAAGATTGCGGCGTGGCACTCGTGTGAGCGCCACAGTGATGACACGATCACATCGTTGTATTTCGACACTCGAGGTATAACGTGGCCTCGCCTAGACTGTGTGTGGCCTATTAATTCGCCTGGATGCGGAAATTTCCGCGGGCGCGCCTAACCGGGGGTGTCCCTGGCGGGGTTTAGCGTGAATAACAGGTAATGCGACGGGCAAGAAAGGTGACGTCATGAGCGCGCAAGACGATGGAGGCTCGCAGGGGCTTCGGCAAGAGCTGCTGTTTACCGACGGTCTGCCTGACCTCGACCCCAATATTGGGTATCGCGGCGCGGTAGCGGCTCGAGTCGCGGGCATCACTTACCGCCAGCTTGATTACTGGGCACGGACGGACCTCGTGGAGCCGAGCATCCAGGACGCCACTGGTTCGGGTTCAAAGCGCCTCTATTCCTTCCGCGACATTCTGGTGCTCAAGCTTGTCAAACGACTGCTTGAAACGGGTATTTCACTGCAGCAGATTCGCATCGCAGTTGAGCAACTGCACGATGCTGGCATCACCGATCTCGCCCAGACGACACTGATGTCGGACGGTGCAAGTGTGTACCTGTGCACCTCGAATGATGAGGTTATTGACCTTGTCCAGCGCGGCCAAGGTGTGTTCGGGATCTTTGTCGGTCAGGTGCTCCGCGAGGTGGAAGACAACCTCGTCGATATTGAAACCGACGCCGTGGATCCCATGGATGAGCTTGCCGCTCGCCGTAAAAACCGCGCAAGCTAGGTACAAGTCAACAGATTTGTTGGTCTTAAACAAATCTGAACCTCGCACCTTGTCACATTCTCGGATATATTCGACTCCGACAATGTGATTAAGGCCAAAGGGGGCAGGTTTGTTCCGGAAGATCCTGGTAGCGAATCGTGGAGAAATTGCGATTCGTGGATTCCGAGCTGCAGTGGAGTTGGGTGCCCGCACGGTCGCGGTGTATCCCTTCGAAGATCGAAACTCGCTGCACCGTTTAAAGGCTGATGAAGCCTACGAGATTGGTTCGGAGGGCTCGCCGGTCCAGGCGTATCTCAATATTGCGGAGATTATTCGTGTTGCACGCGAGAGCGGTGCCGACGCGATTTACCCGGGCTACGGCTTCCTCTCCGAGAACGCAGACCTCGCACGAGCATGTGCCGAGAACGGAATTGCCTTCATCGGTCCGTCTGCCGAGGTGCTCGCGAACGCTGGCAACAAGGTACATGCCAAGGAACAGGCGATGAAGGCCGGTGTTCCCGTCCTCAAATCCTCTGAGCCATCGACGGATATTGACGCGCTTGCAGCTGCGGCTGAAGAGATCGGCTTTCCGGTGTTCGCGAAGGCAGTTGCCGGTGGTGGCGGCCGCGGGATGCGTCGAGTTGAACGCCCCGAAGACCTTCGCGGTGCACTCGAATCAGCGATGAAGGAAGCTGCCGCGGCCTTTGGCGATGCCACGATGTTCATCGAACAGTGCGTGCTTCGCCCTCGACACATCGAAGTGCAGGTTCTCGCTGACACCCAGGGTGAGGTCGTGCACCTCTTCGAGCGCGACTGTTCCGTGCAGCGTCGTCACCAGAAGGTTGTTGAAATCGCGCCAGCACCGAATCTTGATCCGGAACTCGCCCAAAAGCTCTATCGAGATGCCGTTGCCTTCGCGAAGTCAATTGACTATGTCAATGCCGGTACGGTCGAATTCCTCATCGATACTGCGGGAGAACGCGCTGGCGAGCACGTCTTTATCGAGATGAACCCGCGCATCCAGGTCGAGCACACGATCACGGAAGAGATTACCGCGATCGACCTCGTGCAATCACAAATGCGAGTCGCCGCGGGGGAGTCGCTCGAAGCGCTCGAGTTGACGCAGGACAAGATTGAGATGCGTGGTTCGGCGATTCAGTGCCGAATCACCACCGAAGATCCGTCACAGGACTTCCGACCGGACTCCGGCACCATCACGACCTACCGCTCTGCCGGTGGTTCGGGCATCCGCATCGACGGTGGAACGATCGCGACCGGTGCCGAAGTGCTGCCGTACTTTGACTCCCTGCTGTTGAAGCTCATCTCACACGGTAAGGACTTCGCCACGGCAGTCCAGCGCGGTCGTCGCGCCCTCGCGGAGTTCCGCGTGCGCGGAATCGCCACCAACATCCCATTCCTGCAAGCGGTACTCAACGACGAAGACTTCCTTCGTGGTGATGTCTCGACCGGCTTTATCGAGGAACGCCCGGAGCTCTTCCACTACCGCAAGCCCGGCGACAGCGCCACGAAGATGCTCAACTGGCTCGCCGACGTGACGGTAAACCAGCCCAACGGTACTCGCCCCACCTCGGTGCGGGCACGTACCAAGCTGCCAGACCTCAGCAAGATCGAAACCCCCAAGGGCGAACGCGATCTGCTGCGCGAACTCGGACCGAAAGAGTGGGCGAATCAGCTGCGTGCAGATAGCCGCCTGCGAGTCACCGACACCACCTTCCGCGATGCGCACCAGTCGCTTTTGGCGACGCGCGTACGGACCAAGGACTTGCTGTTGGCCTCACCCTATGTTTCGAAGCGGCTGCCACAGCTGCTCTCGGTCGAAGCCTGGGGCGGCGCAACCTATGACGTTGCCCTTCGATTCCTCGGTGAGGACCCGTGGCGGCGACTCGAGCAGCTTCGCGAAGCCATGCCAAACGTGCCGATTCAAATGTTGCTCCGCGGCCGCAACACCGTCGGCTACACGCCTTCGCCAACCGAAGTGACCCAGGCGTTCGTGCGTGAAGCAACCTCGACCGGTGTGGACATCTTCCGCATTTTCGACGCGCTCAACGACGTCGAACAGATGCGCCCGGCAATTGAAGCCGTGCTCGAGACCGGAACCGCGGTGGCTGAAACCGCCATGTGCTACACGGGCAATCTGCTGGATCCCGCCGAGGATCTCTACACGCTTGACTACTACCTCCGCTTGGCGGAAGAAATCGTCGAGGCCGGTACGCACGTACTCGCCATCAAGGACATGGCCGGACTGCTACGCCCGGCTGCGGCATCCAAGCTCGTCACGGCTCTGCGTGAACGCTTTGACGTGCCAATCCACGTGCACACCCACGACACCGCAGGCGGTCAGCTTGGTACCCTCCTTGCTGCCAGCCACGCCGGTGCCGACGCGGTTGATGTCGCATCCGCACCGGTATCGGGCACCACCAGCCAAGTGTCGATGAGTGCACTCGTGGCGGCGCTAGAGGGCACCGATCGTGACACGGGCCTCAACCTCGATGACGTCACCGATTTCGAGCCCTACTGGGAGGCTGTGCGCAATATCTACCGCCCATTCGAGTCGGGTCTTCCCGGTCCGACCGGTCGCGTCTACCGCCACGAGATTCCAGGCGGCCAACTGTCCAACCTGCGCCAGCAAGCCATCGCCCTGGGCCTTGCGGATCACTTCGAGAAAATCGAAGACATGTACGCCGCCGCGGACAGCATCCTCGGCCGTATCCCCAAGGTGACCCCCTCCTCGAAGGTCGTCGGCGACTTGGCACTCCACCTGGTTGCCGTGGATGCCGACCCCGCCGATTTTGAGGCAAACCCCGATCGCTACGACGTACCCGACTCGGTCATTGGCTTCCTTGCCGGCGAACTCGGAAACATCCCCGGTGGTTGGCCGGAGCCCTTCCGTAGCAAGGCACTTGCGGGCAAGAAGACCTCGGTCGATATCAAGCCGCTCACCGAGGCCGAACAGGAGGGACTGAACGGCGATTCGGCAACGCGTCGATCAACGCTCAACCGGTTCCTCTTTCCCCAGCCGAGCGCAATTTTCGAAGATACGCGCGAGCTGTTTGGCGACCTGTCGGTCCTCGACTCGATCGAGTACCTCTACGGTCTCGAACCGGGCAAGGAGAAGCGAGTTCGGCTCAGCAAGGGTGTCGATATTTTCGTCCAGCTCGAAGCCATCGGCGAACCCGATGACGAGGGCAAGCGCACGGTCATGTCCACGCTCAACGGCCAGCTGCGTCCGGTGCTGGTTCGCGACCGCAGCGTGAAGGTGGACACCGTCTCCCGCGAAAAGGCCGACTCGAGCAATCTCGGTCACGTGGCAGCTCCGTTCTCCGGCGTCGTCACAGTTCGAGCCGAACAGGGTGCGCGTGTGGCCCAGGGCGACCAGGTCGCAACCATCGAAGCGATGAAGATGGAAGCATCTATCACCGCTACCTGCGCGGGTACTATTGAGCGAGTGGTGCTCAGCGCACCCGAAGAAGTCGACCACGGCGATCTGCTCGTGGTGATTCATCCCGATGACACCAGCGGGGTCACCGGCACCGAGTAGTCTCCGTGCCGGTCATGGCCCTTCGACAGGAATGCGAGGGCCATGACCGGCAACACCACGCAGACACAGTCTGCCGAAACATTCGACCTCATCATCATCGGCGCGGGCTCGGGGAACTCCATTCCCTCGCCCGCGCTGAGCGGTCTTAAGATTGCGATCGTCGACGACGGCCGTTGGTTTGGTGGCACGTGCCTGAATGCGGGATGCATCCCCACCAAGATGTTCGTTCGCCCCGCCGATGTCGTGCGTAACGTTCGCGAAGCGCAGCGACTCGGGGTATCGAGCGGAGATCTCGACGTGAGCTGGGAAGCAGTTCGGGACCGGGTATTCGGTCGCATCGACCCGATCTCAGCAAGTGGCGAAGCGTACCGAGAATCCGGTGAGCCGAATATCTCACTCGTGCGCGAGACCGTACGTTTCACCGACACGCACGAATTGACAACGGCATCGGGACGGGTGCTTCGCGCAGCCAAGATCGTCATTGGCGGTGGCTCCCGGGCTCGGGAACTCGAGGTGTTGCCCTTCGGCGACACCGTCTTTTCGAGTGACGATGCCATGCGTCTCGAATCGTTGCCGAACCGCATCGCCGTAATTGGCGGTGGCGTGGTGGCAGCGGAGTTTGCGGCAATCTACTCCGGCTTTGGTGCGGAAGTGACGCAGCTCAACCGCTCGCCACTGTTCCGAGGCCTCGACGATGACATCGCCGCGACCTTCACCAGCGCCGGGTCGCGCAACTGGCGCATCCACACCGGCGTCGAAGTGACCGAAGCAAGCCACGGTGAATCGGGCTGGACGCTGTCGCTGAGCGACGCATCCACCATCGACGTGGATGCCGTGCTGGTCGCGGTTGGCCGCCAACCCAACTCGGATCGACTCGACACACCTGCAGCGGGATTCGACCACCACGACGACGGTCGCATCCAGGTGGACGCGTATCAGCAAGTCTTGCGGAACGGTGAGCCCGTCGAAGGGGTTTTTGCACTCGGCGATATTTCCTCCCCGCACCAGCTCAAGCACGTCGCCAACCAGGACGCGCGGGTGGTCGCAAGTAACCTGCTTGCGCTCGAGCAGGATGCGCCGCTCACGGAAAATACCCTCGGTCCAGTTCCGTACACGGTCTTCAGCGCGCCTGAAATTGGCGTGTTTGGCAGCACCCTCGAGGAAGCGCAGCGTGACGGCCACGACGCTTTTGAAGTGCGTCAGGACTACGGCGGTACCGCATGGGGGTGGGCGCTGGAAGACGAAGAAAGCTTCTGCAAACTCGTCGTCGAACGCGACACTGGAAAGCTGCTCGGCGCGCACATCATCGGTCCGGATGCACCGATTCTGCTGCAGCCGCTCGTGCAGGCCGCAAGCTTTGGCCAGACCGTGCACGGCCTCGCGCGAGGCCAGTACTGGCCTCACCCGGCAGCAACCGAAATCATTGAGAACGCCCTCCTGCAGGCGGAGGAGGAAATCCAGAAGTGACCGTTCGAGATATTCGCTATTACGGTGACCCGGTTTTGCGCACTCCGGCAGAACCGATTACGAAGGTCGATGAGCACGTTCGCGCACTTGTGCGTGACCTCCTCGACAGTACGGCCCTGGAAGGGCGAGCCGGCGTAGCGGCACCGCAAATCGGCGTCGGCCTGCAAGCATTTAGCTGGAACATTGACGGCAAGATCGGCTATATCCTCAACCCGGTACTCGAAGAAGTCTCCGGCGAACCGCAGGAGATTGACGAAGGCTGCCTCTCAGTTCCCGGGCTCTGGTTTAAAACGAAGCGCTACCCCTACGCGCGCGTGCGGGGGACCGACCTTGACGGCGAAGAGGTGGTCCTCGAGGGCGAAGGGCTCATGGCACAGATGCTGCAGCACGAAACCGACCACCTCAAGGGCACCGTCTACGTGGACACGCTTGCCAAGGAACAGCGTCGTGACGCCATGCGGCAGATCCGCGAGTCGGACTGGTTCTAGGGAGACTCCGACACAGAGTAATGGCCTGCGCCGTCACACTGACGGCGCAGGCCATTACTCTGTCATCTCGGTGAGGAGTCGTCGCCGACCGTCCGCGCTACTCCTTCGGAGTACTACTGGTTCCCTCGTACATTTTCTCAATCACGGGGGCCATGCGTTCGAGCGCAACATGTCGTTTGAGCGAAAGCTTCGGCGTGAGTGTGCCATCTTCGATAGAAAAGACGGTGTCGAGAATCTCAAATTTACGGATCGATTCCGCACGTGAGACGGTCTTGTTTGCCCGGTCGATGAGGCTCTGGATGTGTTCACGAACGCGCGGGTGTTTTGCCGCGTCGGGAATCGAAAGTGACTGATCAATACCCTGGAGTTCCAGCCACTTCGGGAGCATTTCCGGGTCGAGCGTGATCAATGCGGAGATAAACGGACGCTGATCACCAACGACGAGGCATTCACCAACGATGCCGTCGGCGCGGACTTGGTCTTCGAAGGCTGCTGGCGCGATATTCTTGCCGCCGGCAGTGACAATAATGTCCTTCTTTCGGCCCGTGATCTTGATGTAGCCCTCGTGATCCAGCTCACCGATGTCACCGGTGTGGAACCAGCCATCGTCGGTGAATGACTCGCCGGTGGCTTCGGGGTTGTTCCAGTATTCACGGAAAACATTGATGCCTTTGGTGAGGATTTCGCCATCATCGTCAATTCGAACAGCACAGCCGGGTAGCGGCGGACCGACTGTACCGATCTTGAAGTTGTCGGGCAGATTCACCGAGATCGGGGCGGTGGTTTCCGTCAGCCCGTAGCCCTCGAGCACTTTCACACCGATTGCGTTATAGAAGTGACCGAGGAATAGTCCCAGCGGTGCGGATCCGGAGATCGCATACTGGACACGTCCACCCAAAGTCGTGCGGAGCTTGGCAAACACGAGTCGATCAAAGAGCTTGTATTGCAGTTTGAGTCCGAACGGAACCTTGCCCTTTTCGGCGGCCCGTGAGTGTGCGACGCCAACCCGTACCGCGCGTCGGAAGATTTTTTCCTTCCCGTCTCCGGAGGCTTTCTGGAGGGCAGAGTTGTAGACCTTTTCGAACACCCGGGGAACTGCCAGCAGGAACGAGGGTTTGAATGACCCCAGGGAAGGCACGAGCTGGGTTGTGTCGTGTTGGTGTCCAACTCGTATTCCGTAGGCTACACCGATAACGGAGATCAGTCGGGCGAAGACGTGCGCGAGGGTGACAAAGAGGAGTGTCGAAGCGCCCTCACTCGAAACTACCTTGGCGAGCGGTTTTTCGATGTTGTTTGCGAGTTCGACGAAGTTGGCGTGCGTGAGCACCGTCCCTTTTGGTCGACCGGTTGTTCCAGCGGTGTAGATCAGGGTCGCGATGTCATCTCCGTTTGCTCGCGATCGTGCCTGTTCGAGCTGTTCGTCAGAGATTTCCTGACCCTTTTGCCGCAGTTCATCGAGCGCACCGCGCTCCAGGGTCCACTGCCAGCGAAGGGGTGGTTTATCACCTTCAATATCTTCGTATTTGGCCGCGAACTCGTTTGATTGTGTGATGAGCCCCTCAGCACCCGAATCATTGAGGATCCATTCCAACTGCGAGGAAGAGTTTGTTTCATACACGGGCACCATGACCGCTCCCGCGTACCAAAGTGCAAAGTCCACGAGGGTCCACTCATAGCTCGTGTAACAAATGAATGCGAGTCGGGTGCCCGGGGTGACGCCGGCCTGGATGAATCCCTTCGCGATCGCGCGGACATCATTCGTGAATGATCGAACCGAGACATCGCGCCAGCCGTCACCCTCTGGCACCGCAAAGAGCGCCCGTTCGGGAGTGCGTTCGACACGCGACTCGAGGAGGTCCGTGACGTTGAGGGTGGGCGTTGGTTCGGTTACGGCGGGGGTAGACCATTCGCGTACCTTCCCAGATACGACTGTGGGGGTTGACGATTCAGTCATTGGAATTCAAACCTTCCATCGGTGGGCTCACTCTGACGGCTTCGTTGCTCATCTGAGTTCGATCGCGGCAACGTTGGCGCGCCATCTTTCTATCTTAGTCAGGCTAGTCAAAGTGAAGGGTTACACGCAGATAACGACGCAGTGTGTCACACGCCCCTCTTCAGTTCTGTCCAGATGAAATCGGTGGGTATGATGTGAGTCGTCCGACTGGAGGGTCACCGCATGTTTTATTGGTTGCTAAAGCACCTCGTTGCTGGCCCGGTTGCGCGACGCCTTTTTCGCCCCGTGGTTGAGGGCGCTGAGAATATTCCGGATGAAGGCGCCGTGATTCTCGCTTCTAACCACCTCTCGGTGATTGACTCCTTCATCCTGCCGCTCGTCATCAAGCGCCGCGTGAACTTTCTCGCGAAGTCCGAGTATTTCACCGGCAAGGGTGTCAAGGGGCTATTGAGTCGCTGGTTTTTTACCTCCACCGGGATGATCCCAATGGACCGATCGGGCGGAAAGGCCTCCGAAAGTTCACTTCGAACCGGTCTTGAAGTGCTCGAACGACAGGGATGCCTCGGAATCTATCCAGAAGGAACCCGAAGCCCCGATGCCCGCCTCTACCGCGGTCGCACCGGTATTGCCCGAATGATTCTGGAAGCCGACACCAACGTGGTTGTGGTTCCTGTGGTCATGGTCGACACCGAAAAGATCATGCCAATTGGTGCCAAGCGCCCCAAAGCTGGACGGATCGGCATCAAACTCGGTGAACCGCTCGACTTTTCTCGATATCGGGGAATGCATTCCAGCCGGTTCATCCTGCGTTCCGTTACGGATGAAATCATGACCGAGATCGCCGGCTTGTCCGACCAAGACTATGCAGACGTGTATGCTTCCAAGCTTCGCAATGCGTCGCCCGCCCTTACGCAATAGGGCAGAGGAATAGACTCCTCGAAAACGGCGTTACTGCGAGGAACGCCGAATACCTGTGCGTTCATCCATCACCCAACACATCAACAACGAAAAGTACGAGAGATATGACTATTACCCAGCAGCTCCAGCAACAGGTGAGTGCGGCAGCAGGTCTCGACAACTGGCGCAATCTGCCGATCCGCCAGCAGCCGACCTGGCCCGATGCTGAGGCTGCAAAGTATGTGCTCGACGAGCTTTCACAGCGTCCACCGTTGGTGTTTGCCGGTGAGGTGGATCGCCTTAAGGATCGACTGGGCCAGGCCGCTGCCGGCAACGCTTTCGTACTTCAGGGCGGTGACTGCGCCGAAACCTTCGCCGGTGCCAATGCCGACAAGATTCGCGGCCGCGTATCGACCATCCTGCAAATGGCACTCGTGCTCACTTACGGCGCCGAGATGCCCGTTGTGAAAATGGGCCGCATGGCGGGCCAATTCGCCAAGCCTCGCTCCAAGGACACCGAAACACGCGACGGTGTCACCCTGCCCGCCTACCGCGGTGACATCGTGAACGACTTCGCGTTCACCGAAGAATCACGCACCCCGAACCCACAGCGCATGATGGACGGCTACCACGTCTCCGCATCCACGCTGAACCTCATTCGTGCCTTCACGACCGGTGGCTTCGCAGACATGCGCGAGGTGCACTCGTGGAACAAGGGCTTCGCCTCGAACCCCGCTAATGCGCGCTACGACCTCATGGCCCGCGAAATCGACCGCGCGCTGAAGTTCATGGCTGCGACCGGTGCCGACTTCGAAGCGCTCAAGGAAGTTGAGTTCTACATCGGTCACGAGGGGCTGCTGCTCGAATACGAGCGTGCCCTTACCCGGATCGACTCGCGCACCCAGCTGCCCTACGACACTTCGGCACACTTCATCTGGATTGGTGAGCGCACCCGCGACCTCGAAGAAGCCCACATGGACTTCTTCGCGCGGGTCCGGAACCCCATTGGCGTCAAGCTCGGACCGACGACCGACTCCGACACCATGAAGCGCATTATCGAAAAGCTCGACCCTGAACGTGAGCCGGGTCGATTGACGTTCATCACACGCATGGGCGCGGAGAAGATCGGGGATGTGCTCCCGGGCCTGCTCGAAACCATAAAGTCCGAAGACGCGACGCCGCTGTGGATCACCGATCCCATGCACGGCAACGGCTTCACCACGGAACGCGGGTTCAAGACCCGTCGCTTTGATGACGTTGTCACCGAAGTCAAGGGCTTCTTCACCGCGCACAAGGAAGCGGGCACACACCCGGGTGGCATCCATGTCGAGCTCACCGGTGACGATGTCACCGAGTGCCTCGGCGGTTCGGATGCGATTGATGAGGCGGCGCTCGAGACTCGCTACGAGTCGCTGTGCGACCCCCGACTCAACCACATGCAGTCGCTCGAGCTCGCGTTTCTTGTGGCGGAGCTCCTGCAGGACTTCCCAACCGCCGAGGTTACTGGCCAGGACAACTGGTAGGCACTCGCAGTAACTCAATACGCTAACCACCCCGCAGATCGGTCAGGAATTACCGATCTGCGGGGTGGTTTTCTTCGCTTCGGCGACAGACCTAGGGCTCGTCAGAGAAGATGTAGGAGGCCTCGATGGAGATGGTGGAGCCGCGCACGACACTCTCACCAGCGCCCGGGCTCTGCGAGGTAACAGTGGCGGACTCCTGCAGTGGCCCGGGGATTGTGTGACTCACCGAGAATCCGGCACCCTCGAGCGCAGCAATCGCGTCGGTGGCAGTGGAACCCACCACATTGGGGACCTCGACGAGGTCTGGACCGAGCGAGGTTACCAGCTCCACGGTGTCGCCCGGCCTGACCGGGTCGGTGGTCGTGGATTGTCGGAGCACCGCACCCGCGGGCGTAGAGGATGAGTATTCCGAATAGGCCACGGTGCCTTCGAGTCCCACCTCTTCGAGGGCTGCGATGGCGTCAGATTGGCCCATCCCCGAGACCTCTGGGACGGCACCGGCAGACACCACGAGACGGATTGGTTCCTGCTCGGCCATCTCCGTGGGCAACGCCTCGCCGGATTCATTCGTGCCATAGAGCACAGTCCCGGCTTCAGTTGAGGAACTGAACTCCAGTACATCGGTTTCTTCGCTGTACACGAACCCGGCGTGCTCAATCGCTTCAACAGCCTCGTCGCGCGGCAACCCATCGAGCCGGGGGACCGTGAGGATCGCGGGGCCAGCGGAGACCACCAGATCAATCACCGAGTCTGGTTCGAGTCGGGATCCGGGCCCCGGATCCATCGAAATAACGGTGCCTTCCGGCACTTCCAAGGAGTTCTCATAGGAAGTTTCGCCGATGCCAAAGCCCTGTGCCGCGATTAGTTCGGCAGCCTGTGCCTCGGTTTCACCGGCCACCTCAGGTGCTGCCTGCCAGGAGCCCGGTCCGAATCCCTGCCACCAGCCAATCCCGGCGGCAAACAACACTAGGAGCACCACGACTACGGCGGCGACAAGGCCCGAGCGACGCTTCTGACGATTGATTTTCTCCAACCGCACCGCCGCGAGTGGGGTGTCTTTCGCCGACGCCGAGACTGCGGCTGAAGACGGCCTTGACCCCGAAGCGCCGTGCCGGACGGCCGCGACCCCTCCCGCGCCAAGCGCTTCCTCAACAGTCGACGGGTCGGTAGGAGTCGTGAGATTGTCCCAATCCGAATTGGGGTCCGATTCCTCGTGCGTCTGCGCAAGCAGCTGCGTGCCCGCATCCTGCTCCACCGGAGCAAATACTGTCGCCGGCGCAGCCGTGACGCCGTCTGAGGAAGCGATATCTCGCTCAGCCTGGCGGAGTGCGGCGAGCATTGCACCGGCGTCGGCCGGGCGATCCTCCGCATCCCGCTCCGTTGACCACACGACCAAGTCATCGAGTTCTCGGGGCAACTCAGGCTGCTTTTCACTCGGTGGCGGCACATTATCGTTCGCGTGCCGGAACGCAATGTTCACGGGTTCATCGCCACGGTACGGCTGCTCGCCCACAAGCATCTCGTACATCATGATGCCGGCAGAGTAGATGTCACTACGGACATCGGCGGTGCCCTTGGTGACGAGTTCAGGCGCGAGGTAGGCAATCGTGCCGAGTAATACGGAACCCGATGCCGTGTTCGAGGTGGCCGCTCGCGCGAGGCCGAAGTCGGAGAGCTTTATGCGCCCGTCGTCTGCGAGGAGGACGTTCTCGGGCTTGATGTCGCGGTGGATGATGCCCTGTCGGTGGGCCACCTGCAGGCCGGCTAAGAGCGCATCCATGATGTCGATGGTCTGCTCGACTGTCAGCCGGTGGTGATCGTGCAGCAGGTCACGCAGGGTGATGCCGGGCACGTATTCCATGACGATGTAGGCGAGCCCCTCATCTTCACCCTGGTCGTAGACATTAACGAGGTTGGGATGCGCCAGTCGCGCAGAAGCGCGGGCCTCACGAATGAATCGTTCCCGGAACGCGTCGTCTGCAGCGAGGTGATCGTGCATGACTTTGATTGCTACACGACGCTCGAGGCGGAGGTCGGTGGCAACATAGACGGTTGCCATCCCGCCACGTGCGATGAGCGAGCGCACTTGATAGCGGCCGTCGATTAGACGTCCGATTAAAGTGTCCGGGTTGGCAGGGCTCACGGATGGCAGGTTAGTCGGCTTCATCTTGAATATTGGGCTGAAACTCCGAAACTGGCCGCACAGATCCAGGATCTCTGCGAATATTGAGGTGTGTCAACGCAATACTCGTCATTTGAATGGTTTTCTCTCTCTGAAGCAGCGAAGGAGCTGGGTGTCTCTTCGGGGCGACTCAATCGGCTTATCGAAGAACGCTACTTGCTTGCCGTGAAGCACGATGGTGAACCGCGTATCCCCAAGGACTTCATCATCGACGGCCAACCCCTTGCTGGCCTTCGAGGCACCCTTACGCTACTTGCCGACCACGGCGTGGTGAATCACGAAGCGATGGAGTGGCTCCTCGCCGAGGATGAAGTCCTCGGTGTTTCCCCCACGAAGGCGCTTCAGGAAGGCCGAAAGTCTTCGGTTCGTCGTTCGGTGCAGCTGCTCGCGATTTAGCGATCAGTATTCACGGCGAGCAGCCTCAGTCGCGAGCTTGCTGAAGTGTGTGCGGGTTTCCTCATCGAGCGCGATGCGATCCATTGCGGTAAGTGCCTCGTCGAGCCACTGCTGGATTTTCCCTTCCACGGCGTCGAGTGCTCCGCAATCACGAATTGCGGTCTGCATTCGACGGATCTCATCATCAGCGAGATCGGGGGAACCGAGTCGTGCATCGAAAAACTGCCGAGTGTCCGCATCCGCGAGCGTGTCGACTTCCGCCACGAGCAGGGTTCGCTTCCCTTCGCGAAGGTCGTCACCGCTTGGTTTACCGGTGACCGTTTCGTCGCCAAAGACCCCGAGCACATCGTCGCGGAGCTGAAAAGCGAGCCCGAGGGGGAGTCCCATAGCTCGGATGCGTTCAACAAGTTGGTGATCGGCCCCGGCAAGCCTGGCGCCGATCACCAGCGGTGCCTCCACGGAGTAACGAGCAGATTTTGAGGTCGCCACCGCAATGGCCCGCTCAGCGCGTTCTTCTCGAGGGATCGCCTGCCAGGACACTTCGGCGGCAATGTCAAGGTATTGACCAGCCGTTACCTCGGTGCGCATCCGGCCGAATTCGCTCATTGCCGCAATGCCTCGACTCGGGCGAACGTGCGCGCTCGCCTCGAGCTTGAGGTCGTCACTCCACATCAACAGCAGGTCGCCCGCGAGGATTGCGGCAGAGACGCCGAAGTGCTCAGCCTCGCCCACCCAGCCTCGTTGTCGGTGGAGGGATTCGAATACGCGGTGCGTCGAGGGCAGCCCGCGGCGGGTGTCGGAGCGATCAAGGATGTCATCGTGCACCAGCGCCGCCGCGTGAAAGAGCTCCACCGAAGTTGCTGCGGCGACGACAGCCGAGCCGATTTCCGAATCCGGTGCGACCTGCGGCATACGCGCACCGGCGGCCAAAAAGCGTGCGCGGGTGCGCTTCCCACCGGTGGTAAATGCGATGAGTTGGTCGATAAGCGGGCCCAGTTCGGGGTTGAGCGACTCGAGCAGAGGTTTGCGTTGAGCGAACAACGCGTCTAATCGGGCGGAAATTGACTCTACGAGGGGAAGACTTTCAGGCACACTCCTAACCTTATAAGGGAAGCGGCCTACAATAGTGAGTCAGGCAAATAGCGCGGGCTGGTCCCGCAGAGTGCGAGGGAATCATGGCACTGTCAGAACAGGAACAACGTTTGCTGGATGAGATGGAGCGGAGCCTCTATCAAAACGATGCAGACGTGATGTCAACTACGCCCAAAGAAGGCCCCGTGGTCTCCGCCAAGGCGATCACAATCATCGTTCTTTCTGTTGTCGTCGGGCTTGGAATTGTCGTCGCTGGCATGGCGACGAGCTATATCTGGATCGGCCTCATCGGTTTCGTTGTCATGATCGCGGGAATCGTGTGGGCCATTCGCGGTTCAAATAATGGCCCGTCGTCCGCAAGCGGTACCGAGACGCAGACACCCAAAGCATCCGCACCGGGCAAGGGTGCCAGCGGGAGCGGTAAACAAAAGACTGGCGGTTCGTTCATGGACCGATTTGAGGATCGATGGGAGCGTCGCCAAGACGGCGAACTCTGACATCGATCGGGGCAGCCGTTGATGTGATGTCAACGGGTTAGCGCAGTCCCTCGCGCGCGTCCCCACTTTCCTCCCCAACGCCTCTGGGTCGATCGAAAGATCGACCCAGAGGCGTTTTTTCGCGCCAATTTTCCCCACCACGGCCGGTGTAGGCACCAAATGAGCCATTTTCCCTCCACATCCCTCCATCCTTCGAAGGCCAGTGTTTTCAAGGGATTGCCAGGAAGTTCCATGGCCAAAAGGGCAGATACCACTAGTCAGTGGGGTGTTGTGGAGTAAAGTGGGGGAAGGTGGTCACCCGGGGAGACGAGAGGAGGGCGAGCACGATGTTCCTAGGCACGTATTCGCCCAAGCTCGACGACAAGGGGCGACTGATCCTGCCAGCGAAGTTTCGCGACGACCTTGCCGAAGGCGTGGTGCTAACGCGCGGGCAGGAACGGTGCATCTATGTCTTCTCGACGGCCGAATTCGAGGGGTTTCACGCGCAAATTCGGCAGGCTCCGGTGACGAGCAAGCAGGCACGCGATTATCTGCGTCTGCTGCTCTCCGGGGCGCACGCTGAGACCCCTGACAAACAGGGGCGCGTCACGATTCCCGGACAGCTGCGGACCTACGCCGGGCTCGATCGAGAACTCGCGGTGATCGGAGCGGGAACCCGTGCCGAGATCTGGGATGCCACCGCATGGAACACGTACGTGGAGGCCAATGAAGCGGCCTTCTCTGAGACCGCCGAGGAGGTGATCCCGGGCCTTTTGTAGCCCTGTTCTGAGAACCCAAGCCGTTTCTCGCTCTGAGGCACCTTCCCCAGCAGCAGATCGAACACCCTGCCCCTCGCGGTACGGGCCGAAATGGCTCGGGTTCTGGGAACAGCGGAACTGCCCGAAACAATATGACTGACTCAAGAGACATCAACGAAATTCACACACCCGTGATGGTCGATCGCGTGGTTGCGTTGCTGCGCCCTGCCCTGCAGGCGAAAGATGCGATCTACGTCGACGCCACGCTTGGTATGGGTGGCCACGCCGCCGCGGTGTTGCGGTCCTGCCCAAACGCTCGATTGATCGGTTTTGATCGAGACTCGGAAGCAATTGCAATTGCAACCGAACGACTCCGCGAGTTCGGCGACCGTGTGCAAACGGTGCACGCGGTCTACGACGAGTTCGAAGAACGCCTAGACGACCTCGAAGTCGGAGAGGTGGATGCGGTGTTTTTCGATCTCGGGGTCTCGTCGCTCCAGTTGGATGAAGCCGAACGAGGCTTCTCCTATATGCAGGACGCCCCACTGGATATGCGAATGAACCGCGTTGAAGGGATTACCGCCGCAGATCTGTTGGCGGAACTTTCCGAACACGAACTTCGAGACCTCTTCTATCGCTATGGCGACGAGAAACTCGCACCCAGATACGCACGCGCGATTGTCGCGGCGCGACAGCAAGCGAATATCGAAACGACCGGTGCCCTCGTGGATATTTTGCAAGCCGCGACACCGGCGGCAAAACGCAATGCGGGGCATCCGGCCAAGCGAGTGTTTCAAGCCCTGCGCATTCGTGTGAACGGCGAACTTGATGCCCTCGAATCCGCATTACCGCAGGCGCTGAAACGAACGCGGCTCGGCGGACGAGTTGTGGTCGAGGCCTACCAGTCGCTTGAAGACCGATTCGTGAAGCGCACATTCGCTGAAGAAACGGAATCCTCCGCCCCACGCGACCTGCCCTTCATCCCCGAAAACATGCAACCCGAGTTCCAGCTCCTCACTCGAGGAGCGGAACAGGCCCCGGCTGCCGAAGCCGAACTCAATCCACGCGCCAAGCCCGTGCGTTTACGGGCCGTTGAACGGATTCGGAAGTCACCCGCATGAGCGCCGCAACACACACCTCACCGAGCAAAGCCCCTCGAACTCCACAGTCCACACAGGTCGGTCCACGACTGCGACTAATCGCGGGGCTGAAAAACGCCTCCAAGATTTCCTCACGGGGTATCTGGTTCGCCGTGATCATCGTGGTCCTCGCCTTTGCCGTGCAGCTCTTTCTCACCACGGTGATCGTTGAAGATGCGTATCGGACGGATGAACTTGAACAGCAGCACCTCGAACTCGAACGTGAGCACACCGCCGCTCTTGAGAAAACGGATGCGCAAGAGTCACCACAGAACCTCGCGCAAGAAGCCACCGACCTCGGAATGGTTCCCGCAGGTGGCAGTGTCTTTCTGAATATGGACAGCGCGACTGTCGTGGAGGGTGAGGGATCGGTTGCACCGCTCGAAGAAGTCGACCCCTCCCTGGTACCGAACGCAATCGTGAACCCGCCGGTGGAAGCTGAAGACCCGCAGCAGAACGGTGAGTCAGCCGACCAAACGCCCGAACCTGCCGTACCTTCTGAGTTTGAAATGAGCTCGCCGAGCACGCGCTGATTGGTATCAGTGAGGCGTCGACGGCTATTCGAAGGGAGATGGTTTGGCCAAGCGCAGGAAGTTTGACGCACGTGCGGGGCTGCCGATCATCGCCCTCGGACTCGTGGTCCTGGTTTTTTCCTTGCGATTGGTAAATCTTCAGGTCGTCGAGGCCGCTGAGATTAACTCCGAGGCGGACGGCCGTCGCGGTGTGGTCGAAACGCTCTGGGGGACTCGAGGATCAATCGTGGATACGAATGGTGAACCGTTTGCCACCTCGGTGGACCGCTTTGACATCACGTTTGCACCGGTAAACATGAGCGATTTTCCGGTAATCGATCAGGAAACCGACGAAGAGATTACCGTCACAGTCGAAGAGTCGCTCCAGCAGATTGCCGAGATTACCGGTCAGGATCCGGCTGAGCTGCGTACCAGTGTGGATGCGATTATTGCGGCGGACCCCGAAGCCAACTTCGGATATTTGGCGAAGATGGTCACGCTCGAGGAGTACCAAAAGGTGCGCGAGCTGCGCATCCCCTGGGTGTACTTCGAACGACACCCTGAGCGGGTGTACCCGAATGGCACCGTCGGCGGCAGCGTGACCGGATTCCTCGGGAGTGACGGCACGCCGCTGGCCGGTCTGGAATTGCAATATGACCAGTGCCTCGCCGGTACGGATGGCGAAGAAACCTACATCCGGTCACGTGACGGTGTGGCCATTCCCGGGTCAATCGTGACACTCACAGAGCCAACCGACGGGGGCTCGCTGCAGACAACGCTCGAGCTCGACACCGACTGGCGGATGCGTCAGATCCTCGCCGAAACTGTCGAAGAAATGGATGCCAAATACGGCACCCTCACGGTTGTGGAGATCGACACCGGCGAAATCGTTTCAGCTGCCGAGTATCCGTCGGTCGACCCCAACGATCCCTCTGCAGTCGACCCAGAATTCCGCGGCTCGATGACCTTTACCGCCCCATACGAGCCCGGCTCGACGATGAAGCCGATTACCGCGGCCATGCTGTACGACACGGGTGTGGTGGACCCGAACGAGACGATTAATGTGCCCGATAGCTGGCAGGGCCCGGAAGCCAATTTCGGGGACAGTGTGCCGCACCCGGATCAAGACATGAATATGAACGGTGTCATCACCGACTCTTCGAATGTCGGCATTGCGCTCTATGGGCAACGGTTGGATGCGGCAACCCGCTACCAGTACATGCAGGACTTTGGTTTTGGCCAAACCACCGATGTTGGCTTTATCGGGGAAGAAACTGGCCTCCTGCACAATCCTGCCGATACTGACTCCCACACGAACCTCAGTGTGATGTTTGGTCAGGGTGTCTCTACGACAGTGGCGCAGATGGCAAGCGCTTTTCAGACCATTGGTAACGGCGGTGTGAAGGAATCCCTGCAGCTCGTCAAGGGTTGCCTGCAGGAAGATGGCGAACTGACCGATGCGCCTGAGACGAACAGCACTCAGGTCGTCTCCGAAGAAGCTGCCGCTCTCACTCTTGAATCCTTGGAAGCAACCGCGCTGAATAGCAGCGTGGCGGATCGTGTTGCCGTGCCGGGGTACCGTGTGGGGATCAAGACGGGTACGGCCCAGGTGGTCAATCCGGAGACCGGACTGTACGAGGAAGATAGCTATATCACCTCAATGGCGGGAGTAGCTCCGATTGATGATCCTCAGTACGTAGTGCTCGTGACCTTGGCGAACCCGGTTAAGATCACTGGGAGCGGTTCAACCGCAACGGCCTGGCAGCAGGCGATGTCGTACGTACTTGCTGCCAACGATGTGGCACCCTCGCCACAGCCCTGGCCTGACATCACAGTGAAACCGTAACTACCGCAGGAAACAATGCCCGAAACTAGCCTTCGCCCACACCATCCCAGGGCGCGCATCCTTTCAGAGATGTGCGCCGAGTTCGGCTTAGAACCCGAACAGGATGACTATGACACCGAACAAATTGAAGTTACGGGAGTGGTGAGTGACGCCGGCCGAGTCGAGGAAGGCGATGTATTCGTGACCGCCAGCAGGTGGCTCGACAATCCCGCGGCAGAATTCGCGCTCGCCATCGATCGCGGCGCGTGCTGCATCCTCACCGACCCCCAAGGTGCCTCGTTTCTCAATGACGCGGAGGTCCCGGTGCTCGTGGTGGAAGATTCCAGCCTGGCGCTCGGGCATATCGGGCAGTGGGTGTTTCAAACCGACCCGGATTCTCCCAAGCTGCTTGGGGTGACGGGATCGCACGGCAAGACCTCAGTGGTGTACTTGCTCGACCACTTACTGAAGACCCTCGGTGTGAAGACAGGGATGTCGACGAATCTCGGTCGTCACGTCGATGATGAGTGGGTCAGCGCAAATGGTGAAGCAGCGAAGGCGGATGAACTGCATGCGATGCTTGCCCGCATGCGCGAAGTGAGCGTGTCGGTTGCCAGTGCCGAACTCACCACAGAAGCGGTTACCGGACACGACATTGCGGGCCTCTACTTTGACGTTGCTGGTTTCCACGTGCTCGACGCAGATCACGGTGAAACTGCCACCGACACAGAGGCCGTTGCTGCCCTCGTGCAGTTGTTCTCGCCTGAGCACGCTCGTCGTGGCGTCATTAATATCGACACCGAAACGGGACGCCGACTCGTCGAAGAGACGCGCATCCCAGTGACAACCATTTCCGCGCACGAGGGAGTCGGTGCAGACTGGTGGGTCAAGGCCAAACCCCGCAAATACGGCACCAAATTTTCGCTGCGGGGTCCGGATGACCGCACGCTTCGAACCTGGACCTCAGAGCAGGGTGACCGTGCCGCGATCAACGCGGCGATGGCAATCCTTATGATCGATGGTGCCGGTTGGGACGTGGAACAAATTCAGGATGCGCTTGATCGAGTCGATGGAATTCAGCTTGAGTCGGCAGAGACTGACCAGGGCGAACAGAAAGCTGGACGATAACTCATGATTCCAATGTCACTGCGAGAGATTGCCGACCGCCTCACGGGGCGGCTCGTGCTCGCAGGTACCGCACAGGAAGGCGATCTGGTGAGTGGTGTCAGCGATACCGACTCCAGAAAAATCGGTCCGGGCGATATCTTTTTCGCGAAGCCCGGCGAACACACCGACGGTCATCTTTTCGCGCCCAAAGCCGCGGAACAGGGCGCTGCGCTGGCAATCGTTGAGCGGGAACTCGAACTCACCATTCCGCAGATCGTGGTGCCGGACGTCGTGACAGCACTGGGCGAACTCGCGACAGAAGTGGTTGAGCGCGTGCGCTCTCTGGGCAGGATGCGCGTGGTCGCGGTCACGGGATCGAACGGTAAGACGACTACCAAGAACTTTATGAAGGCTATTTTCGAGCGTCACGGCAATATGGTGGCGCCGATCGCCTCGTTCAATAACGAAGTGGGCGCGCCAACGACCTTCCTGCGCGTCACGGAAGAAACCGATACGCTCATCGCCGAAATCGGCGCGAGCAAGGTCGGCCGAATTCGGCACCTGACTTCCATGGCCCGACCCGATATCGGCATCGTGCTGATGGTCGGGCTTGCTCACGCTGGCGAGTTCGGTGGCATCGACATGATCGAAAAAGCGAAATCGGAAATGGTCGAGGCACTGGGGGAGGACGGCATCGCCGTGCTCAACGCCGACGACCCTCGTGTCGCGCGGATGGCCGCGAAGGCTCCGGGCGAGGTGCTGTGGTTTGGCCGCGGCGAGGGCGCCCAAATTCGTGCCACCGACGTGGCCGTGTCACAGGACGGCACCCGGTTTACGCTGCACACTCCCGACAATGATCCACTCGAGGTGCACTTTCAGGTCATTGGTGAGCACCACGTGATGAACGCACTGGCGGCCACGGCAGCCGCATTCGCCGCAGGAATTAGCGTGCCCGATGTTGTCGAGACACTGACGCAGGTGACCCGAGCGGAGCGCTGGCGCATGGAGGTGCTCACGCGCGAACCCATCACCGTGATTAATGATGCCTATAACGCCAACCCCAATTCGATGGCTGCCGCGCTTCGCACACTCGCCCAGATTGCACATCCCGGACAGCGCACCGTTGCGGTGCTGGGCCAAATGTCAGAGCTCGGTGAGCAATCAATCGAGGAACACGACAAGATTGGTGAGCTCGCCGTACGATTGGGTGTTTCCCAAACCGTTGTAATTGGGCGTGGCGCCAGGCCGCTGTACCTCGCCGCAGTTGCGCAGGGCAGCTGGGACAATGAGGCGACCTTTACCGAGGATGTGGACGAAGCGTACGAGTTCTTATGCGGATTCCTACAGCCCGGTGACCTGGTACTCGTGAAATCGTCAAACTCGGCAGGCTTGCGTACGCTTGGTGACCGACTCGGTGAATATGTGAAGGGACTCCTCGCTTGATTGCAATCCTCATTGCTGGCGCGATAGGCCTGCTGTTTACGCTCCTGCTGACCCCCGTATTCATCAAATTCTTTTTGAAGCTTCGCTGGGGCCAATACATCCGCGAGGATGGCCCCAAGGAGCACTACGCCAAGCGAGGCACACCCACGATGGGTGGCATCGTCTTCGTACTTGGCTCGGTTGTGGCGTACTTTCTCGCCACACTGATTTCTGGCGAACGACCGACTGCTGCCGGGCTGATCGTGATCTTCATGATGCTCGGCCACGCGGTCATCGGCTTCATTGATGACTTCCTGAAGGTCCGCAAGCACCAGTCACTCGGGCTCGGTGGCTGGCAGAAGATTCTCGGACAGGTCATCGTCTCGTCGATCTTCGCGCTGATCGGCCTGCAATTCGTGAACGAGCAGGGGATCCCGCTGGTCTCGAGTTCAATCTCGGTGATCCGCGACACCTCCTTTGACTTCATGATGTTCGGCGCAATCGCCGGCACGATCCTCGTCGTCATTTGGATTGTGCTCATCACCACGGCAACTTCAAACGCAGTAAACGTCACCGATGGTCTGGACGGCCTCGCAACCGGCGCATCCATTTTTGCGATCGGCTCCTACGGGGTGATCGGGTACTGGCAGTTCAATCAGGCCTGTGGCACCGAGCGCGTGAATAGCTCGGTGGTGCAAGCCTGTTACGAGGTATACGCACCCCTCGACCTCGCGATCATCGCGGCGGCCATTGTCGGTGCACTGATCGGATTCCTCTGGTGGAACACCTCGCCGGCGCAGATATTCATGGGCGACACCGGATCGCTCGCACTCGGTGGCGCACTCGCCGCATTTGCCATCCTCACGCGTACCGAACTGTTGCTCGTGGTTATCGCCGGTCTCTTCGTGATCGACACCGGCTCGGTCATCGTGCAGCGCGCATACTTCAAGATCACCAAGGGGAAACGTATCTTCCTCATGAGCCCGATTCACCATCACTATGAGCTCAAGGGTTGGGCCGAACAAACCGTAGTGGTCCGCTTCTGGATCGTCGGCGGACTCTTCGCAGTGATCGGTATCGCGTTGTTCTACGCCGAATGGTCGCTGCTGAGTGGAGTGCTGACCTAGTGACACACCGTCTTGATTCTCTAACAAGCTGGCACAGCGACTGGAACGGCTTGAAGGTAGCCGTATTCGGACTCGGCATGACCGGCTTCTCCGTCGCCGACACGCTCGCCGAACTTGGCGCCGAGGTGCTCGTCGTCGCAGGCGCTCCGGACCACGATCGCGAGCGCATCCTGCAGGTGCTCAATGTGCCCGTAGTCATCACCGAGTCGCAGGATGATGTGCCCCAGCGGCTGCGGGAGTTCGCCGCCGATCTTGTGGTCACCTCGCCTGGGTATCCGCCTCATCATCCGCTGCTCAAATGGGCGGATGCCGAGGGTCTCGAAATCTGGGGCGATATTGAACTCGCCTGGCGTTTGCGCGACAAGGTGGGCAAAGCATCCGACTGGCTGCTGGTCACCGGGACAAACGGCAAGACGACCACGACGCAGCTTGCGGCGCACATGATCGCGCAGGGTGGAGTGAGAGTTGCGCCCTCGGGAAATATTGGGATCCCCGTATTGGACGCGGTCCGCGATCCGGAAGGATTCGACGTTCTCGTCGTGGAGATTTCCAGCTATCAACTGCACTACACCCACACTGTTTCGCCGGTCGCATCCGTCGTGCTCAATATCGCACGTGACCATCTCGACTGGCACGGGTCATTCGATGCCTATCGCGCGGCCAAAGGCCGTGCCTACGATCGCACACAGCGCGCGTGTATTTATAACCTTGCCGACCCGGAAACCGAGCGTCTCGTCGAGAACGCCGATGTAGTCGATGGCGCCCGGGCAATCGGCTTTGGTGTCGATGTGCCCGCGCGGAGTAACTTCGGTGTGGTCGACGGGATCCTTGCGGACCGTGCATTTCTCGAAGACCGCGCAAATGCTGCGCTTGAGCTCGGGACGCTCGAAGATCTTCGAAGCCGAGGCATGGGGGCACGCCACCTTGTCGAGGATGTGTTGGCCGCTGCTGCGCTGGCGCGCTCGATTGACGTGTCGCCCGCCGCGATTCAGCGTGCGATTCTGAGTTTTTCACCCGATGAGCATCGAAACCAACTCGTCCTTGATGAGCACGAGGTGCTCTGGATTGACGACTCCAAGGCAACCAACGCGCACGCCGCCGACGCTTCCCTGCGCGCCTACCGTTCGGTGGTCTGGGTGCTCGGTGGGCTGCTCAAGGGTGTCGATATTTCAACCCTCATCGCTGAACATGCCGACCGAATCAAGGCCGCAATTCTCATCGGCATCGACCGGGAGCCACTTGTTGAGGCGTTCAAGCAACACGCGCCCGCGGTCCCGGTCATCGAGGTCGATGTGCGCGAAACTGAACCGGTAATGCCGCGCGTAGTGGCTGAGGCAAAAACACTTGCTACCTCCGGGGATACGGTGTTACTTGCCCCCGCCGCCGCGTCAATGGATCAGTTCGAAAGCTATTCAGACCGCGGCAATAAATTCCAAGAAGCAGTCCGAGAGGCGTCTCAGAAGGGAGTGGATGCAAATGCAGACCACCCCGACGAAGACCCCTCGGAAAGCTGAAACCTCGGGAAGAGCCTTTCGGATAAGGCTCCCCAGGGGCGAATCACCCGCGAGCCTCAACGGCACACTGCTGCTTGCAGTGGTGGTGGTGCTCGTCGGCTTCGGCCTCATCATGGTGCTCTCGAGTTCCGCGGTTGAGGAATTCGCGGCCGGTCGAGCATTCTCCACGAAGTTTTTGCGGCAGCTGATCTTCGCCGTGGTGGGCATCGGCGTCATGTTTCTTGTGTCACGAATTCCGCTGCGGTATCTCACCGGCAACCTGGCCTGGGTGGCGCTGGCCGGGGTGCTCATACTGCAGGCGCTGGTTTTCACGCCGCTCGGCATCGAGATCAATGGCAACCGAGCATGGCTCGACTTCGGATTCACCACGGTGCAGCCAGCGGAATTCGCGAAACTCGCACTCTGCATGTGGCTCGCCATGATGGTGATTCGGCTCGGGCCTCGGCTGGACAACTGGAAGCAAATGGTCATCCCGCTCGGCCTTCCAGTGATTGCGGTGCTGGCGCTGGCACTGCTCGGTAAGGACCTCGGTACCGTGATCGTGCTCGGCGCCGTGGTGCTCGGAGCCCTGTGGTTCGGCGGTATGAAGATCGGCTACCTCATTGTCGCCGCGCTCGGCGCCGTCGCGGGCGCCATCATTATGGCCATCATTTCGCCCAACCGAGTCGCTCGCATCACCAGCTTCTTCACCGGTGACTGCGATTACGAGGGTCTGTGCTGGCAGACCTCGCACGGATTCTTTGCGCTCGCCCGCGGCGGAGTGTTCGGCGTCGGACTCGGTAACTCCACCGCGAAATGGTCCTGGCTTCCAGAAGCGGATAACGACTATATTTTCGCGATCATCGGCGAGGAATTCGGTCTTGTCGGTGGCGTAGCGGTGATCCTGATTTTTGCCCTGCTGGGAATCGTGCTGCTGCGGATCTGGCGGCAGACAACCGACCGCGGCGGCCGCGTCATTGTCGGTGGCGTCTTCACCTGGTTCATCTTCCAAGCATTCGTCAACATCGCGGTCGTAATTGGTCTGTTGCCGGTACTCGGTGTGCCATTACCGTTTGTCTCCTCGGGAGGATCCGCGCTGGTGACCACACTCGCGGCGGTCGGACTCGTCCTCGCAGTCACGCGAGATAACGCTGCGAGAGAATCGAAAAGCAATTCATCAACTCAATCGAACGATTCGGCGCGCGAGAACAAAATGGGCGCGAAACGAACTTCGAGAAAGCGGGCCAACGCATGACCACGTATCTCCTCGCTGGCGGCGGCACGGCGGGCCACGTCAACCCCTTGCTGGCGACTGCGGACGCGATCCGTTTACAGCATCCCGACGCTGAAGTAATCGTGCTCGGAACCAAAGAGGGGCTGGAAACTCGTCTGGTACCGGAACGCGGCTATGAGCTCATCAAAATCGATAAAGTGCCGTTTCCTCGACGCATCAACGGCGCAGCGGTGAAATTCCCTAATCGATTCCGCAAGGCCGTCCGTCAGGTCCGTCGCCTTATCGACGAGCGTGGGGTGGATGTTGTGGTCGGGTTCGGCGGGTTCGCCTCAACCCCGGCGTATGTCGCTGCGCGAAAGCGGGTGCCGGTGATTGTGCATGAGGCCAACTCGGTGCCCGGGCTCGCCAATAAGCTTGGTGCGCGCTGGGCGGCTGCGAGCGCGATTGTGTTTCCGAATACGCCACTGAACGGTGGCCAATTGATCGGTATGCCCCTTCGTCGAGAGATCGCCGACCTGGATCGGGAGGCCGCACGGCAAGAAGCCACCGCGTATTTTGGGCTCGACCCCAACCGAAAAACGCTCGTCGTTACCGGCGGTTCCCAGGGCGCGAAGCGGATCAATGACACCATCCGCGATCTGGCGCCACGCATCGTGGGTACTGGGCAGGGGGATCACGAATGGCAAATTTTGCACATCGTCGGCCGTCTCTCACCCTTCGAAGACCCAAAAATCGATCACTACCACGTGCTCGAATACTGCGACCGCATGGATCTTGCACTGGCCGCAGCGGATTTCATAATTTCGCGAGCCGGTGCCTCTACCGTGTCGGAGCTTGCGGCTGTCGGCCTGCCCGCGCTCTACGTTCCCTACGCCGTGGGCAATGGCGAACAGGCGAAGAACATCGCGACCCTCAAAGCAGACAACGCCGCCCTGTCCATGAATGACGCTGAATTCACGCCCACTAACGCGGCCAACACCATCCTGCCGCTCTTGCAAAACGACGCGGCGCGAACCGAAATGGCCACCCGCGCAGGGAAGCAGGGGATTCGCGATGCCGCTGAGCGCATGGTCGAACTCATTGACGGGACACTTGCCTAGCGTGGCGCTAAGCTTGATCGCTGCGCAATCGAGCGCACTAACTGAGGAGCATCGACTTGATTAGTCCTGACGCAAACGCACAGATCCCAGAGTCGATCACCAAGGCCCATTTCATTGGCATCGGTGGTTCGGGGATGAGCGGCATAGCGCGCATGTTCATCGGTCAGGGGGTACGTGTGAGCGGATCCGACCGTTCCGCGAACTACGCCACCGAAGAACTCGAACAGCTCGGTGCCGATGTGAACATCGGGCACGCCGCCGCGAACCTCGCCGAGGACGTCGACACGGTCATCGTTACCTCCGCCCTGTGGCCAGACAATCCAGAGCTGGTCCTCGCGAAAGAGCGAGGGCTGAACATCCTGCACCGATCCCAAGCGCTGGTCTGGCTCTCGCGAGACTCCCGCGTGGTCGCAGTCGCTGGCGCACACGGAAAAACCACCTCCACCGGCATGATTGCCAGCGCCCTGCTCGAGCTCGGTGCCGACCCCAGCTTCGTCAATGGCGGGGTGATCCAGCCGACTGGTTCAAATGAACACGACGGTACGGACTCGGAATTCATCGTGGAGGCAGACGAATCTGACGGTTCCTTCCTCTTCTACGACACCGCGATCGCGCTGATTACCAACATCGACAATGACCACCTCGACCACTACGGAACACCCGAAGCATTCGACGCAGCATTCCGTAGCTTTGCCGATCGTGCCACCGAAGCGGTCATTATTTCTGCCGATGACGAGCAGGCGGTGGCGCTTACTCCCACCTTGACGCACGCGCACGTGCGGACCTTTGGCGAGGCAGAATCAGCCGATGTACGGGTAGGCAATATCGAACCCACCGGGACCGGTGTGCGATTCACCATCACTGCGGACGGTGCGAGTGCAGCGGGCGAACTCAGTGTGCCGGGGCACCACAATGCACTGAATGCCGCGGGCGCGGTGGCAGTGATGCTGCAACTCGGGCACCCGCTCGAGGCCGCGGTGGCTTCGCTGCGGGCCTTTGCCGGTACGAAGCGACGGTTTGATTTGCAGGGTGTTGTGGAGGGCGTGTCGGTATACGACGACTATGCGCACCACCCGGCAGAGGTGGAAGCCGCGCTTTCGGCAGCCCGAACCGTCGTCGGTGAGGGACGCATCATTGCCGTGCACCAGCCGCACCTCTATTCACGCACCCAAGCAATGAGCGATGTCTTCGCCGAGGTGTACGAACGGCTTGCCGATCACACCGTTGTGCTGGACGTGGATGGCGCTCGTGAGGATCCGGTACCGGGGGTCACCGGTGAATACGTCACCCGCGAGTTCAAAGATCCGTCGCGGGTCGAGTATCAGCCGGACTGGGCGGATGCCGCTGCCGCGGCAGCAAGCTGGGCAAAGCCGGGCGACTTCATCATCACGCTCGGCTGCGGCAACGTGTATCGCATCGTGCCCCAGCTCCTCGAAGCCCTCGACGAGGCACTAGGGGAAGACGCTTAGTCACGTGGCGGAGGACGAAAAGGATCCCGACGAAGGCTCGAGACCGTTCGGACTGTGGCGGGCGAGCGCCGCACGCCGTCGTGTTGAACGTCAAGAAGTGCGTCGATTCACGCGTGGCCGCCGCAAAGCACTCACCGCCTGGCTGATTGCCGGCGGCACCGTGGTATTTCTCGCGACCTTTGTCGCAGTGGCACTTTTTTCTCCGATCATGTCGGTGCGAGAGATCCGGATTGAGGGTGCCGAACGACTGGATAGCGCGGCGATCGCCGAGGCGCTCGCCGAGCTTCAGGGAGAACCGCTCGCGCAGCTCACCGCCGATGACGTGGGCGAAAAACTCGAAGAATTCGTACTGGTGCAGAGCTATTCCGTACAGCGGCAGCCACCGTCCTCGTTGGTGGTTGAAGTCGTGGAGCGGATACCTGTGGGGGTGGTCGTGACCGATGACGAGGTGACCGTTGTGGATGCGGCCGGTGTCTCGCTGTGGAGCGACCCGGCAGCAGCGGAAACCTTGCCGAAGATTGTGGTGCCAGGGGATACCAGCTCAACGGCCTTCGAGGGAGCTGCGATGGTGTCCCTCGCGCTACCGGATGAGCTCCGAAGTGAAGTCGACACCGTCACGGCGCAATCGGCCGAGGACGTCCAGCTCACCCTCCGAGACGGCACGCAGGTGTTGTGGGGAAGCGCAGACGATAGCGATCGGAAGGCCGCGGTGCTGGACGCGCTGACAACAGCGACGGAAGGGCAGGGCTTCACGATGTATGACGTCTCGAGCCCAGAACGGCCCGTTACCCGCTAGCGTCGGAGCTAAAAGTCTCAACCCCAACTTGAAACGATCTCTCCGAGTCAAGCAACACGCCTGCATTCGACAGCGGTCGTCACGGTTTCGGCCATAGCGTTGCGAGCACAACACCACCCGACCGAAGACTCTAACCTTAAACCGCAACTTGAAGGTTTGCAAGCTGACGCAAGTGCACGATGCAAATAATCCGGGGCGGACTTGGCAGAGTTACCGACCACGACAAGGGGACTGTCACGTGTCGAATAACACCTCACAAACCAACAACTACCTAGCCGTCATTAAAGTTGTCGGTGTCGGTGGTGGCGGTGTCAACGCCGTAAACCGAATGATTGAGATCGGTCTGCGTGGCGTGGAGTTCATCGCCATCAACACCGATGCGCAGGCGCTGCTGATGTCGGATGCCGACGTCAAGCTCGACGTGGGCCGCGAACTCACGAAGGGACTCGGCGCCGGTGCCGACCCTGAAATTGGCCGCCGCGCTGCCGAAGACCACGTGGAAGAAATTGAAGAGGCACTCGCTGGTGCGGACATGGTGTTCGTGACTGCCGGTGAGGGTGGCGGTACCGGTACCGGCGGCGCGCCGGTTGTCGCGCGTATCGCGAAGTCCATTGGCGCGCTCACCATCGGTGTGGTCACCAAGCCCTTCAGTTTCGAGGGACGTCGCCGCATGGACCAGGCTGAACAGGGCGTAGCCGCGCTGAAGGAGCAGGTCGACGCACTCATCGTTGTCCCCAACGACCGCCTGCTCGCGATCAGCGATCGCGGTATCTCCATGTTGGAGGCATTCTCCACGGCGGACCAGGTCCTCCTTGCCGGTGTGCAAGGTATTACCGACCTCATCACCAACCCGGGTGTTATCAACGTCGACTTCGCCGACGTGAAGTCGGTCATGCAAGCCGCGGGTTCGGCGCTGATGGGTATTGGTACCTCTCGCGGCGCCGACAGATCCGTCAAGGCTGCGGAACTCGCCGTCGCCTCGCCACTGCTTGAATCCTCAATTGAAGGGGCCCACGGCGTGCTCCTTTCCGTGCAGGGTGGTTCCAATCTTGGAATGTTCGAAGTTGCCGAAGCTGCCCAGCTGGTTCGCGACGCGGTCCACGAGGGCGCAAATATCATCCTCGGTACCGCGGTGGACGACACCCTCGGCGACGAGGTTCGCGTCACGGTGATTGCCGCAGGCTTTGACGGTGGCGAACCCAAGGCACGTGAGGAAGAAACGGTAGCCGCAACCCTGCAGGACACCCTCGGGGCGAACGCGGGCAAGCCCGACCTGCCTTCGCTCGAAGAGGCCACCGCTCGTAACCAACCGAATGCCGCACCAAGCCAGTCGGAGCGACACCAGGCCGCGCCGCGCGTCGAAGAGTCCAAGCCGGAGCCGGAATCGCAGCCGGTTCCATCCGCTGCGGAGGAGACCCCGCCACGACTCGGCCAGACTCCCGCGTGGTCTACGGCGGAGGCGCCCACCATTTCGCCACGAAGCGGCGAACCACGGTATTCCGATGAGGACTCTGACCTCGACATCCCAGAGTTCCTCCGATAGGACGGTGACACGGTCTTGAGTGAGATCAAGTCCGACCAGGCGTATCCCAATGCTGAGCTTGGGATGCGCCTGGCTTCGACTCGAGAGGAAATCGCCGCTGCGGCGAATGCGGCCGGTCGCAATCCTGAGGAAATTACTCTCATTGCGGTCACGAAGTTTCACCCCGTTGCGGTGCTGGATTCGCTCTATGCCCTGGGCGTGCGTGACTTCGGCGAAAACCGACACCCGGAATCCCGAGATAAAGCAAACCACCTGCACGAGCGCCATCAGGATGCGCGACTGCACTTTATTGGTCAGCTCCAGCGAAATAAGGCACGGCAGGTGGGTCGCTATGCGGACTGCATCCAGTCCATCGATCGCGAAGAACTCGTCGCGGCGCTCGCAACCCTCGAGCGTGACTCACAGGAGCCGCTCGATGTGACCATCCAACTTTCTCTCGACGGCGACACCTCTCGCGGTGGCGTGCCGTTGGCGGATGCTGAGGGATTGGCCGAACAGATTGCTGCGACGCCAACACTTCGACTACGAGGGGTTATGGCGGTGGCGCCAATTTCCGCGGATCCGGATGCGGCGTTTGCCGAGGTGCGCGAAGTCTCGACACGGATTCAAACAGTCGTTCCCGGTGCCGACTGGATCTCGACCGGGATGAGTCACGATTTCCGCTCAGCAATTTCACAGGGAGCGACACACCTCCGAATCGGCGCGGCAATCACCGGATTACGGCCCGACCGGCCGTAACGTAAGGGACACCGCACACGTATCTCAAGGAGGCAGCAGAATGGGTAATCCACTTCGCAACGCCATGGTTTATCTCGGACTCGCAGAAGATGACGACGAGAACCAGTCGGTCCCGGACACTCGCGAGCGCCAACAGGCCATCCCCACCGAAAATGTGGAACCTGCGCCGCGGCAAGAACGTCCCGCACCGGTCACGCCAATTAATCGAGCTGCGGCAGAGCACGTCACGCCAAAGCCGACCCCTCAGCCCAAGCCCACCCCTACTCCCAGCGCAGTTGGAGCGATGAACGAAATCCTGACCGTCCACCCGAAGGCCTATGACAAGGACGCGCAGCTCATTGCGGAGTCTTTCCGTGATGGCGTTCCGGTGATCATGAACCTCTCGCAAATGACGGACTCCGACGCGCGACGCATTATTGACTTTGCATCCGGGCTCACGCAGGGATTGCTCGGCAAGATTGAACGTGTCACGAATCGCGTCTTCCTGCTCACTCCCGAGCACGTGAACGTCCACGGTGAGGACACCGGCGCACAGAACGAAGACCCCACCTTCTTCGCATAGCACCGAAACGAGAGTGTGCGCTCACGCCGAGAGCGTATCTTTGGATACGCTCTCGGCGTGATTTTGATTGCGTAAGATCAGTCTCTGGCTGGAAGAATAGTTCCAGCCGATACGAACATTCTCGTTCGGTGTCACCCGTATAGAAAGACCGCACACGTTGATCCTCATCGGCCACTCGCTACTGTTTCTCATCAACCTCTATACGTTGGTGATGTGGGGTCGGCTTATTTTGGACTGGGCAATGGTGCTCGTGCCGTCGTTCCGCCCCAAGGGGCCGATCTTGGTGCTTGCCGAGATTATTTATACGGTGACTGACCCACCGCTTAAATTCATTCGACGGTGGATCAAACCGCTTCGCATTGGTCAGATCGCACTCGACTTAGCGTGGATTGTCCTGCTGATCAGCCTGACGGTTCTGTCAATGGTGGTGCGGGTGATCTTCTTCTCACTCGCGTGATGCAGGTAACATCACAGTGGCAAATGTGACGCACGTGGCAATTGTGCCGTAATGTAACTGAAACGTACTTGGCGAAACTCGCCTGTTACAACGCCCTACACGGAATTCTCGCGATAGGGTTTGAACACTGACCGCAAGCCGCAAAGAAAGGGCCGCCATGGCACTGACTCCGGAAGACGTTGTCAACAAGCGCTTTCAACAGACTAAGTTCCGGGAAGGCTATGACCAGGATGAAGTCGATGACTTCCTCGATGAGGTCGTAGAAGAACTTCGCCGACTCACTGCAGAGAACGAACAGCTTCGCGCAGAAAACGATGAACTCCGCGCTAACGCTGGTACGGCGGCAGCACCGGCTCCGGCAGCGGTCGAGCCTGAACCCACTCCAGAGCCCGCGGCATTCGCGCAGCAGCCCGAAACCGCCGCAGAGCCGGTTGCGGCAGCAGCGCCGGTGCAGGATGCGGATCTGGCTGGCGGCGACGAGGCAGAAAGCTCCTCCTCACTGCTCGTGCTCGCTCGTCGTCTGCATGACGAGCACGTAGCGGAAGGTACCCGCAAGCGTGACCAGCTCATTGGTGACGCGGAAGCACGCGCAAGCAAGCTCGTGAGCGACGCCGAGAGCGAATCGCGCCGTGTTCAGGAAGAGTCCGAGACTCGCGCTCAGCAGATCGTGAGCGAGGCGGAACAGCACGCGCAGAAGGTTGTCGGCGACGCCGAAACCAAGGAACGCGAAATCACCACCTCGCTTGAGACAAGCAAGGCCAAGCTGGAAGAGCGCATCGAAGAACTCCGAGTATTCGAACGCGATTACCGCACCAACCTGCGCAGCTACATCGAGGGTCAGCTCAACGATCTCAACGTATCGAACACTGAGTTTGATGGTGCTGAGGGAACTCGCTAATCACGAGTGACCGTCTCAACTGAATCTAAGCGACCGCGGTCGCCGCTGCACGCGCCAACTGTTGGCCTGCTCGCGGCGGTCGCGGTCGTTATTTTTGCTGCCGACCAAATCGTCAAGCAACTCGTCGTGACCAACATGCGTGAAGGCGAGATCATCGAAGTCATCGATGGCGTGCTGCAGTGGTACTTCGTGCGCAACCCCGGTGCCGCGTTTTCGATGGCATCCGGACAAACCTGGGTTCTCTCACTCGTCGCGGTCGGCGTCATCGTCGCCGTAGCTATCCTCGCGCGCAGAATTCGTTCTGCTCGCTGGGCAGCGGTGTTTGGACTCGTGATTGGTGGCGCGCTCGGGAACCTCTTCGATCGTCTTTTCCGCGAGCCCAGTTTCTTTCAGGGTCACGTCATCGACTACATTTCGACGCCCTGGCTCATCCCCGCGATCTACAACATTGCCGATATGGCGATTGTCGGGGGCATGATCTGTTTCGTGCTGCTCACCATTTTTGATATTCAGCTTGACGGCACTCGCCCCAGTCGGAAGAAGGATGACTCCGAGGCATCCGCCGCGGAGTCGGCGGATGGGCAGGACGCATCCGAGGCGGATTCTGCTCCTGCCGCACCGGCAGATCAGGGCGACAGCGCTGATGCACCGGGTGCTGCTGACGCGACCTCGGTAGAGAACAAGGATGATTCGGTATGACCGAGTCGAAAATGCTGCCGGTCCCGGACGGCCTCGACGGTTCGAGAGTGGATGCGGGGGTCTCGAAACTGCTCGGTTTCAGCAGGTCTCGGGTCGCGCAGATTGCGGAAGACGGAAATATTCGGCTCAACGGTCTCGTCGTTGGAAAATCAGAGCGGCTGGTTGGCGGAGCAATGCTCGAGGTCGAGTGGGAACCGGAGCGTCCGCTCGCGATCGAACCAATTGCCGTCCCCGAACTGGAGATTGTGCACGATGAGCCGGCCTTCGTTGTGGTGATGAAACCGGTCGGAGTGGCCGCGCATCCATCGGTCGGCTGGACCGGGCCGACCGTCCTTGGCGCCCTCGCCGCCGCAGGTTTCCGAATTTCTACCTCTGGCCAGCCCGAACGGCAGGGGATCGTGCACCGGCTCGACGTGGGCACCTCCGGGCTCATGGTTGTCGCAAAAATGGAGCGATCATATTCGGTGCTGAAACAGGCATTCCGTGACCGGACGGTGAAGAAGGTGTACCACGCGGTAGTGCAGGGCCTGCTCGACCCGTTGGAGGGTACGATCGATGCGCCTATTGGCCGTGCCCCCGGATCAAGCTGGAAATTTGCGGTCGTCAACGGTGGCAAACACTCCGTGACGCATTACGAAACTCTCGAAGCGTTTCGGCGCGGTTCGCTGGTGGAAATTCACCTGGAGACCGGGCGGACCCATCAAATTCGGGTGCACATGTCGGCGCAACACCATCCGTGTATGGGCGATCCCCTCTACGGGTCCGACCCGAAGCTGGCTGCGGCGCTTGGCTTAGACCGACAGTGGCTCCATGCCATGGGGTTGGGATTCACACATCCAAATACGGGTGCGTGGGTTGAGTTCAGCTCGCACTATCCGCCCGACCTCCAACGGGCTCTCGACATGCTGCGTACTGGCAGCGTCTAAGCACTCCTCCTCATTAGGATGGGTACTTCGCTTCGGCTTGGAGGAATTTCTTGGGCGCTACCGACTCATTCGTACACCTGCACAATCACACCGAGTACTCAATGCTCGACGGTGCGGCGAAGATCGAAGAACTGATCAAAGCTGCCGCCGAAATGGGCATGCCCGCGATCGCGACCACCGACCACGGCAATATGTTTTCGGCCTACGAGTTCTATCGCACGGCCAAGAAATACGACATCAAGCCGATCATCGGCACGGAGGCCTACCTCACTCCGGACACGCACCGCACCGATAAGTCTCGCGTGCAATGGGGCAACGGCGGTGGTGATGACGTGTCGGGCGGTGGTGCCTACACGCACATGACGATGCTCTCTGAAACCAGCGAGGGGATGCACAACCTCTTCCGGCTTTCGAGCTACGCCTCGATCGAAGGTCAGTATTTCAAGCCTCGTATGGACCGCGAGCTCCTGCAGCGGTATGCGAAGGGAGTAATCGCCACGACGGGGTGCCCATCGGGGGAGATCCAGACTCGGCTGCGACTGGGACAGTACGACCTCGCGGCCAAAGCGGCGGGCGAATTCCAAGACATCTTCGGGAAAGACAACTTCTTCCTCGAGATCATGGATCACGGCATTAGCATCGAGCGTCGTGTTCGCGATGACCTATTGAAGCTTGGCCAGCAGCTCAATATCCCGCACCTCATCACGAACGACCTGCACTACACGCACAAAGAGGATGCTGTGCACCAGGAAGCGCTGCTGTGTGTGCAGTCGGGTTCAACGCTGAACGACCCGGATCGCTTCAAGTTCGACGGTGAGGGCTACTACCTCAAGTCGCCCGAACAGATGCGCCACGAGTTTTCCGACTTTCAAGAGGGGCTCGATAACACGCTGATGATCGCCGAGCGCTGCACCGCAGAGTTCGACGAGTCGGCCAACTTCATGCCGGTGTTCCCGGTGCCCGAAGGTGAAACGGAAGCCACCTGGTTTGCGAAAGAAATCGATCGGGGCCTGCACTATCGCTACGGCGAGGTGATCCCTGAGAATGTGCGCGAGCGCGCACAGTACGAACTCGGCATCATCACCCAAATGGGCTTCCCGGGGTACTTCCTCGTGGTCGCCGACTACATCAAGTGGGCGAAAGAGAACGGGATCCGGGTTGGACCGGGACGCGGTTCCGGTGCGGGCTCGATGATCGCCTACGCGCTGCGCATTACTGACCTGGACCCACTCGAGCACGGCCTCATCTTCGAGCGCTTCCTCAACCCAGATCGCGTCTCGATGCCCGACTTCGATATTGACTTTGACGATCGTCGCCGCCTTGAAGTGGTCAAATACGTCACCGAGAAATACGGCCAAGAGCGGGTCGCACAGATTGTGACCTACGGCACGATCAAATCAAAGCAGGCTCTGAAGGATGCTTCGCGCGTCCTCGGCTTCCCCTTCTCCGTCGGTGACCAACTCACTAAGGCGATGCCGGCCGCGGTCATGGGAAAGGACATCCCGCTCTCGGGCGTCTATAACCCCGAGCACGAACGCTATAAAGAAGCGGGCGAAATGCGGACGATTATCGACGCAAACCCGGACTTCCAAAAGGTGTTTGAGACCGCGTCGGGACTTGAAGGCCTGAAACGGCAGTGGGGTGTGCACGCCGCTGGCGTGATCATGTCCTCGGAGCCCATTATTGACGTGATTCCGCTCATGAAACGCGAGCAGGATGGGCAGATCGTCACCCAGTTTGACTATCCAGCCTGTGAGTCGCTCGGACTCATCAAGATGGACTTCTTGGGCTTGCGTAACCTCACGATCCTTTCCGACGCGCTCGACAATATTGAGTCCAACCGTGGCGAGACGATCGACCTGGAGCGGCTTGAACTTGATGACGCCGAGACCTACAAACTATTAAGTCGTGGTGACACCCTCGGGGTGTTCCAGCTCGATGGTGATGGCTTGCGCAGCCTCCTGCGAATGATGAAGCCCGACAGCTTCGAAGACGTCTCGGCAACGATCGCGCTGTATCGACCGGGCCCCATGGGCGCAAACTCGCACGTCAACTACGCGATGCGAAAGAACGGCCAGCAGCCAATCACGCCGATCCACCCCGAGCTCGAGGAGCCGCTGCAAGACATCCTGGGTGAGTCCTACGGTCTCATCATCTACCAGGAGCAGGTGATGGCCATCGCCCAGAAGGTCGCGGGGTACACCCTTGGTCAAGCCGACTTGTTGCGCCGTGCCATGGGTAAGAAGAAGAAAGCGGAGCTGGACAAACAGTTCGGTGCATTCTCCGAGGGAATGGCGGACAACGGCTTCTCGAAGGAAGCCGTCAAGGCTCTGTGGGACATCCTGTTGCCCTTCTCGGACTACGCATTCAACAAGGCGCACTCGGCGTCCTACGGGGTCGTGTCCTATTGGACCGGCTACCTCAAGTGCCACTTCGCACCGGAGTACATGGCTGCACTGCTCACCTCGGTCGGTGATTCGAGAGACAAACTCGCCGAATACCTCAACGAGTGCCGACACATGGGAATTGCGGTGCTGCAGCCCGACGTCAACGAATCCACGCTGCGATTCCGCGCTGTGGGTAGCGATATCCGTTTCGGGATGGGCGCGGTGCGAAACGTTGGGGCGCAGGTTGTTGCCGATATCGTCCGGGAGCGCGAAGAGAACGGCCACTTCACCTCCTTCCATGATTTCCTGAAGCGGGTAAGCCTCAACGTCCTCAATCGGCGCACCATCGAGTCGTTGATCAAGGCCGGCGCTTTCGATTCAATGGGCTATACCCGTCGTGCCCTGGTTGATATTCACGAGGATGCGATTGATGCGTCGGTCTCGCGCAAGCGCAATGAAGCACACGGGCAGGTGGATCTCTTCGCCGGACTCATGGACTTCGAGGAAGAGGACTCTGTCGTTCCCGAACGCCCGGAGTTCACCCGGCGAGACAAGCTCGCATTCGAGCGCGACATGCTGGGTCTCTACGTGTCTGATCACCCACTCAAGGGGCTCGAAGTCGAGCTGTCGAAACTCAGCGCGACGCCCATCCTGAACCTCATTGGTGACACGAACGTCAAAGATGGTGAGCAGATTCAGATTGCGGGCCTCATCACCACGGTGCAGCACCGCATCGCACGAAACTCGGGTAATCCCTACGCGCTCGTTTCGGTTGAGGACTTCGGCGGTGAAATCACCGTGATGTTCCTCGGCAAGACCTATCTTGAATATCAGTCTGAGCTGGTGAGTGACACGATCGCGGTCGTCCGGGGGCGTGCGCAGCATCGGGATGACGGCATCAACATCACCGCGCAAGGGCTTACCATTCCACGCCTGTCGGTGGGGGAGGATCGACCCGTAACCCTGACCATCCCGGATACCCTCGCGACCGAAGCGCTCGTGGACAAGCTAGATCAGCTCTTGCGGCGAAACGCGGGGGAATCCGAGGTGCGCCTGCGACTGCTCACGCAGCAGGCCATCCGAAAATTTGAGTTGCCGCACCGCGTTGAGAGTGGATCGGTGCTGTACTCGGAGCTCGCAGCACTGCTCGGACCAGGGAGTGTTGAATAGTCTCCAAGCGGGTGGCGGCCAGGTCGGGCACCGCCCTGAACTAGAATGAACAGATCATGATGCAGACGATTGATCTGCGTGGCCGTGAGCTTTCATCTAGCCAGCTGCGCACAGCCCTCCCTCGACCCGAACTCGACGTCACGGAAGCCCTCGACGGAGCGACCGACCTCATCCAGCAGGTTCGCGACCATGGTGAGGATGCGTTGCTCGAACAGGCGGAGCGATTTGACCGGGTGCGTCCGGAAGCAATCCGGGCCACGAAGTCTGCCATTGCGGCAGCTGTCGCGGGGCTCGACTCGGAGGTTCGCGCTGCGCTCGAAGAGATGATTCGTCGAGTGCGGCTCGCTTCCGAAGCGCAGGTTCCCGCTGGATCTCGGACGGAACTTGCCTCCGGAGCAATTGTCGAACAGCGTTGGGAACCGGTGGCGCGTGTGGGCCTCTACGTTCCCGGTGGCAAAGCGGTGTACCCCTCCAGCGTGGTCATGAACGTCGTTCCCGCGCAGGTCGCGGGCGTGCGTTCGATTGCGATTGCCTCCCCGCCACAAGCCGACTTCGACGGTGCGATACACCCCACGATCTTGGGGGCGGCGGGTCTGCTCGGCATCGACGAGGTGTATGCAATGGGCGGTGCGGGGGCGATTGGTGCGCTCGCCTACGGTGTGCCGACGCTGGAACTCGAACCGGTCGATGTGATCACCGGTCCCGGAAACGTCTGGGTTGCAGCCGCAAAACGCGCGGTGACTTCCGTGGTTGGCATTGACGCTGAAGCCGGCCCCACGGAAGTACTGATCATCGCGGACGACACCGCGGACCCCGAACTCCTCGGTGCTGACCTCCTCGGTCAGGCCGAGCACGATGAGCTCGCTTCCGCAGTGTTGGTGACTGACAGTCAGCAGCTTGCGGAACGGGCGAGCGCGGCCGCGGCGCGCCGCACCGTGGCGACGAAGCACTCCGAACGCGCCGAAACTGCGCTGCGGGGTCAGCAATCCGCAATTGTGCTGGTGGACAGCATCGCCGAGGCAGCCCGGGTCTCGAACGCCTACGGGCCGGAACACCTGCAGATTCAAACCGCGGACGATGACGCGACGCTCAAGCTGATTTCAAATGCGGGCGCAATCTTTATGGGCCCTTTCGCGCCGGTGCCGCTCGGTGATTACATGGCTGGCTCAAACCACGTGCTGCCGACGGGCGGCCAGGCGGTGCACTCTTCGGGTCTCGGCGCCTACACATTCTTGCGGGCACAGCAGATCATTCGCTATGACCGAAATGCCCTCGATGAGGTGCGGTCGCGGCTACGCGCAATCGCGGTGGATGAAGACCTCCCGGCACACAGTGAGGCCGTCGAGGCGCGGTTCGCTGCCGAAACCGGCGAGTAGGAGCGCGCATGCACTGTCCATTTTGTCGACACGATGATTCTCGCGTTGTCGATTCAAGAACCACCGATGATGGCTTCGCGATTCGTCGCCGACGTCAATGCCCCAACTGTTCCAAGCGCTTTTCCACGCTCGAGACCGCGAGCCTGAGCGTCATTAAACGCGCCGGGGTGGCCGAGCCGTTTTCCCGCGACAAGATTGTCTCCGGTGTGCGCAAGGCATGCCAGGGACGACCGGTCACGGACGCGGATCTCGCGCAACTGGCACAAAAGGTTGAGGAGACAATTCGCGCATCCGGGACTTCTCAGGTGGAAGCAAATGACATCGGTCTTGCGATCCTGCCGTTCCTTCGCGAACTCGACGACGTTGCCTATCTTCGCTTCGCAAGCGTGTACCAGGGGTTCGCGTCCGCGGAGGACTTCGAACTCGCCATCACGCGGCTCAAATCGGATGGCGTCACGGCAAAATACAGCAATGAGGATGCCGACGGTGAGGCTTTCCTCGAATCAACCACCGACTGACCAAAGGAATTGCCTGTGATTACTCGCCTCGCTCGATGCGTGTACGGAGCGGTGTTCAACACTGTCTTCCGACCAATGGATGCTGAGAAGGCTCACGGTGTCGGGGCCTCGGTGATCAGATCCCTGGGAAAGATCGCGCCACTACAGCGACTCGCGTATCGCTACTGCAAGCCGGACTCATCGCTCGCAGTCACGGCCATGGGGCTCGAGTTTCCCTCACCGTTTGGACTCGCCGCGGGCTTTGACAAGAACGCGGAAATGATTGATGGCCTCACCGCACTCGGGTTCGGTCACGTTGAAGTTGGCACGGTGACGCCACTTGCCCAGCCGGGTAATCCGAAGCCGCGCATGTACCGCTTACCCAAAGACCGGGGGCTCATTAACCGGATGGGATTCAATAACGGGGGAGCGGATCCCGCGGCACAGCGAATCGCCACGCGGCGCACTCGCGACGCCATCGTCGGGGTGAATATTGGCAAGAATAAGGACACCCCAGCCGAACGTGCCGTGGATGACTACGTGAAGGCGGCCAGGTCGGTTCTGAACTACGCCGACTACCTCGTGATCAACGTGTCATCCCCAAATACTCCGGGCCTGCGCGGGCTGCAAGAACTCAATTCCCTCGAGCCCATCCTGCGAGAGACCAAGTCCGTGACTGGCAATACTCCGCTGCTGGTCAAGATCGCACCAGACCTGGATGAAGACGCGATTCGACACATTTGTGCGCTGGCAGCCGAGGTCGGCCTCGCGGGCGTGGTGGCCACCAATACGACGATTGCGCGCTCGCCGCTTTCGACCAGTAAGCGCGTGGTCGAGGCATATGGTGCCGGTGGGCTTTCGGGGAAGCCGGTTGGGCCACGTGCGCTGGAAGTGCTGCGCATCGTTCGGGATGCGCTGCCCGAGCAAATGTGCGTCATCTCGGTCGGCGGTGTGAGCGACGCGCACGATGTGCGGGATCGACTCAACGCGGGTGCAACGCTCGTGCAGGGTTATACGGCGTTCCTCTACGAGGGTCCGCTGTGGGTCGCCGGGATCAATCAGGGGCTGGTGGCGCCCGACTACGACGGCACCACGAAGCTGGACGCCAAGCGCGCGAAAGCCGCGGCAAAGGCTTAGGGACAGGTCAGATCGCGAGCGACCTACTTACCGGTGAACTCCACCTTGGTGAAGCGCTTGACCTGCGGCTTCGGCATCCGGAGAAATCGCATCTGCATTGAGCGGCCAACGGCCTGGAAATAGAAGCCCTTTTGGAGCTTGTCGGCGCCGAGCACATCCGCAATCTTCTTGCGAACGATTCTGCCGTAGAGGATCCCTTCAAGAATGCAGATCGCGAGGTAGAGCCAAATAAAGCCCATAGCCCAGAACGCAGCCGAGGTTGACGGGAAGAACGTTGCAAAAATGACCAGGAACATCATGGGCACGAGCAATTCACCCAGGGTGAACCGAGAATCGATGTAGTCGCGGAGGAAACGCTTCTGCGGGCCCCGTTCATTCTCGCGAAGATAGCGGTCATCGCCACGCGCCATACCCGCGCGAGCCTCCGCTTGGTTGGCACGAAGTCGTTCCTGGGCCTGGCGCTTGGCTTCTTTCCGATCCTCCGGTACCAGGGGTCGGAAATTGGAAGCCTGTGCTTCGCTGCGGCGAGGAGTCGGTCCCTTTTTGCCCTGCGTCGGCTTTGACTCGGTAGGGGTGCTGTCCTCACTGGCAGGGTTCTGCTTGGCCATGTTGTCCTTCATACGGGGTGTGCGCTGAATGCGTATCCCTCAAGCTTAAGGGGAACCGTGCCGTGCCGTGGCCGTTGCGCTAATAGCGATTGCCAAGTGAAATAAATGCCAGCGACTCGGCTGGTGTCAAGAAAGTCAAGAATTGTGACGAAACTCGGGCAACATTACGAAATATGACTCAGTACGTCAACGGGTGACGTAACAATTCAGCGAGGAAGCCCAGAGGTTTCTAGCCTTCGTAGGTCCCCATTTTTATTTGCAGCTTTAACGTCGACTCCAGCGTCGGCGCATCGGAGGCCCCAGATGACCAGACGCACGCGCATCCTCAGCACACTTGCGACCACCTCGGTGGCCGCCCTGCTTCTGGCCGGTTGCGCTGGTGGTGGCGGAGCATCGACCGGGGAATCCGGTGAACCAATCCAGGGCGGCACCCTCGCGTTCGGAATTCCCGACGACATGGGCTGCATCGACCCGCAGCAGGTCTCAAGCAACGACAACATCAACATTGCCAAGCAAACGGTTGCCTCGCTGACTGCTCAGGACCCAGAGACCGGTGAGATTGTGCCCTGGCTCGCATCCGAGTGGACCGTGAGCGATGACGCGACCGAGTTCACCTTCACACTGCGTGAGGACATCACTTTCTCGGACGACACTCCCATTGACGCGGAGGCGGTCAAAGCAAACCTCGACGCCATCGTCGAACTCGGTGCGGTAGCCCCGCTTGGTTCCGGGTACCTGGCGAGCCTTGACGCCGTCACCGCGGTCGACCCCACCACCGTCTCGATCACGTTCACCGAGCCATCCGCCCAATTCTTGCAGGCAACCTCAACACATGCCTTGGGACTAATCTCCACCGAATCGACCGGCCTCAGCCAGGAAGAGCGCTGCGCGGGTGACTTCATTGGTTCCGGACCGTTCACGGTCACGAATTACACGCCATCCACTTCGGCGGAACTCGCTGCGCGCACCGACTACGCGTGGGCACCCGAATACGCCGAGAACCAGGGTGCTCCCTACCTCGACACCCTCCAATTCACCGTGATTCCCGAGTCCTCGACGCTGACCGGTGCGCTGCAGTCCGACCAGATCCAAGCATCCGCCAATATCTCACCTCTCGACCAACAGGTGCTCGGTGACGCCGGCTTCGGTCTGGAAAACCGCGCCAACCCCGGTATGGTCTACGCCTGGCAGCCCAACCACGATCACCCGGTCGCGGGCGACCCCGCGGTGCGAGAAGCCATGAACCACGCGCTGGACCGCCAGGCAATCGCCGACCTATTGACTGAGTTTGACCGCCCCGCGACGTCGATACTCTCCGACACGACCCCGAACTACAGCGATCAGTCTGCGCTCATGAACTACGACCCCGAGCACGCCAAGCAGGTACTCGAGGATGCTGGCTGGATTGAGGGCAGTGACGGAATTCGTGAGCGTGATGGCGAGACCCTGAGCTTTGCCATCAAGTACTGGCAGCCCACCACCGACCAACTGCAGCTCATGCAACAGCAGCTGCGTGCCGTGGGCATCGACATCCAACTGGAGCAGACCACGGTCGCTGACATGTTCGCCTCGCTCAACGACGAGGGTAATACCGGACAGTGGTCGAACCTCACCCGCGCTGATGCCGACGTCCTCCGCTCGGCGCTCGGCCCAACTGGACTGTACGCGAGCAACCGCGACACTCCGGAAGCCGACGAACACCTGCAACTGCAAGCAACGATTCTTGAAGAGGCAGAACGCCAGGTTGAGGTGGACGCAACTGTGCAGGCGCTGCTCGAAGACGCCGCGGTTGTGCCGGTATTCCAACTGTCCACCACCATCGTGACCACACCGACAACGCACGGAATTACCTTCGACGGTTCGAGCCGTTTGGAGTTCCAGAGCGCCTGGACGGAGTAACGCTTTGCCCGCGTATCTCCTGCGACGACTGGGGTTCGGACTCTTCGTAGTCTGGGCTGCATTTACGATCGTCTACTTCATTCTCTACCTCCTCCCGGGTGACCCGGTGGCTGCTGCGGTCGGCGCATCCGGAGTCGGTGGGGCGGATGTGATCGAGCAGAAACGGGAAGAGCTCGGCTTCAACCGACCCTGGTATGAACAGTATTTTTCAGCCCTGCTCGCGGCACTGAGCGGTAGTTTTGGCACCACGATCGGTACCGGGGAACCGGCCATCGACATCATTGTGCGGGCACTGCCCAATACCCTGCAACTGGCGGGTTTGGGACTCGTGTTCACCGTAGTGATCGGGGTGGGGTTCGCACTCATTGCGACGCTGCCGCGGACGGAATGGCTGCGCCAATTTCTCGCGGGACTGCCGCCAATTGCCGTGGCGATTCCATCCTTTTGGCTCGGTATCGTCTTGCTCCAGGTGTTCTCGTTCGGGCTGGGGTGGTTTCCCGCCTTCGACCGAAATGACTTTGCGTCCCTGGTGCTGCCAGCACTGACGCTCGGGCTCTTTACCGGTTCCTACCTCGCGCAGGTGCTGATCTCGAGCCTGCGCACGGAAATGGATTCGGCATACATTGAACAAGCCCGCTCCAAGGGTGCCTCGCGCAGTTACCTCGTGTTTCGACACGCGTTTCGGAACGCGTCACTGCCGGGACTCAACATTGCCGGAGTGCTCGTGGGCGGGCTGCTCGGCGGCACCGTGGTCACCGAAACGGTGTTTTCGCGCGACGGGCTCGGCCGAGTTCTGCTCGAGGCAGTCACGAATCAGGAGATTCCGGTGGTGCTTGGCGTAGTCGTCTTGGCTGCGGTCGCCTTCGTGATTACCACGCTCCTGGTTGACTTATTGACCCCACTGATTGACCGAAGAATTCTGATCCGCTCGCAGCGAGCAACCGCCTAAGGAAGGAGCGAATCTGTGACTGAAAACATCGTCGTCCCCGCTCCAACCGAGCAAAGCACCGCGGGACCACAAACCCCACCAACCGCAAAACGGTTCAAGCCCGGCGGCAAAGTACGGACCGTGTTTCGCAATCTCGGTCTCGGTATCGCCATTGCAATCCTGGCCATCGTGGTGGCCTGGGCAACCTGGCCGGAGGTTTTTGCGAAGTACGGACCAACCGAGCCCATCCCAAACGGTCGTCTGCTGCCGCCCTCGCTCGAGCATCCATTTGGCACCGACAACCTGAGCCAAGACGTCTACTCGAGGATGGTGCACGGCACCTACACCTCGGTCACCGCCGCAGCGCTCGCCGTCCTCGGTGGCTTCGTCATCGGTAGCCTCATCGGCCTGCTCGCAGGCTACCTGCGCGGCTGGGTCGATGAGGTGCTCATGCGCATCGTCGACGTGCTGCTCGCGATTCCAGCCATTCTGCTCTCCCTCGCGATTGTCGCGTCGCTGGGCTTCGGCATTGTGAATCTGGCGATCGCCGTGGGAATTACCTCCACCGCCGCCTTCGCGCGCGTGATGCGCTCGGCAACGTTGCGCGGCGCGGAAGCTGTTTACGTCGAGGCCGCGCGAATGAGCGGTGCGCGCTGGTACAGCGTGATTGGTCGTCACGTCCTGCCGAACTCAATTACCCCGGTGCTCGCCATGGCTGCGCTGGAATTTGGCACCGCGCTGCTGGCGATTTCTGCCCTCAGCTACCTCGGTTTCGGGGCACCACCGGATGTCCCGGAATGGGGTTCACAGGTCTCGCTCGGACGTGACTATATTGCGACGGCGGGATGGCTCACCACGTTCCCCGGTCTTGTCATCGTGGCCGTTGTGCTTTCGGCGAGTGTCATTTCCAACAGACTGAGCCGACGGGGGAGTGGCCGATGAGTGAGCACGCACTGCTGGACGTGCAGGGACTCCACGTCAACTACGTGGTCCGCGGCGAGGAGGTCGCTGCGGTTCGCGGTATCGATCTCAAGATGTTCCCGGGGGAGATCGTCGCAATTGTGGGCGAATCGGGTTCCGGTAAGTCCACCTTCGCTCGAGCCATCCTGCACCTCCTTGCAGAGAACGGTCGAGTGCACGCCGACCGGATGCAATTCGACGGTCGAGAGCTCACGAAACTGGGTCGACGCGGCTGGCGAAGCATTCGAGGCGCCGAGATCGCCCTCGTCCCGCAGGATCCGACCCTGTCGCTTGACCCGCTCCTGCCGGTGGGCGAGCAGGTCGCCGAGACCATTCGCATCCACAACCTGGCTAAGAAACAGGAAGCACACGACCGCGCCGTCGCACTGCTGACCGAGGCAGGTATCCCCGATGCGGAAGAACGCGCGGGGCAGCTCCCCTCCGAGTTCTCCGGTGGGATGCGGCAGCGTGCGCTCATCGCCTCAGCACTTGCTGCAGACCCGCGACTGCTGGTTGCCGATGAGCCGACTTCGGCGCTGGACGTCACCGTGCAGCGGCAGATCCTCGACCGACTTGAGCAGCTACGCAGTGAACGCGGCATCGCGGTGCTCCTCATCACCCACGATCTGGGTGTAGCGGCCGATCGCGCTGATCGGGTGATCGTGATGCAGCACGGCAGGGTGGTTGAGTCTGGCTCCGCGAAGCAGGTGCTCGCGAACCCGAAGCACGAGTACACACGCCGCCTCGTGGCCGCAGTTCCGGGGCTCGGATCCGCTCGGGTGGTTGAACGCACTCCAGAGCCGGAAGCGAAGGCGGCACCACTGTTGCGTGTGACCGACTTGCGTAAGGAATTCAACATCCGCGGCAGCAGTGAGACAGTCACCGCGGTGGATCAGGTGTCCTTCGAGATTCGAAGTGGCGAAACCTACGGGCTTGTGGGGGAATCGGGTTCGGGCAAATCCACGACCGCGAGGGTCGCGCTCCATCTCGAGCGGGCAACCGAGGGCACTATCGAATTTGCCGGCGAGGATGTCACTGACTACCGCGGCGAACGGCTGCGGCAAATGCGTCGACGGTTCCAGCTCGTGCACCAGAGCCCCTATGCCTCGCTCGATCCGCGCATGCGAATCGGCGAGATCATTCGCGAGCCGCTGCGCTCGTTCAAGATCGGCACCAAAACACAGCAGCGCGACCGCGTAGCGGAACTGCTCGAAGCAGTGGCATTGCCGACCGACTATGCGCGTCGCCGACCGGGGGAGCTTTCGGGTGGGCAGCGTCAGCGCGTCGCGATCGCCCGGGCATTGGCCACCAAGCCCGAATGCATCGTCCTCGACGAAGCCGTGTCCGCACTGGACGTGTCGGTACAGGCACAGGTGCTCGAGTTGCTGGCGCGACTGCAGCGGGAGACCGGTGTTGCGTACCTCTTCATTAGCCACGACCTCGGAGTTGTGCGTGAAATATCGCACCGCGTCGGTGTGTTAAGGCAGGGGAAGCTCGTTGAAACAGGGAGCACCGATGCGGTGTTTGCGAACCCCCAACATCCTTATACCCAGGCCCTCGTCGACGCGATTCCGGGTGGCCGCCTACATACAGAGACTGAGGAGAACAACAGATGACTCACGCTCCATTTGCCATCGGACTCGGCGTGGACGGCGTCGGTTGGCATCCTGCGGCTGAAAAATTGAACCCCGACTCACGCCCCGCGGACGGTGCATTCTGGTCGCGCACCGTGAAGCAGGCCGAGGCCGCAGGTTTCGACCTGATCACCTTCGAGGATGCGCTTGGCCTTCCCGAAGACGGTGGCCACTCCGCGCGTCTTGACTCCTTCACACTGAGTAGCTGGCTCGCACCTCAATCGGGCAAGATTGGTCTGGTCCCCGCAGGAACCACCTCACTTCAGGAACCGTTCCATGTCGCCACCGCGACACAGACCCTCGATTTTGCGTCGCTTGGGCGCGCGGGACTTCGGTTGCGCGTGGGCCTGAGGCCCGAAGAGTTTGCCGCGGCCGGACGTGAGGGCTACGGCACGCTCGAAGAAATCATTGCGCTCGTGAGTTCGGGGCAAAGCGACCTGCTCAGCACCTCGTTCGATGAGGGCTGGGAGTTCGCACAGATTGTTCGACTCCTCTGGGACTCCTGGCAAGACGACGCAGAGATTCGAGATGTCGCCACCGGTCGATTCCTTGACGCGGATCGCATCCACAATCCGGAGTTCAAGGGGAGGTCCCTCTCGGTTCACGGTGCCTCGATTACGCCGCGGTCGCCGCAGGGCCAGCCCCCGGTGTTCGCGCTCGCACACCAAACCATTCCCTATGACTTTGCGGCGGCCACCTCGGATGTGGTGTTCATCACGCCATTTAGCGAATCCGACCTCGGCGAACGCCGCGCCGGTGCCGAGGCCGCATCCGGCCGGGTTAATCGTGAGGGGACTCCGCTGCAGATTTGGCCCGATATTGCCGTGTCCGTGGGTGCCGAGGGCAAGTCGCGACTGGCGGCGCTCAATGACGCATCGGGTTCGGAATGGGAGACCGATACCGGGATTTTCGCCGGAACGGCCGAGGAACTCGTTGACCTGGTGGTCTCTTGGCATGAAGCGGGACTTCAGGGTGCACGGCTTCGTCCTTTGAGCACGAGTGCCGATCTCCAGAGCCTCGCCGAGGAGGTGCTGCCACAACTGCAGCGCGCCGGTATCGCTCCGGCCGGGCCCGATGTCACCACACTCCGTGAGCGACTTGGCCTTCCGATTGCTCAGAATCGTTTCACCGGCAGCGCTCCGTTTACTGCCGACTTCCGCGCCGCCGAGGAGGCACTCGCATGACCAGCCACCGTCAAGTCCACTTTGCCGCTCACTTCCCGGGCGTAAACCAGCAAACCGTCTGGTCGGCTCCTGAGTCGGGCAGCCAGATTGATTTCGACTCCTTCAAGCGCTTCGCCGAAATCGCCGAACGCGGCCTGATGGACTACATCTTCCTCGCGGAAGGCCTGCGCCTGCGCGAGCAAAACGGCAAGCTCCACGAACTCGATGTCGCGGGCAGGCCCAACACGGTCGGCGTTCTCGCGGCACTTGCCGCGGTAACCGAACACATTGGTCTGGTCGGGACGCTCTCGGCCACATTTAACGAGCCGGCAGACCTCGCTCGTCAACTGCAGAGCCTGCACGTGCTCTCGAATGGCCGCGCTGGCTGGAATGTGGTCACCACCTCGAATGAATTCACGGGTGCCAACTTCCGTAAGGGGTTCTTCGTGCCACTCGACGAGCGCTACCCGCGCGCGCAGTCGTTTGTCGACACCGTTCGCCGCATTTGGGCAACGACACCCGGCGATAGCGAGAATGCGGTCGAGGTGCGCGATGAGTATTTCGATATCCGTACGAGCGGCACCGTGCCGAACGCCGCTGGCGACAATCCCGTCCTCGTGCAGGCAGGGATGTCACCGCAGGGACGCGACTTCGCCGCTCATAACTCGGATGTCATCTTCTCCCACTACGCGAATTTTGAGCAGGGCAAAGAATTCCGCTCGGATGTATCGAATCGTCTGGTATCGAAGGGGCGAAACCCGGATGACCTCAAGGTGCTGCCGGCAATGTCGATGGTCATTGGCGATACCGAAGAAGAGGCCCGCGAACGATCCCTTGCAATCCGCCGCGCCCAGGTGAGCCCACAGACCGCGATTTCATTTATTGAGCAGGTGTGGGGACGCGACCTCTCCGACCACGATCCGGACGGACCGCTACCGAGCTTTGACCCGACCGATAGTCTTGCGGCGGCGGGCTGGGTCAATACCTATGATGACCGTCACGAGCGTGCGGCACAGTGGCGTGAACTCGCCGCACGTGAGAATCTCTCGATTCGCGATATTGCGATCCGCGAGTACAGTCGCGCTGAAATTCTCGGTACTCCCGAGCAGATCGCTGACGAGATTATCCGAGTCGTGGATGCCGGCGTGGCCGACGGCTTCACGCTCGTCGGTCATCTGGTGCCCGACGGCCTGCAGGAGTTTGCAGAGCGAGTGATTCCGATCCTGCAGGAGCGCGGGGCCTATCGCACTGCGTACCCCGAGGGCGCGGGACTTCGAGAGCTGCTCGATTCGAAGGCGGCGCCGCTGCAGACTGAACCGGCGCAAGTGAGCGGGCAAGTATGAGTGGCTCCACCCGGAGAGCGGCGCGGCTGGTCGACCATGACGGGCACCTCGCTTCACGCTGCATCACATTCGTCGGTGCCGGCCCTCGGACCGCCGGGATCGTCGAGCGCCTCATCGCAAATCAGGCGGAAATCGATGACCGTCCCCTGATCCTGCACCTCATTGACCCGTACCCTCCCGGTGCCGGTCGGATCTGGCGCGACTCCCAATCGGGACTGCTGACGCTGAACTCAATGGCCTGTGACATCACGATGTTTACCGATAGCTCCTGCACGATAGAGGGGCCGATATCTCCGGGGCCGACGCTCGACGAGTGGGCGATTGAGGTGCGCGAGGGCCGCATTCGTGACATTGATATTGACCCCCGGGCTGATCCCGAACTCGCGCAGGAAATCAACACACTTGGGCCAGCATCCTTCCCGACTCGTCGACTTCACGAGCGCTACATGACGTGGTTCCTCGAGCAAGCCGTGGATGGGCTCAGCCCGGGTTCTAAAGTGATGTGGCACCGCGACGAGGTCGTGAGTGTCGCCGATGACAACACCGGGGCACAGATCGTCACCCTCGCCGGCGGCGACCAGCTTACGACCGACCTCGTGATCTATTCCTTTGGGCATCTCGGTAGTGAGTTGACCGGGGAAGCACGCTATTTCACCGATTTCGCCGCGTTCAAGGGCTCGAAATACCTCGGCCCGTCCTATACCGCCGATGCGGATCTTGGTGCCTTCGAACCGGGCGAAGAGGTCATTGTGCGCGGACTCGGACTCGCTGCCGTGGACCTCCTGGTGCTGCTTAGTGAGGGCCGCGGTGGCAAATTTTTGCGTGAGGATGGCCGCCTCGTCTACCACCCTTCGGGACACGAACCGAGGCTCTTACTTGGCTCCCGACGAGGGGTGCCCTATCGCTCCAAAGTCTCGTCCACACCACGTGGGGACACCTACGTGCCGCGGTACTTCAACGCGGAAATCGCGAAGCAGATCGCCGACAATACCCCCGGCCTCGATTTCAGCGACCACCTCTATCCGCATATTCGTCGCGAGATCCTGCACGCGTACTACCTCGAGCTCTTCACCGGCTCGCCCGATCGCGTAGCCCTGACCTGGCATAAATTCCGAGCGGGACTCGATGAGCTTGATCTCGATGGCGAGGAATATGCCGACCTTGTCGAACGCGCGGTGCCCGATCCGCTCGATCGGCTCGACATGGCGCTCCTGGATCGACCGCTTGCCGGCGTGCAATTCGATACTGCCGAGGAACTACAGCAGTGGACTCGGTGCTATATTGCGCACAACCTCGAGCGCAGCACGAACTCTCGGTACTCCGAAATGCAGGCTCTCTTTAACGGCATCCTCTTTGCCTTCCTCGCTGCCTCGGAGATTTCCACGCACCGGAATTGGGATGACACCTCGTTCGTACGGGAGTACCAGCGCCGCTGGTACAAATTCTTTAGCTATATCGCCTCCGGACCGCCGCCAAACCGCCTTGAGCAGATCAACGCGCTGTCCGAAGCGGGAATTATCGAGTTCCTCGGCGCGGGATTGCTCGTACACACCGATAACTCGACTGGTGAATTTGTAGCGAAGAGCGCGTCGATTCCGGGCGAGCGGCGAACGCGCGCACTGATCGATGCGTGGTTGCCCGAAGCGAGTATCGAACACACCGACTCGGCTGTGCTGCGCGACCTCATCGAATCCGGTGCCGGTCGGCAACAGCAACTCGGACCGATCGCCACGGGCTTCGTTGACGTGAGGCAGTCGGATGCGCGACTCATCCGCGCGGGCGGGGGAGTGCATCCACGACGATTCGGCGTTGGCTCCGGAACCAGCCGACCAAATGGCGGCGCCTTCTCACGCCCCAATATCAATGCGCTGGCGTTTCGGGAGTGGGATTCCGTCGCTCGTGCCGTGCTGACCGAACTACGAAATATTCGGGAAGCGGCGGGCACGCCCGAGCACCAACCCGAGCCTGATGACGTGAACTCGAATGAATCCACTGAGGAGGAATTCAGCTCGGCATTCGATTCCGCCGCCTATTACAGTCCGGATGATGGCGCACAGGATCTCGTGCGGTCGTAGGCTGTGGCCATGAGTGCTTCTGAACCCGCCCTGATCGGCGACCAACTACGTGATCGTGTCCAACTTGGGATGCCGCATGTCATCTCACGACTCAGCGACCTCGTACGCATCCCATCGGTGAGTTGGGATGACTTTGATCGCGAACCCGTGCAGCGCGGTGCCGAAGCCGTGCGGGAATTATTTACGCAGACGGGCCTGTTCGACACGGTGGATGTGCACCAATACGAGGATGCGTCGGGTCGCCTCGGTCAGCCAGCGGTGATCGCGCATCGACCACCGCTCGAGGGCTATCCGACCGTGTTGCTGTACGCCCACCACGATGTACAGCCACCGGGCGACTCCGAAAAGTGGCGCACCCCAATCTTCGAACCCACCGTGATCGGCGATCGACTCTACGGTCGCGGGGCAAGCGACGATAAGGCCGGAATCCTCGTGCACCTCGGAGCGCTCGAAGCGTTGCGAGACGTGCTCGAAGCAAGGCAGGTGCCCTTCGGACTTGGTATCTCGATACTGATCGATGGGGAAGAAGAGAATGGCTCACGCAGCTTCAGTCGGTTCCTCGAGGAACATCACCGCGAACTCGACGCGGACTACATCATCGTGGCCGATAGCGACAATGCCGCCATCGATACCCCCTCGCTTACCGTCGCGCTGCGCGGCAACGTCGCGTTCAACCTGACTGTGCGAACTCTGCAACATGCCTCGCATTCGGGGATGTACGGGGGCCTTGCCCCCGACGCGATGTTGGCAACGATTCGACTGCTCAATACGCTGTGGGACGAAGACGGTGCCGTGGCAGTATCGGGACTGCACCGTCACGATGCCGGAGTGCCCGAAGTCGATGAATCGCAGCTGCTCACCGAAGCGGGTGTCATCGGTGGGCAGTTCATCGGTCGCGGCCCACTGCATTCGCGCACGTGGTTTCAGCCAGCCATCACTGTCACCGGAATTGACGCACCCAACGTTGCGAACGCATCCAATACGCTGCTGCCCGAAGTGCGAGTACGGATTTCGGCACGTGTGGCACCCGGCCAAACCGCGAGCGAGTATGCGGATGCGCTCCTGCAACACCTCCGCGAACACGCACCCTTCGGCGCCGAAATTGAGATTGATTCGCTTGACAACGGCGACCCCTTCCTCGTGAACCTCGAAGGCGAAGGTGTCCAGCAAATGACCGCCGCGTTGAGTGAAGCCTGGGGTAGGGAAACCGCTCACACCGGTATTGGCGGATCAATTCCAATGATTTCTGAACTTATGGAGCGTTTCCCAAGCGCTGAGGTGCTCGTCACAGGCGTGGAAGACCCGGCTACGCTCGCGCACTCGCCGAATGAATCGCAACATCTCGGTGTGCTGCGACGCGCAATCGAAGCGGAAGCTCGATTCCTCGCCAAGTATGTCGAGTAGTCGTGGAATAATTGCGAGATCCACTACGTTGAGCATGACACGACGCGAAAGGGCGTTGGAGTTTGTGATCAGGAGGAAGCATGACGACCGCGCTGAATGGCATCACCGTCACCGAAAATTCGCACAATGTGCAGCTGACCGAGGCCGCTGTTGGCAAGGTTAAGTCGCTACTGAACCAAGAGGGCCGCAGTGACCTTCGGCTTCGCGTTGCGGTACAGCCAGGCGGCTGTTCGGGGCTGATTTACCAGCTCTACTTCGACGAGCGAGAGCTGGAGAACGACGCCAGCGTCGACTTCGATGGGGTGGAGCTCATCATTGATGAGATGAGCGTCCCGTATCTCGACGGTGCGTCGATTGACTTCTCGGACACGATTGAGAAACAGGGCTTCGCCATCGACAACCCCAACGCCGGCGGAAGTTGCGCCTGCGGTGACTCGTTCCACTAGGCCAAACACGCGCAACTCGATTGCGCGAACCCTACAGTGACGCCCCTATGAATTCGGCGCACGCATCCGTCAGGATGCGTGCGCTATTTCAGTTAACCTTTTCAAAGCCGATGAAACACGCCACACGCGGAGCCTCGATTGGTAAGGCAGGCCCCGAATGGGGCTACACTGGGAATCGTCTGTATGCGTCTTCTCGAAAGGTCCAACGTGCGGAAGAACCACCGAAAAAAGTGGACAGCGCTCTCGCTGAGCGCTGTTCTAACGCTCGTGCTCGCAGGGTGCACGGCTCAGGAATTGAACGGCTACATGCCGGGTCTTCCGGGTACGACCGATGTCGGCGATATGGCCGCGACGTTCTGGGTCAATTCGTGGGTCGTGTTGCTCCTTATTGGTTTCTTCGTGTGGGGCCTGCTGATCTGGTCCAATGTTGTTCACCGTCGCCGTAAGAATGACGTCGGGCTGCCGGTGCAGATGCGCTACCACATGCCGATTGAGATCCTCTTCACGGTCATTCCGGTGGTGCTGGTCGGCGGTTTCTTCGCCTTTACGGCACGCGATCAGGCCATTGTCGAGGAGAACTACTCGGCAGAGGAGCTGGACGTACACATTGAGGTCTACGGCAAGCAGTGGGCTTGGGACTTCAACTACCTCGAGGTAGAAGGTTCCGAGTACGGCGGGGATGTCTACTACCAGGGTGTGCAGGCAGTTGAACTCCGTGACGCCGAGGGGAAGACCACCGGTGAAATTGACTACGGCCAGCTCCCGACGCTGTACGTACCCGTAGGCGCAAACGTGACACTGGATCTGAAGTCGCGCGACGTTGCGCACTCCTTCTGGGTACCAGAGTTCAACTACAAGGAAGACACCATCCCCGGCAAGACGAACCAGTTCTCGTTCGTTGCCGAGCGCGAGGGCACCTACATGGGGAAGTGCGCCGAGCTTTGTGGTGAATACCACTCGATGATGCTCTTCCAGGTCGAGGTCGTCTCGGCCGAGGATTACAACGCTTATATTGAATCGCTCCGCGAAGCCGGCAACGAAGGCCAGGTTGGCGACGAGTACAACCGTGACACCGATAACCCGGGTACGAGCGTGCCGGTTATCCAACACAATGAAGACGAGCACTAGGGCAGGGTGAACATGACTTCGACATTGAATAGGCCCGCTGCCGCTGGTGAGCAGCCAGCCGCAGAACAGGATCTCTCAGTCAACAAGACCGGGAACAAGGGCAACCTGATCCTGAAAATGCTCTCGACCACCGACCACAAGATGATCGGGTACATGTACCTGGTCTCCTCGGTTGTTTGGTTCTGTATTGGTGGCGTGATGGCGCTGCTGATTCGCGGTCAGCTCTTTGCCCCCGGCATGGAACTCATCGCGAACAAGGAACAGTACAACCAGCTGTTCACGATGCACGGCACGATCATGCTCCTGATGTTCGCGACACCGCTCTTCTCGGGCTTTGCGAACATCATGATCCCGTTGCAAATCGGTACCGCTGACGTGGCATTCCCTCGACTCAACGCGTTTGCGTACTGGTTGTACTCTTTCGGTGCAATCATCGCGGTGATGGGCTTCCTTACCCCGCAGGGTGCTGCTTCCTTCGGTTGGACGGCGTATACACCGCTGTCACTGACAACCTTCTCGCCGGGTATCGGCGGGCACTTATGGTTAGCCGGGTTGGCGATGACCGGTTACGCCACCATTTTCGGTGCGGTGAACTTCATCACCACGATCATTACGATGCGTGCTCCGGGTATGACCATGTGGCGCATGCCGGTGTTCACCTGGAACATCCTCATCACGTCGATCCTCGTACTCTTCGCGTTCCCCGTGCTTACGGTTGCTTGGTTCGCACTGCTGATGGACAGAGTGTTCTTGACGCACATATATGACGTGGATGCGGGCGGCACGATTCTGTATCAGCACCTGTTCTGGTTCTTCGGACACCCAGAGGTGTATGTGATTGCACTGCCCTTCTTCGGCATCGTGTCTGAGATCTTCCCGGTCTTCAGTCGAAAACCGATATTCGGGTACAAGACACTGGTCCTTGCGACCATCGCAATTGCCGCACTTTCGGCATCGGTGTGGGCACACCACATGTACGTCACCGGCTCCGTGCTACTGCCATTCTTTGCGCTCATGACGATGCTCATTGCGGTGCCGACGGGCGTGAAGATATTCAACTGGATCGGCACAATGTGGCGAGGATCAATTACCTTCGAAACGCCAATGCTTTGGTCACTTGGCTTCATCGTGACCTTCGTATTCGGTGGTCTCACGGGCGTCATTCTCGCGTCGCCGATGCTTGACTTCCACATCTCTGACACCTACTTCGTGGTTGCTCACTTCCACTACGTGGTCTTCGGTACCGTGGTATTCGCGATGTTCGCCGGCTTCTACTTCTGGTGGCCAAAGTGGACCGGCAAGATGCTCAATGAGGGCCTCGGCAAGATCCACTTCTGGTTGCTGTTCATCGGCTTCCACCTGACCTTCCTTGTGCAGCACTGGCTTGGTGTCATGGGTATGCCCCGTCGTTACTACACGTACCAGCCCGAGGACGACTTCACTTGGATGAACCAGGTCTCCACAATCGGTGCGATTGTGCTCGCGCTTTCGATGATTCCGTTCTTCCTGAACGTGTTCATCACGCACCGCCGTGGCAAGAAGGTCACCGTGAATGACCCGTGGGGTTACGGTGGCTCGCTCGAGTGGGCAACAAGCTGCCCACCGCCGCGCCACAACTTCACGTCGATCCCGCGCATCCGTTCGGAACGCCCGGCCTTCGACCTTAACCACCCTGAGTACTCGGCGCCGGGTTCACACGATGAACCGGCGACCGTAAGCGGAAAGGCATAGGGACTTCTCAGAATGAAGACACTCCGAAATGTTCTTTGGGTACTGACTGCGTTCTATGCAGTCATGGCCGTTGTGTATACCGTCTGGACGGCAGTGTTCGACAACGACGCTGAGTGGGTCGGTATCGTTGCCTTTGCCTTGATGGCACTCTTCACTGGGTTCATCGCCTTCTACCTGGGTTTCGAGAACAAACCGTTCGCCAAGAAGCTGCTTCCTGAAGACCGTGAAGATGCCGAAATCCGTGACGCGGATGAAGACCTCGGCTTCTTCATGCCCGCTACGATGTGGCCTTTCGTGACGGCAGCCGGCGTCGGCGGCGTATTCGCGAGTATCGCCGTCGGTTGGTGGCCAGCGTTCTGGCTTGCACCAATCGCGCTCATCGGTCTGCTTGGCTGGATGTTCGAAACCTACCGTGGCAAGTTTGGCCACTAGTGGTCTGACGCTCCGTCAACCGGGACGCTAATTTCGGCAGACACCGCAAGGGACCTGCTCACTCGTCGCATACACTGTGCGACATGTCTGAGCAGGTCCCTTTTGCATCCGCCGCCATTGCCGCACACCGGTTCGCAGCCCAAGGGCTCGTACCGGTCGATACCGGCAGAACACCGCGTGCGGCTGCAGCACTGCTTTCTTGCGTGCAGGGGCAACACTTGGGTGGGGTGATCGCAGCGCTTGCGCTTCGAAGCACCGGTCAGGCCGCCGATGTCGAGGATGCATTCAACACTGGCCAGATTGTGCGTGGCTATCCGATGCGTGGCACCGTGTTCGCGGCCGATGCCGCCGATATGCCGTGGATGACCGAGCTCGCCGGTGCCCGGACCGTTCGAGGCGCTGCCCGACGACGAGAAGAACTTGAGCTCGATGACGCGCTCATGGCCCGTGTCACGGACGAAATTCTCCGCCTCCTATCCGAATCGGAGGATGGTGCTCTGTCGCGTCCGGAGCTCAGCCAGCAGCTCTCAGAACGGGGATTTCCGCTCTCCGGCCCGCAGCGGTATCACGTGCTCTTTACCTTGATCGCCTCGGGAGTGCTCGCCTATGGGCCGCTTCGCGGCGCCGAGCACCTGGTCGTGGCGGCGGAGCAGTGGCTTCCCGAGGGAAACAGCCTGGTGTCGCGATTCAACGGCGAGGACTTGGCCGCAACTGCCGAGTGGCTGCGGCGCTATTTCGAGGGGCACGGGCCCGCATCTCTGCGAGACTTTGCCTGGTGGACGAAGTTGCCGCTTGGGCAGCTCCGCAACGCGCTTTCCGCCTACCCGATCACGGACTCACTCGAGCAATACGGTGTAGACGCTGCTGGCGAGCCGCTGTGGGGCCCTCCGGGACTCACTGCGGCAGTGGAAGAAGCGCAGGATGCGATCACCGGAGCGCGGCTGCTGCCGCCGTTTGACGAGTATCTGCTCGGTTACCAAGACCGCTCAGCGATCGTGACGAAGGAGCATCACTTGAAGATCGATGTGGCACGCAACGGCGTCTTTAAACCCGTTGTGTATTCGAACGGGCGCCTCATCGCCACGTGGTCGAGCAAGGGGAGCGGCCGGAATCGGACGCTCGAGATCGTCCCGTTCGCGAAAGCACCATCTAAGCGGGTCCGCTCAGCGCTTGAGCGAGAATTCGCGAAGTATCCGCATCGCCGGTAACCGGCTCCATCCGAAAAATGCCACGATAGGGATTTCGCCGGTCATGTCGCCGCGTTTTGCACGTAGGCGGCACGTAGCGCTCAACATGGTTCGTAGCTTACGTAATCATGGTTGGCAGCGCTCATCATGGGTCGTACTTCAACCATGATGAGCGCTACGTGCCATGACTACGTGCCATGACTACGTGCCATGACTAGGTGCAACGACTAGGTGCAACGACTAGGTGCAACGACATCCGGAAAGCGCGATCTCGAAAAGTGCCGAGAACACGAAAAAGCGCTGGGGTTCCGAATACTCGGAACCCCAGCGCTTTCGCTTGAGCGATGGTCGCTAGTTCAGTTCACCGTGGTGGTGCTTCGCCGCTTCGACCTCAGCCGGAGTGCTGGCCTCGACGCGGTCCGCGAAGAACCAACGCGACAGGCGTGCCCGCAGCTTGCCCTTGGTCTTACCCGTTTCGGGATCGACATAAGGCTTGACCGGCGCATACGTCTCGAATGCGTTGAGTTCGTACTGCTCTTCTTCAGTGAGCGGCACGTGGATCTCCTGGAACTCACCGTGGGGGAGTCGGATGACGCGTCCGGACTCGTGACCGTGCAGCGCAGTTGCGCGATCCTGTTTCTGCAACGCAATGCAGGCTCGGTGTGTGATGAAGAACACGATGACCGTTCCGAAGATCAACCAGAACTGCAGGATGTGGATGACGTGTTCCATTGCCATCGAGAAGTGCGTCGCAATGAGGTCCGAAGACGCCGCTCCCCACATCGTGGCGTAGAAGCTAATCCACGCGGCACCGAGTGCGGTACGGAATGGAGCGTTACGGGGGCGGTCGAGCAGGTGGTGCTCACGCTTGTCACCCGTGACCCACGACTCGAGGAACGGATAGACAAACAGCCCGATCACGAAGATTCCCATGAGCACGAACGGCACCAGAATTGCCGGTGACAGCGTGAAGTTGCCGAGCGCAATTTCCCAACCGGGCGGAATCAGGCGGAGTGCACCGTCACCGAATCCGATGTACCAGTCAGGCTGCGTACCGGCAGAAACCGGGGACGGGTCATACGGGCCGTAGTTCCACACCGGGTTGATCTGGAAGAGCGAGGCGATCAAGAAGATCATGCCGAGGATCAGGAACATGAAGCCAACGGCCTTACCAGCGAAGACTGGCAGCACCGGGTTACCGACAACGTTGTTTTCAGTGCGTCCAGGCCCAGGCCACTGCGTGTGCTTGTGCACCACCATCAGGATGAGGTGCAGCGCGAGGAACGCGATCAACAGCGCGGGCAAAATCATGATGTGCAGCGAGTAAAGGCGCCCAACGATGTCGGTGCCCGGGAACTCACCACCGAACATCAAGAACGAAATCCAAGTTCCGACGAGTGGAACCGCCTTGATCATGCCGTCCACGATGCGAAGACCGTTACCCGAAAGCAGGTCGTCGGGGAGCGAGTAGCCCGAGAAACCCTCGAGCATTGCGAGGATCCAGAGCACAAGGCCGATGAGCCAGTTCAGTTCACGTGGCTTACGGAAGGCGCCGGTGAAGAATACGCGGGCCATGTGCAACATGATCGATGCCACGAACAAGAGCGCAGCCCAGTGGTGAACCTGGCGCATCAGTAGACCACCGCGGACATCAAAGGAGATGTCCAGGGTGGAGGCCATTGCGCCGGACATGCCAACACCCTTCAACGGCACGTACTGCCCGTTGTAGGTCGTGTGCGTCATGGTCGGGTCGAAGAAGAATGTGAGAAACGTTCCCGACAGCAGGATTGCGATGAAGCTATAGAGCGCCACCTCACCGAGCATGAACGACCAGTGGTCGGGGAAGATCTTCCGACCGAATTCCTTGACCGCACCCGAGACACTCGTGCGCTCATCAATCCAGACGGAGGCCTTTGCAATGGCGCTGTCCTCTGCGACAGGTGACTTATACGTTGTAGTCATTACGACGCTCCCAGAAGGTCGGGCCAACAGGTTCGAGGAAGTCGCTCTGCGCAACCAGGTAACCCTCGTTGTCGACGGCGATTGGCAGCTGCGGTAGCGGGCGGCCGGCTGGTCCGAAGATGACCTCACAGTGGTTGGTCACGTCGAACTGCGATTGGTGGCATGGGCAAAGCAGGTGGTGCGTGTGCTGTTCGTACAGCGCAACCGGGCAACCGACGTGCGTGCAGACCTTCGAATAGGCGACGATACCGTGGTACGACCAGCCCTCGCGGTCGGGACGTTCGTTCAGCTTCTCTTCCGGCAAACGCATGAGCAACACAACAGCCTTTGCTTTCGCGTTCAGCAGCTCGTCGTGACCGAGGTCGTTGAGGCCATCAGGAATAACGTGGAAGGCGGAGCCAATGGTGACGTCGGAAGCCTTGATCGGTGTGCCCGAAGGGTCACGCACAAGGCGAACGCCCTCATCCCACATCGTCTCGTGCAGTAGATCTACGGGATGCTCGTTGTTGCCGTTGTAGAGGTCACGCAGCAGCACAATTCCCGGCAGAGGGAGAGCGAGCACCGCGGTGATGAGCGAGTTACGCAGAAGCTTGCGGCGGCTGAAGCCGGACTCCTCATCTGCCTGCGCAAAAATCTCGACAACGCGTTTGCCGGTGGCGGGGGATGCGCCGGTCTTGTGACGTGCTTCCGCGAATTCTTCGTCTTTCATGAGGTACTTCGCCCAGGCGACGACTCCCGAGCCAAGCGCGAGCATGCCGAAGGCAATTCCTAAGCCGACAAAGAGGCTGTTCCAACGGACTGAGGTGATGTCTTCTCGGTCGATGGGCCAGATGAAATACGCAGCGATCGCAAAGATCGAGAACACGAGCGATACCCAGAACAGGACGACGACGACACGTTCTGCGCCCTTCGCCTTTTTGGGGTCGCTGTCGGTCACGCGGTGTCCGTGTTCCGGATGCCCCGGGTCTTCGAAACTTTCAGTGGCGATAAGTGCCGTTCCGGAGTTACCCGAGCGATCGGACGAATTAGCGGTACGGAGCTCCCCGCCGTGTTCGTCTTCAGCCATGGTTATCCCTTTCTGGGTTGAGATGAGGAGTAAAAACTAAAAGTGAGAAGAACTAGTTCGGTCGGGAGGTGAGCCAAATGGCGAAGGCTACAGCGCCACCGATTCCGAACACCCAGATAAAGAGACCCTCGGCAACGGGGCCGACGCCACCGAGGTTATAACCGCCAACCATGTTGGTGTTGTCGGTCATCCACGTGATTGCGGTAATGATGTCGGCCTTGTCCTGCGGCGTCAGGTTCGTGTCGCTGAAGACGGGCATGTTCTGGGGACCGGTCTGCATTGCCTCGTAGATGTGGACGGGATCAACCGTCTGCAACTCGGGTGCGTACTTACCCTCGGTCAGCGCACCACCGGCGGCAGCCACGTTGTGGCACATCGCGCAGTTAATGCGGAAGAGTTCAGCGCCGTGGGCAGCATCGCCATCGGCTTGCGTGTACTGCGCATCGGGGATTGCGGGACCAGGAGCGAGGGAGGCAACGTATGCCGCCATCTGCAGCGTCTGCGTCTCAGTGAACTGGTTCGGCTTCGCCGGGGCCTGTGGCGAGTTCATCTGCATGGGCATACGACCGGTACCAACCTGGAAGTGAACCGAAGCGGAACCCACACCGATGAGGGTCGGACCGTTTTCAGTACCCACTGCATCCATACCGTGGCAGGTGGCGCAGTTTGCGTTGAAGAGCGCTTCACCCTCGGCGATGGTCTCCGTCGCGGTCATGTCGACCTCGGCGGTTTCATCCGTCGCAGCATTCGCGACGAGTGAATCGACGGCACCGTACGCCCCACCGGAAAGCAGGAGGCCTACGCCGAGCAGTGCGGCAGTTGCGAGCGGGGTCCGACGCGAACGCTTACGTGACTTCTTCGCGGACGGTCGGGACTTCGTTGCAAGTGACATTGGAAAAACTCTCTCGACGGGGACGGCGCAACTAAGCGATAAACGGAAGGATGTAAATGACGAAGAAGAGGCCTACCCAGACCACGTCAACGAAGTGCCAGTAATAAGAGATGGCCATCGCGCTCTGCTGCTCGCGCTGCCCCATCCTCTTGACTGCGTAGAGGCGCACAATCACCACGAAGAACGCGAGGATGCCACCAAGAACGTGGAGACCGTGGAAGCCAGTCGCCATAAAGAATGCGCTGGTGAAGGAGTTCAAGTTGAGCACGTAACCCTCGCTGACGAGTGTCGCGTACTCCCAGACCTGACCACCCATAAAGATCGAACCGAGAATGGCCGAGATGTAGTACCACTCGATGGTGCCCAGTCGCTTGCCGTCGCGAGTCTTCTGACCGCGCTCGGCCGCCATGACGCCGAGCTGGCAGGTCACGGAGCTGCTCACCAGGATCGCGGTGTTGATCGCTGCGAACGGAATGTTCATGATGTCGTGGCCAGCAGCAAACTGCTCTGGAGCCATCGCGCGAAGAGTGAAGTAGATCGCAAAGAGACCGGCGAAGAACATCACTTCCGAGCCAAGCCACACGATGGTGCCAATGGCTACGGTGTTTGGACGGTGCACGCGTGGTGCCGAAGATGCAGGATTTAGGGAAGTCACAGCATCCATTATGACCGATTTCCCAGGTTCGCAAAGTTTGCAACGCCTGGCGAGTCTCGTTATAGGCGTTTCAGGTTGCACTTGCCGTCCGGCGCGGCACTGTGGGGCCATCCTATGACTAGAATTCTGGCCATGACGGAATTGCTGAATTGGCCCCAAATGCTCGAATCACTGCTCAATGGTGAAGATCTTTCGGTTCGACAAGCGACGTGGTCGATGCAGCAGGTGATGCAGGGGGAAGTGAGTGAAGCGCAGCTAGCCGCGTGGCTGATCGCTTTGCGCGCGAAAGGCGAAACGGTAGAAGAACTGGTGGGGTTCCGGGATGCGGTGCTCGCCAATGCGCTTCCTATCGATATCACCCCCTGGGGACTCGATATCGTCGGTACTGGCGGCGACATGATCGGCACAGTCAATGTATCGACGATGTCCTCCTTCGTAATTGCGGGTTCCGGAGTCCCAGTAATCAAGCACGGTGGCCGCGCGGCATCCGCAAAATCTGGTGCATCCGATGTCTTGACCGCGCTCGGCGCTCACCACAGTTCCCGGCCCGAGGCGCTAAAGGAGATTTTCGAGGAGACGGGGATGACCTTCCTCTATGCTTCGCTCTTCCACCCCGGATTCGCGCACGCCGGTGGCGTGCGGAAGCAACTGGGGGTATCGACCGTATTCAATTACCTCGGTCCGCTGACGAACCCCTCGCGTGCGGAAGCATCTGCCGTGGGAGTGGCAAAGCGCGAAGCGATCCCGCTGATTGTCGGGGTGTTTCGCACTAGAGGCGCTGCCGCACTCGTGTTCCGGGGCGACGATGGGCTCGATGAATTGACGGTGACCGGTTACTCCCACATCTGGGAAGTGGCACGCGGAGATGTCGCCGAGCACGATATCCATCCGCGCGACCTTGGTCTGGGCACTTACGAGCTGGAAGAACTACTCGGTGGCACACCCGAGGAGAATGCCGCAATTGCGCGTGAGACGCTCGCGGGCGGCGGCAAGGATGCGGTCCGAGACATTGTGCTGCTCAATTCCGCTGCCGGCATGGTCGCCTATGACATTGCGAGGGACTCCGACACGATCGAGCGACCGATTCGTGACCGGCTCATCGAAAAGATTGAGGTCGCGCGTGGCACGATCAATTCGGGTGCAGCATTACAGCAACTCGATCGTTTCGTGGCCGCAACGAATCGTGTACGCACCACGGACGAATAGTCCACGCACACCACAGCCCGATCCATCCAAACCCACTAAGGAATAGACATGTCTGATGAGATCCGCCGTACCGTCACCCTGGTCAACGAGACCGGACTCCACGCCCGTCCCGCGGCAGAGTTCGTGAAGACCGCAAGCTCCTTTGACGCCGAGATCAAAGTGAACAGCGTGGATGCCAAGAGCCTGCTGGGCATCATGGCGATGGGCGCGAAGAAAGGAACGGAACTCGAACTGGTTGCGAGCGGTGCACAGGCAACGGAAGCCGTGGATGCACTCGTAGCTCTCGTGGAATCCGGGTTTGCCGAATAGGCCTACACTTCAGGAATGGCCAAACGTCGTGATTCCCGTGAACCCGGCACGCAGGTAGTCGCGTGGGAGTTTAGGACTCCGGCTCGGCAAACGGGTTTCGCGATCGTTGGCGTGACGTTTCTCGCCTGGGTCGCTTCGTTTTTCTTATTCACCTACGGCAGCGACCTCGGCAGGCAACAACTCGAGGCGAGCAGCTTCCTCAGCCTGTTTTTCAGCTGGTTGTTCGTCGCCGCCCTGGTGTGCTTGGGATACGGGATTGGCTACGCAATCCTTCGCAGCCTGTCGCAGGGACAACGACCGTATGAAGAACGCGAGGTGCTCCGGCTTGCCCTCGCCGAGTCGCTGGCGAGTACCTGCGGCGGGTACGCGATTGGTTTTGTCCCGATGATCCTCATGGAGAATCTCTTCGCAATGCTCGCGTGGACCTTTTTCCTAGGCCTGTTCTTCTCATTCGCCGTGATCATGCCCCGCTACTCCGCAGGATGGAAGAAGGCGGTTGAAGAGGGCCGTCATTTTGCAGGTTAGCCAGGAGACCCCGCAACCAAGGTTGTGGACGGGACCGTTTATCGGCGTGATGGTGGTGAACGCCGCTATTGCGTTGAACTTTCTGCTGCTCATGACCTACATGACGGGATACGCCGTCAACCGATTCGGGGTCGGTGAGGCAGAAGCCGGGCTGGCCGCCGGTGTGTTTGTGTTTGGGGCGCTGATTGCCCGTGTGTTTGTTGGCAAGTACACCGATGTCATCGGTCGCAAGCGAATGCTGGTGATCTCGGTAAGCATCCTGCTTCTCGGGTCGATCGGTTACTTTTTTGCAAACCACTTTGTCTTATTGCTCGTCGTGCGAATCATGCAGGGAGCGGCGTTCGGCTCGGTGAGCAACCTGGTCAACACTATGGCGATGAGCATGATCCCCGCGAGTCGACGCGGCGAGGGGACCGGCTGGTTTACGCTTTCGCTCACGTTGGGGCAGGCGCTCGGCCCGGCTCTCGGCCTTTGGCTTGTGACTGCGGGCGATCACAACGCGGTATTTGCCTTCGGGGTGGGCCTGTCGCTGATTGCTGCACTGGTCTCATTCTTGCTCCCCACGCAAGAGGTGACCGTGAGCGAAACGCAGCAGATTCACCTGCGCAGCTGGCGCTTGGATCGGATCTTGGAGCCGAACGCCCTTCCCATGGGCCTCCTTGCGCTCTTGCTGGCGCTGCCGTATTCCGGGATTCTCACGTTCATGAACGGCTACGCCACGGAAGTGGGGTTGCTGGAGTTCGCGAGTGTGTTTTTCATTGTCTATGCGGTGTCGCTTGCGGTGAGTCGACCAATTGGCGGGTCGCTCCTCGACCGCTATAGCGACAACGCGGTGGTGCTGCCCGCATTCGTACCGTATCTGCTGGCACTATTACTGCTCGCTCTCGATCTCGGCGTTATTGGTTTCTTTGCCAGCGCGGTGCTGATTGCCTTTGGTTACGGCCTGTTGATCTCCCTCCTACAATCGATCGCCGTTCGCGATACCCCCACACCGCGAACCTCCATGGCCATCTCAACGTTCTATATCGGTCTCGATACCGGCATGGGCATCGGCCCAATTCTGCTCGGTACCGTGGTCGGGCTCGGGGTTGCCTATCGTGAGCTATTCGGGCTGCTCGTGGGACTCATCATCGCGATTGCCCTCGTGTATGTCCTTGTGCATGGACGAAAGCCTTCCGCACGCACCTCGCCAGGCTCCCAATCGGCTGAGTAGCAATGCCAGGTGTGGTTGTTCGCATTCGGTAGCCTTGACTTGATGCGAGCCTCGCATTGAGACTCCAAATTCCATCACATAGGAGAAGGCGTTATGTCACTCAGCTGGATTAGTTGGATCATTATTGGACTTGTCGTTGGGCTTATTGCCCAAGCGGTTACGAAAGACAAACGTCGCCACCCGCTGTGGCTGACCGCAATCTTGGGAATCGTCGGCGGTATTGTCGGCGGCTGGATTGGTGGCCTCGTTGTCGGACCAGAAGCACTTTCGGGCTTCTTCAACATTTGGGTCTGGTTGTTTGCCTTCGTCGGTGCACTCATTGTCACCGCGATCTACGAAGCAATCACTCGCGGCGGCGCGAAATCAAAGAGCTAGCAACTCAGCGAGAATCTGAACGGTCGGGCACATGGTGTCCGGCCGTTCTTCATCGGCCCGCATTGTTGGTGGTAAGCCCGCACACTCTCTGACTGCAGGGTGATTCCTGACCGCATGGGCAGTAATGTAGTGCTCAGTATCGAGACACAAAGGAGTAGTCATATGCCCGAGGCATTCATCGTTGATGGGGTACGCACCCCGGTTGGCCGGTATGGCGGTGCACTCGCGAGCGTTCGTCCCGACGACCTCGCGGCACTCGTCATCAGCGAAGTGGTGAAACGATCGAAGATTGACCCCGGGACGGTGGAAGAGGTCGTATTCGGCAACGCTAACGGTGCCGGCGAAGAAA
>NZ_JBQDBE010000008.1:89083-156145 GCF_052090685.1 Gulosibacter sp. | reverse complement strand
ATGGTACTGCATGGGGGACTGTGTGGGAGAGTAGGTCACTGCCGGACTTCTTTTTGAGAGGGGCGTTCCTGTTATGGGAATGCCCTTCTTGCTTTTAAGGGGTTGTGGTTGGGTGTTGTGTTGATGTTGTTACTTGTTTGGGGAGATGCCTTTTGGGTGTCTCCCCTTTTTTTTGTGGTGTGGTTATGCGGTGGTGTTGATTGGCGTGTTTTGGTGGTGGGGAGTGGTTGGTTCGGCGGGTGTGTTGTCGGGTACCACCGAAAGAGCGGGTTACCACGTTCTGGATGGTGGTAACCCGGTTTTCGGGTGGTATTTCGTGCGGCCGAATCGGGTGGTAGCACGTGGTGTGGGAGGACGATCGAGGGGCGAAATCAGGCAAGAAAACCGACCCTTTTTCGCAAATGCAAAACACCAGGTATTTATGAATAACTCTGTCGATTTCTCTAGGTTGCATCGGCTTGGCGCCTCTTTGGGATCTCGTTCTCATTGGCCCGATTTTTTTCGCCGCAGCGCGCCTGACAACCTCGCTTAGAGCCGATCTTTCCAGTAGTCAGGTTCCCGCCGGGTGTGGGAAAACGCCACAATCACGAGTTCAACATCAGTGACGAAATAGAGCACAAGGTAAGGAAACCTCTTGAGTCGCTTTGACCGCATTATCGGCTCCCGGTTCCAGCCGTAGTAGATTGGGGCAGCCCCCGGCCACTCGGTAATACTCATGACCGCCTCTTCAGCTTGGGTGACCAGGTCACCGCCAGCCCGGGCATTTGGTCGTCGTACCAGGCGGCAGCGGCTTCGATCTCTGCCTCGGCTTGTGAAAAAATCCGAAGACTCAGCGTCAACGGTTTTGAGCAGCGAGGTTGGCGCGGATGCGAGCAATTGACTCGTCAAAAGGTGCCGTCTGCGCTTTTCCGCTCAGGAAATCATCGACGCGCTGTTCGAGTTCGGCACGCCACGCCGCATCGATCTCGACTTGGGTTGCTTCAGTGTCGCCTGGATCAAGTGCTTGGATTCCACGATGAACAAGCGCAGCAAGCTCACTACGATCTAGCGCGAGCATTGCTTGCTCGACCTCAGAAGCGCTCAATGACATGTCACGAGTGTAGGCACCGTGCCTCAATTCTTGCTGTCATTCGCGGGGTGACCTGCACACGGCACATGACGGTACGAGTTAGTGCTGCCGAAGATAGCGGTGCGCGAACTCGACCGTCTGGCGGAGCATCCGAATACGATCTGTTTCGCTCTTTGCCGGACGCGTATTGATCTCCGCGACAACGTGACCCGTGTAGTTAATGTCGTCCAGATACTGCAGCGTCTCGGCAACCGGTTGCCCACCCTGCCCCGGAATGAGATGTTCATCCCACAGCTTCTTGCCGTTTTGCCCCGGTGCCTGCCCGTCGCAGAGGTGGACGTGCTGCAGGCGACGCCCGGCAGCTCGAGCGAGGTCGAGCGCGTTCGCTCCCGAAAGCGCCGCGTGCGAGAAGTCGAGGGTGATTGAGTCGCAGTCCATTTCGGTGGGGTCAATACCGGGCAAGTAGGCTTGCCGCCCACTGCCACCACCGATGTTCCACGGGAACATGTTCTCGACGGCAACCTTGACGCCGGTGGTCTGTTCGAGTCGGCGAACGATCTCCAGAAAGTCCTGCGCGTAATTTCCCTGCCAGCGAAATGGCGGGTGCACGACGACCACATCAGCGCCGCAGTCATAGGCAAGCTCGACCGATCGCTCCAGTTTCACGGCGGGCTTTGTTCCCCAGACGAACTGCGTAAAGAACAGCACCGGCGCGTGAATGGCGAGCACCGGAAGGTCGTGCTTCCGCGACAGCGCGCGCAACGTGGCCGCCGAGCGAGTTGCATCCTCGGTGGAAACCATAACTTCCATGCCATCGAATCCAGCCCGCTTCGCAATCTTGAAGGAGCTGTCAACCGACTTCGGGAAGGTGCACGAAGTGCTCATACCTATCTGGATCATCAAATAAACAGTAGCGCCATTGGGTGAAGCAGCAGTCTGTGCTGTCGCAACCGACTAGGATGTTCAGGTCGCAAGTTTTTTGGCGCTAGGAAAGGTGCGTACGCATGGTGGTTCTTCTCGCACTCTTCGGAGTCGCGAGTTGCGCGATGCCAGCCCTCAAACGCCTCCCCGGGAACGCAATGTTCTACGTGGCTGCCGCAGTCTCTGCAGCCGCAGCGATCTGGACAGCAACGCTTGCCCCCACCGTATTTGCCGGTGGTGCGTGGGAACTCTATATTGAGTGGCTGCCGGTCATCGGGCTCGATTTCGCGTTCCGAATAGATGCCCTCAGTTGGGTTCTCGCGATGATCGTTACCGCGATCGGTGCGCTCGTGCTCATTTACTGTGCGAGCTACTTCGAACGCAATGAGGCCGGAATCGGACGATTCGCCGGTGTGTTGCTGGCCTTCGCGGGCGTGATGTTCGGGCTCGTCACTGCCGACAATATGTACCTCATGTTTGTGTTCTGGGAAGGCACGAGCGTATTGTCCTACTTGCTCATCGGCCACTACACCGGCCGACGAGCCTCCCGCGCATCCGCGATGCAGGCGCTACTGGTCACCACCTTCGGCGGCCTGGCGATGCTCGTCGGGCTGGTGCTGCTCCACGCGATCGCGGGTACCGCAAACTTTTCCGAGATCATCGGAATGGGTATCGAACCAAGCGCTGCGCTCATCACCGCGCTCATGCTCATCCTGGTTGGTGCAGGAACCAAGTCGGCGCTCATTCCCTTCCACTTCTGGCTCCCCGGTGCAATGGCCGCACCGACACCGGTATCCGCGTACCTGCATGCCGCTTCGATGGTGAAAGCGGGCATCTACCTCATCCTGCGACTCATGCCGGAATTCGGTGACGTGCCCGGTTTCCGTGAAGTACTCATCGTGGTGGGTGTGTGGACCATGCTGGTCGGTGGCTGGCGTTCATTGCGACAGTACGACCTCAAGCTCATCCTCGCCTACGGCACGGTTTCGCAGCTCGGGTTCATGACCGCGATTGCCGGATACGGTGGTCGGGATGCGGGCCTCGCAGCACTCGCAATGGTGATCGGCCACGCGCTGTTCAAAGCAGCGCTATTCCTCGCGGTCGGCATCATCGACCACCGGACCGGCACGCGCGATATTCGTAAGCTGAGCGGCCTCGGCAAGAGCGCGCCGGTGCTTGCGATTACCGCAACCATCGCCGCCGCTTCTATGGCCGGTATTCCGCCGTTGTGGGGATTCATCGCCAAGGAAGGCGTATTCTCTGCCTTCATTTCAGGCATTGAACACGGAGATTCCTGGGGCTGGGTCGCCCTCATCGGTACCGCGATTGGCTCGCTGCTCACCGTTGGCTACACGATTCGATTCCTACACGGTGCATTCGCGACAAAGCCCAAGGTTGAACCGGTCAAGGCAGCACGTGAGCACATTGACGAACTCATTGCGCCGGTGTTGCTGGTCATCGCGACCGTGGTGTTCCCGTTCCTGGTTGGACCGATCGACCAGCTCCTCACGCACTATGCCGATACGATGCCGGCACTCGACCCCGAGCATCCGTACTACCTCGCGCTCTGGCACGGTCTGGAGCCGGCGCTCGGTGTGTCGGCAATCACCCTGACTATCGGTATTCTGCTCTTCGTCTTCCGCGGGCAGGTTGCCAAGATCCAGTCGATGGTGCCAGACATCATCGAGTCATCGCGCGGCTACTGGCTTTCGCTGCGTGTCACGGATGCGGTTGCCGCGAGACTGACCTCATCCACCCAGCGCGGTTCGCTGCCGGTATACCTCGCCACAATCTTTGTCGTGTTGATCGCGAGCGTCACGGTAGCCTTTGCCGTGCAAGGCGTGCAGCGCCCGGACCTCACGATTTCGTGGACCTGGGCACAGGTCGCGATCATGGTCGTCATTGCCATTGCGGCCTTCGCCTCCACACGGTCCAATAAACGATTCCAAGGCGTCATCCTGGTTGGTGTCACGGGATACGCGCAGTCTGCGATCTTCGCATTGTCGGGAGCTCCGGACCTCGCCACGACGCAGGCGCTCATCGAGACGCTCTCACTGATTGTCTTCGTACTTGTCTTGCGTCGTCTACCTGCGCGGCACGCAAAACTCGACAACAACCTGCCCTCCTGGTTGCGTTGGGTCATCGGATTCGGCGTCGGCATCGCCATTGCGGCCGTGGTCGTCGTGTCGATGGGCGCTCGAATCGTGATTCCTGATGGCGCCTCCTTCCCGGAGCTCGCCGTTGAGGGAGGCCACGGACAAAACATTGTCAACGTCACGCTCGTCGATATCCGCGGCTGGGACACGATGGGGGAGCTGTCCGTGCTCATTGCCGCCGCGACCGGTGTGGCGAGCCTCGTGTACCTCAATGCGCGTGGCTCGCAGCGCCAACAGCCGAAATCGCTCGCGCCTCGTGGTGGGTTCTTCCGCAAACCGGAGCGCCAGGCGATGCGCGACTCAATCATTGAATCGGCCCGACGACGCAATGATCGACAGCTGCCCACGAAACTCCGGGACCGCAAAGACCACCACGTCTGGCTCCTCGCAGGGCACTCACTCGCGCCCGAGCACCGTTCGATTGTGATTGAAGTGGTCGTGCGACTCGTCTTCCACGCGTTCTTGATCGCCTCGCTCTTCCTCCTGTTCTCGGGACACAACGCCCCCGGCGGAGGATTTGCTGGCGGCGTGGTTGCGGCACTCGCACTCGCTGCTCGATACATGGCCGGCGGAAGACACGAACTCGATGAGGCGGTTCGCTTCGACGCGGGTCGACTGCTCGGGGTCGGTATGATCCTGGCTGCCGGTACGGCGCTCGTCCCCATTTTCTTCGGGTATCCGCCGCTCACCTCATTCTGGGTGGATGAACAACTCCCGTGGGTGGGGCACCTGATCTTTGTGACCTCGACAATTTTCGATATCGGTGTCTATCTCATCGTGATCGGTCTCGCCGTTGACGTGCTTCGCTCGCTCGGTAGCGAGCTCGATGTCCAGGCCGAAGAGCGCAGATCCGGCGGCCAACTCCGCGTAAGTGAAACCGTGCTCGACGAAGCTGAGGTTCGCGGGAACACCGAGAAAGCTTCGCCGGTGACCCGACAATTGCCCGTAATCCGAGAAACTGAGAGGGGGAATGGCGAGTGACGATCAATATCGTGCTCCTCGTAGGCGTCGTGATTCTCTATGCCTGCGGTGTCTATCTCCTTCTCGAGCGCAGCTTCACCCGCATGATCCTCGGCGTGCTGCTGGCAGGCAACGCGACGAACCTCCTCATTTTTATTACCTCGGGCGCATACGGCGATGAGCCGATCGTCGGTGAAGAGGGCGTGACGAACACCTATTCCGACCCGCTGCCGCAGGCGTTCATCCTCACCGCGATCGTAATTAGCTTCGCGACGCTCGCGTTCATGCTTGCGCTGCTCTATCGCTCCTGGAAGCTGGTGCGCGTCGATACCGTGGGCGATGACGAAGACTCTGTGGCACTTCGCCATATCGATCCAGAGGCAGACGACGAGGTGTTCGAGGAAGGCGAAGGGCCCGACACCGAGTTTGGTACGAGCGCCGAAGCAGCGGTTACGAGTGCGCTGCCGATCGATGAAATCGCGGAAGCTGGCGATTTCGAACATCCGGAGCATCGAAAGGGGGAAACTGAATGAGCTGGTTAGTGCCACTCATCGTCCTGGTTCCCTTACTCGGTGCGGCAATCACCCTGACGGCTGCCCGTCGACAGCGACTGCAGATCATCCTCGCGAGCGTGACGATGATTCTTGCCCTGGCGATTTCTATCGCCCTGGTACTTGTCGTGCACCAGTCTGGGGAAGTGCTCGTCATGCAGGTGGGCGGTTGGGGAGCACCCTTCGGTATCTCGCTCGTCGTCGACCGGCTCTCAGCGCTCCTGGTACTCGTCACAAGCATCGTTCTCATCGCGGTGATGGCCTTCTCGATCGGTCAGGGTGCCGCCGATGGCGATGAAGAGACACCGGTCTCCATCTTCTACCCGACCTACTTGGTTCTCGCCGCGGGCGTCTATAACGCCTTCATCGCGGGCGACCTTTTCAACCTTTACGTCGGGTTCGAGATCCTGTTGGTGGCGAGCTTCGTGCTGATCACGCTCGGCGGTACCGCCTCGCGAATCCGCGCGGGTGTGACGTATGTCGTAGTCTCGCTGGTGTCGTCCTTCCTCTTCCTCGCGTCGATTGCGATGGTCTACGCGGCCGTTGGCACGGTCAATATGGCCGAGATATCCATCCGCATGCCCGAGGTTGCCGAGAACGTCCAGCTTCTTATCCACCTCATGCTCCTGGTCGCCTTCGGGATCAAGGCAGCACTCTTCCCACTCTCGTTCTGGCTGCCCGACTCCTATCCTTCGGCGCCCGCACCGGTCACCGCAGTGTTCGCGGGGTTGCTAACGAAGGTTGGTGTGTATGCGATCCTGCGCACCGAGTCGCTTATTTTCGCATCCAACGACATCTCGATCTTGCTCATCGTCGTGGCGATGCTGACCATGGTGATCGGCATCTTGGGTGCGGTCGCCCAGGCCAGTATTCGAAGGATGCTGTCCTTTACCCTCGTGAGCCACATCGGCTACATGATCTTCGGCATCGCGCTGGGGACCGAAGCAGGGTGGGCCGCGACGGTGTACTACATCCTGCACCACATTTTGGTGCAGACCGCGCTCTTCCTTGTCACGGGACTGATCGAGCGAGTGGCGGGAACCTCTTCACTCACGCATCTTGGCGGCATGCTGAAACGTGCGCCCTTCGTGGCCGTCCTCTTCTTTGTGCCGTTGTTGAACCTCGGCGGCATTCCGCCCTTCTCCGGCTTTCTCGGCAAACTCATGCTCTTCGTCGCGGGCGCCGAGGGAACCACCCTCGATTTGCCGCAGTACCTCGTGTGGATCGCCATTGGTGTTGGCGCCCTCACGAGCCTGCTCACGCTCTACGCACTCATCCGCGTGTGGAACCTCGGATTCTGGCGCGGTCAGAACGAGGTTGAGGAATTCGATTCACAGCTCACACGGCACCTTGAGCTGACGCCGGAAGCCGATGTGATTACCGAGCAGAAAACGAACTCGACGATCATGAACATTGCCACGGCGAGCATGGTGACCATTACGGTGCTCATGACCGTGTTCGCGGGTCCGATTTTCGAGATCGCCGACGCCGCATCCGAGAACCTGATGGTGCCGGAGCAATACATCAACTCCGTGGATGGTGAGGAGGGGATCAAACCGTGAGTCCCGAGAAAGCTCCTCGTAAAGGGGTAAGCCTGCTGACGCAGCTCCCACTGCTCTTTTTCCTCATCGCACTGTGGCTGATTTTGTGGGGTCAGTTTGACGTCATCAGTATCGGCACGGGCATCATTTTCTCGCTCCTTGTGGTGCGCTTCTTCTACCTGCCACCGGTTGTGCTTTCAGGTCGAATCCACCTTGGTTGGACGATCGTGCTGATTTTCCGTGTGCTTTGGTGGATCGTTGGCGCGTCCTTCCAGATCGCGTGGCTTGCGGTCCGACCCCAAAAGGTTCCCGTATCCTCAATCATCGCTGTGCGTTTGCGCACGCACTCCGACTGGCTCATTACCGTGGCCGCCGAGATCAACATGCTCGTCCCGGGTTCGGTCGTGGTCGAAGTTGATCGACTCCGTGGCATCCTCTATCTCCACGTCATGGATGCGGATACCTCCGAAAAGGTAGCTGCCGGTCGAGCCGACTCCTACAAAATTGAAGAGGCGATTGCCCTCGCTATTGGTAGCCGCGAAGATCTCTGGCGTATTAATAGAGATCGAGCCCACGAGGGCCGGAAGCCGCTCCTCGCTAACAAGCGGCAGCGCGAGTTCGAGGAACGAGCCGAACGCCTGCGGAAAGATCTTGAACGTGAATGGGAGGCTGAACTCTAATGGACCTCGTCTTCACGCTTTTCTTCTGGGCCATTGGCCTGTGTTTCGCGATTGCCGCGGTGTTCGCCACGATCCGGATTGTTCGTGGCCCCTCCATTGTCGACCGAATGGTGGGTTCCGATACCCTCGCAACGATTCTCATTTGTGTGTTTTGTGCGGATATGGCGCTGCGCGGTCACACCGCAACGCTGCCATTGGTTCTGGGACTCGCAATGACCGCATCCGTCGGCACCATGGCCGTCGCACGCTTCGTTTCGCGCGATCGGCCGCGTGACAACTACGCCGCCGAACAGGGAGAGGCTGCCCCCGCACCCGCTGGAAATATTGACCCGAATGCTTCGAAGGAAGAAGGTGGTGTGCAGTGAGCGGCAATCTGTGGCTTGATCTTGGCACGTGTATCTTCGTCCTTCTCGGAGCACTGCTGTCACTCTCAGCAGGGTTCGGCATGCTGCGATTTCCGGATATGCTCGGCCGACTCCACTCGCAGTCGAAGCCACAGGCCGCAGGCCTCATGTTCATCCTGATCGGGTTTGCGCTGCAGCAAACCAACTGGGCGACCGTGCTGTTTATCTTCCCGATCTTGCTCTTCCAGTTCATCACCACGCCCGCTGCGGGTATGGTGCTCGCGCGCGGCGGTTACCGTTCGAAGCACTACGAAAACGTTCCGCTGTTAGTGGACGAACTCGAGGCGGAAGTCGAACGCGCCCAGCGGGCCGAGGATGCGGCACAAGCGCGAGAGCGCAGTCGTTCCGGTGAAGAGCCGCGAAACGAACCCGAGCAGGATTCTGATTTCGACCCGACGGCCCCCAACTCTCTTTCTCTTTAGCGGCTACCGGGGTGACTGGCGCATCCTGAATCGCGCGTAAGATAGTGGGTATGCCTGAGCAAGAAATCGATATCAAGCCCAAGTCACGGGTGGTTACTGACGGAATCGAAGCCACAGCCTCGCGCGGAATGCTCCGCGCGGTCGGGATGGGCGATGACGACTGGTCGAAACCGATTATTGGTATTGCGAGCTCGTGGAATGAAATTACCCCCTGCAACCTGAGCCTCGACCGGCTCGCACAGGGATCCAAGGAAGGCGTCCACGCTGCTGGCGGTTACCCGCTGCAGTTCGGCACCGTGTCGGTGTCGGACGGTATCTCGATGGGCCACGAAGGGATGCACTTCTCACTCGTGTCGCGTGAGGTCATCGCGGACTCGGTCGAGGTCGTGATGGAGGCTGAGCGCCTCGACGGTTCGGTCCTGCTCGCCGGTTGCGACAAGTCGCTGCCCGGAATGCTGATGGCCGCCGCCCGCTTGCGGCTGCCGAGCGTGTTCCTTTACGCCGGTTCGATCGCACCCGGCTATGTGAAGCTCACCGATGGCTCGGTGCGTGACAACGTCACGGTGATCGACGCCTTCGAAGCAGTGGGTGCCTGCAAGGCCGGGACCATGTCGGAAGAGGATCGCGACCGCATCGAGCGGGCGATCTGCCCCGGTGAGGGTGCCTGCGGTGGGTTCTACACTGCGAACACGATGGCATCGGTAGCCGAGGCGCTCGGAATGTCGGTGCCGGGATCGGCTGCCCCCGCATCCGCCGACCGCCGCCGCGACTACTTCGCACACAAGTCGGGCGAAGCCGTCGTGAACATGCTTCGTCTCGGCATCACCACCGAGCACATCCTCACGAAGAAGGCCTTCGAGAACGCGATCGCCGTGGTCATGTGCATGGGTGGTTCGACCAACGCGGTGCTGCACTTGCTCGCTATCGCACGTGAGGCAGAGGTTGACCTCACGCTCGAAGACTTCAACCGCATCGCGGACAAGGTGCCGCACCTCGCGGACATGAAGCCCTTCGGTAAGTACGTCATGAACGACGTGGACCGCAACGGTGGTATGCCCGTAGTGATGAAGGCCCTGCTCGACGCCGGCATGCTGCACGGTGACGCACTCACCTGCACCGGTAAGACGGTTGCGGAAAACCTCGCCGAGCTCAACCCCGAGCCGCTCGACGGCGAAGTGATCCACACGATGGACAACCCGATCCACGAAACCGGTGGCATCTCGATCCTGCACGGCACGCTTGCTCCCGAAGGCGCTGTGGTGAAATCGGCAGGCTTCGACCTCGAGGCCTTCGAAGGCCCCGCGCGCGTATTCGAACGCGAGCGGGAAGCGATGGATGCGCTCACTCGCGGCGAGATCAAGCACGGCGACGTCGTGGTGATTCGCTACGAGGGTCCGAAGGGTGGTCCCGGGATGCGCGAGATGCTTGCGATCACCGGAGCGATCAAGGGCGCGGGCCTCGGTAAGGATGTACTATTGTTGACCGACGGTCGATTCTCAGGCGGCACAACCGGACTGTGCATCGGCCACGTCGCGCCAGAGGCAGTGGACGCTGGTCCAATTGCCTTCGTGCGTGATGGAGATCTCATTCGGGTCGATATCGCAGCGCGGACTCTTGACTTACTCGTCGATGAATCCGAGCTTGCCGCCCGCCGTGAAGGCTGGGCACCGCTTCCTCCTCGGTACACGCGTGGCGTGCTCGCGAAATACGCGAAGCTCGTGAAGTCCGCGTCTGAGGGAGCAATCACCGGCTAAGCCCAGCGAATTCCGCTTAGCCTCTCCGATTTCGCCTTTGAGGAATACTAGTTAATGACACGTGAAGCAACACGGTCCGCTGACGCCTTGGCGTCCCCGGCCGCGCCCAAGCCCGAACGCATGACTGGAGCGGCTGCGGTCGTCCGCACGCTCGAGTTGCTCGGGGTCACCGACGTCTTCGGTCTGCCCGGAGGCGCCATCCTTCCCGCCTACGATGCGATCCTTGACGCAAAGACGCTGAACCACATCCTCGTTCGTCACGAACAGGGTGCCGGTCACGCCGCCGAAGGATACGCTGCGGCAAGTGGCAAGGTGGGGGTATGTATCGCGACCTCCGGTCCCGGTGCGACCAACCTCGTCACCGCCATTGCGGATGCGCACATGGACTCGGTCCCCCTGCTCGCGATCACCGGTCAGGTGTTCTCGAACCTCATGGGTACCGATGCGTTCCAGGAAGCCGACATCGTGGGGGTCACGATGCCGATTTCCAAGCACTCGATTCTCGTGCGCCGTGCCGAGGATATCCCGCAGGCGATCGCAAGCGCGTACCACCTCGCATCCACCGGCCGCCCCGGCCCGGTTCTGGTCGATATCACCAAGGATGCGCAGCAGAACGAGTTTGATTTCGAATGGCCCGTGAAGCTTGATCTGCCCGGCTACCGCCCGATTACCAAGGCGCACGGCAAGCAGATTCTCGCGGCCGTGGACATGCTGCGGGAAGCAAAGAAGCCCGTGATTTACGCGGGTGGCGGTGTTGTTCGGGCCGAAGCATCGGCTGAACTCGCTGAACTCGCGCGCCTGTCGGGTGCCCCCGTGGTGACCACGCTCATGGCCCGCGGTGCTTTCCCTGACAGCCACCGACAGAACCTCGGCATGCCGGGAATGCACGGTACGGTTCCCGCGGTGCTGGCACTGCAGGAAGCCGATCTGCTGTTCACCGTCGGTGCTCGATTTGATGACCGCGTGACCGGTAAGGCTGCGCTCTTCGCGACGAAGTCGAAGGTCGTGCACATCGACATCGACCCGGCGGAGATCTCAAAGATTCGTAACGCCGACGTGCCGATTGTGGGCGACGCGAAGGAAGTACTTGCCGACGTTAACCGCGCGCTCGCGGAACGTGCAGGCGACGAGAGCGAAGACCTCAGCCCGTGGTGGGAATACCTCGATGGCCTGAAAGCAGAGTTCCCCCGTGGCTACACACCCACCACTGATGGACTGCTCGAGCCGCAGCGCATTATCCAGCGCATTAGCGAACTGAGCGGTCCGGAGGCTATCTACGCCACCGGCGTGGGTCAGCACCAAATGTGGGCGGCACAGTTCATCGACCTTGAGCGACCGAACTCCTTCCTCAACTCGGGAGGTGCGGGCACCATGGGCTACGCAGTTCCCGCCGCGATGGGGGCGAAGGTTGCGCAGCCGGATCGCACCGTATGGGCGATTGACGGCGACGGTTGCTTCCAGATGACCAACCAGGAAATCGCGACCTGTGTGATCGAGAACATCCCAATCAAGATCGCGGTGATCAATAACTCGTCGCTCGGTATGGTGCGTCAGTGGCAGACTCTCTTCTACGACGGTCGTTACTCGAACACCGACCTCAACACCGGTCACAACTCGATTCGTGTGCCTGACTTCGTCAAGCTTGCGGATGCGTATGGTGCCCTCGGCATCCGGGTTGAGCGCGAAGAAGAAATTGACGAGGCAATCAAGACCGCCCTCGAGACCAACGACCGCCCGGTCGTGATCGACTTCGTCGTGTCTGCGGATGCGATGGTGTGGCCGATGGTGCCGCAGGGCGTTTCGAACAGCTTCATTAATTACGCGCGTGACGCGAGCCCCGCGTACGAGGGGGAGTAAGGAACTATGTCAAAGCACATCCTGTCGCTTCTCGTTGAAGACAAGCCCGGTCTGCTCGCTCGCGTCGCCGGCCTGTTCTCGCGTCGCGGATTTAACATCACCTCGCTCGCGGTGGGGGAGTCCGAAGTTGAAGGCCTCTCGCGGATGACCGTTGTGGTCGACGTCGAGAACTTTCCGCTCGAGCAAGTCACCAAGCAGCTCAACAAGCTGGTCAATGTGATCAAGATCGTGGAGCTCATCCCCGAATCTGCCGTCGAGCGCGAGCACGTGCTCATTAAGGTGCGAGCTGATAAGCAGACTCGCTCCGAGGTAATTGAGGCAGTCAATCTGTTCCGGGCACGGGTCGTCGACGTATCGCAAGACTCGCTCATCATTGAAGTTACCGGGGACTCGGGCAAAGTTGGGGCGCTTCTGCGTATGCTCGAGCCGTATGGCATTCGGGAAATGGTGCAGTCGGGCCTTATTGCTGTTGGTCGCGGACGGAAATCCATCACTGAGCGGGTCTACCGCTAATACCCTGGGCGCACCGCCCACAACTGCGTATATATAAGGAGTACACACCGAACATGGCTGAGATCTTTTACGACAAGGACGCCGACCTCTCGATCATCCAGGGCAAGAAGGTAGCCGTTGTTGGCTACGGCTCGCAGGGCCACGCACACGCACAGAACCTGCGCGACTCGGGTGTTGAGGTAGTCATCGCACTTCGCGAGGGCTCAAAGTCGGCTGCGAAGGCGCAGGAAGACGGCTTCGAGGTCAAGACCAACGCCGAAGCTGCTGCCTGGGCAGATCTGATCATGATCCTTGCACCGGACCAGCACCAGCGTGGACTCTTCACCGAAGACATCGCCCCCAACCTCACTGCAGGCAAGACCCTCGCCTTCGCGCACGGATTCAACATCCGCTTCGACCTGATTCAGGCACCCGAAGGAATCGACGTCATTCTCGTCGCGCCGAAGGCTCCCGGCCACACCGTTCGTCGCGAGTTCGTTGCCGGCCGCGGTATCCCCGACATCATCGCCGTAGAGGTGGATGCATCGGGCTCGGCTTGGGAGACCGCAAAGTCCTACGCAAAGGCAATCGGTGGCACCCGCGCCGGTGTCATCAAGACCACCTTCACCGAAGAGACCGAGACCGACCTCTTCGGCGAGCAGGCAGTGCTCTGCGGTGGTACCTCGCGCCTCATCCAGTACGGCTTCGAGACCCTTACCGAAGCTGGCTACCAGCCCGAGATCGCATACTTCGAGGTGCTGCACGAGCTCAAGCTCATCGTTGACCTCATCTTCGAAGGCGGCATCACCAAGCAGCGCTGGAGCGTTTCGGACACCGCCGAGTACGGTGACTACGTTTCGGGCCCACGCGTGATCGACCCCTCGGTCAAGGACAACATGAAGGCCGTGCTCGCGGACATCCAGTCGGGTGCGTTCGCAAAGCGCTTCATTGACGACCAGGACAACGGCGCCGAGGAGTTCAAGAAGCTCCGCGCCGAGGGTGAGTCGCACCCGATCGAGAAGACCGGTGTTGAGCTGCGCAAGCTCTTCTCGTGGCAGCAGGCTGACGAGGACTACGTCGACGGTTCGGCTGCACGCTAGTCTGCCGCTTTTGTAAGAGTCGGGCCGAACGCATTTTGGATGCGTTTGGCCCGACTTTTGCGTTTCCTCTTGCTTTTCGACGTGCGCGCGCTTAGCGAACGATTGAACGATCCTGTAGCCACGTCGCCACAACGGCACGCTGGGGACTAGGCTATTCACGGTTAACTTTGGTGAAAGGAAGCGGGAACGTGCGCGAAAAAATTGATCTGGCAGTCATCGCAGGCGATGGAATCGGTCCGGAAGTTATCGCTCAAGCCCGTCGGGTGTTTCGGGCTGCGCTCCCCGAGAATGTCGAGCTGACAGAAACCGAGTATCCCTTCGGCGCGCAGCACTATCAGGCAACCAATGAGATCCTCGACGATGAGTCGCTCGAGAAGCTCGCGCAGCACGACGCCATCTTGCTCGGCGCAGTCGGCGGTAACCCAGCGGACCCGCGCCTGGCCGGCGGAATCATTGAGCGCGGACTGCTGCTCAAGATCCGCTTCGCCTTTGACCACTACATCAACTTGCGCCCAGTGCGGCTGTGGCCGAACACCACGAGCCCGCTCGCAAACCCCGGCGAGATCGACTTCGTCGTTGTCCGCGAAGGTACCGAGGGAAGCTACACGGGCACCGGCGGCAGCGTGCGGGAGAACACCCCGCACGAGATCGCCACCGAGGTGTCAGTGAATACCGCATACGGCGTCGAGCGCACTGTCCGCTACGCCTTTGAGCTGGCCCAAAGCCGCGACAAGAGGCTCACCCTGGTGCACAAAAAGAACGTGCTCGTGAACGCCGGTGTGCTCTGGAACCGCATTGTCAACGAAGTCGCTACCGAGTATCCCGAGGTCAAGGTGGACTACCTCCACATCGACGCAGCCACAATCTTCTTCGTCACCGACCCGTCGCGATTTGATGTCATTGTCACTGATAACCTGTTCGGTGACATCATTACCGACCTTGCAGGTGCCGTCACCGGTGGCATCGGCCTGGCGGCCTCGGGAAACATTAATCCCGATGGAACCTTCCCGAGCATGTTCGAACCCGTACACGGCTCGGCTCCTGATATCGCAGGAACTGGCAAGGCGAACCCGAGCGCAGCCATTCTGTCGACCGCGCTCATGCTCCGCCACTTCGGCTTCGAAGCCGAGGCGCAGCGTGTTGAAGCGGCCTGCGAAGCCGACGTCGTCGAATTCGGTGACGTCGAACGCACCACGAGCGAGATTGGCGACGCCATTCTCTCGCGACTTTCCTAACTTCTCCGACCCTAATCATCCGCTAAGGACCAATCATGACCGACCGCTCCTCGCTCGAATTCACTATCGAGCGCAACCCGAATCCCGTAACTGACGACGCACGCGCGAAGCTGCTCGAGAACCCAGGATTTGGTGTTCAGTTCACCGACCACATGGTCGTCATTGACTGGACGCGCGAGGGCGGTTGGCAGGATGCTGGAGTCATTCCATACGGTCCGCTGCAGATGAACCCTGGGAACGCGGTCTTCCACTACGCGCAGGAGGTCTTCGAAGGCCTCAAAGCGTACCGGCACGCGGACGGGTCGGTGCATACCTTTCGGCCAGAGATGAACGCGAAGCGGATGCAGGGCTCAGCTCGGCGACTCGCACTGCCGGAACTGCCGGAAGATATGTTCGTCGAATCGCTGCGCCAGCTCGTGCAGATCGATGAGGCCTGGGTACCGGCTTATGGTGAGAACAAATCGCTGTACCTGCGCCCATTCATGATCGCGAATGAGGACTTCCTCGGTGTTCGCCCGGCAGAAACTGTCACCTTCTTCGTGATCGCCTCGCCCGCGGGCTCGTACTTTAGCGATCCGACCCGTCCCGTTGACATCTGGCTCGAGACCGAGCTCTCCCGCGCCGGTCGCGGAGGCACCGGCGCGGCGAAGTGCGGCGGTAACTATGCTGCTTCGCTGCTGCCGCAGCGGACGGCGTATGAAAACGGTTGCGAGCAGGTGCTCTTCCTGGATGCGGCGAATGAAAAGTACATCGAAGAGCTCGGCGGCATGAACCTCGTGCTGATCTACGCCGACGGCACCGTCGTGACTCCCGAATCGGACTCGATCCTCGCGAGCGTGACGAACGACTCGATCCTGACGCTCTTCCGGGATGGTGGCCACAAGGTGGAGCGTCGCCCGGTCACGATCGACGAGTGGCGCGAGGGTGCGGCCGCCGGAACGATCACCGAAGCCTTCGCGGTGGGTACCGCGGCGGTCATCTCGCCAATCGGTATCCTCAAGCACCCCGAGTTCCAGATCGAGAACCCGCGAGTGAGCGAGGACTCACTCTCAATGCGCCTGCGTGCGAAACTTACCGGCATCCAGAACGGTGACGTCGCGGATGAGTACGGCTGGCTCGAGCAGCTTGTTTAGTAGGAGATTCCGGCTGCTCGCCGCTAGCCTTCCGTGAGGCGGCGGGCCGCGCGGGCCAGTGAGAGCTGCACGGCATCGGCCGTAATCCGCGGATCAAGGCCGGTGATGCTCGCAACCTGGTCGATGCGATAGCGCACCGTGTTTCGGTGCGTGCCGAGTACCTGCGCAACCTCGTTCGCGGCGCCCGAGTTGGCGAGGAACGCATCCAAGGTCGCTACGAGCTGTGTGCCGTGTTCGCGATCATGTCGCTCGAGCGGGCCGAGGAGTTCTTCCGCGAGATCGGCAATCGGCGCATCCGCCGCGCCGAGAATGAGCGCCGCGATCGAGAGCCGCGGTGCCTCACCGATCACTTCATCGGTGGCGAGTCGGTCAAGGGCATCGAGCGCTTCGTACCAGCTCCAGCGCAGCGCAGATGTCGCGGGATAGGGGCCACCGATGCCGACACGAGCGGGAATTCCGGCCGCTCGAGTCGCGACGATGAGGGCCTCTGCCGCGACCTGCGGAGCCACATCACGAGCATCCAGCAACACGGTGAGTCGATCGTCAAGCACAGTCGCTACGGTGTCGCGCAAGGAAGAGGGTAGCTGCATCGCCGCGAGGTCGGCGCGGCGTTGACCGGTTCCGGTGACCACCAGCATCCGGAAAGTGCCGCCCGGCTCCAACCCAATTGATTCCAGCCGGGGGGTGACCACCTCGGGCGCAAGCCGACCGGCGATGAGATCGCCGATGACCTGGCCGGCTTGCTCGCGCGCATCCCGCCGCCGCCTTGCGGTCTGCGCGAGGTGGAGGCCCACGAGGGTGCGCGAGGTGGTGAGTAGCTCATCGTCGTTACGGGGGCGGGATACGTGCAGCGTCGCCTGGCCTGCCGGGCCCAGCGCAATGGGCAGGGCATCCCACCCGGTGATCTGCGGGTCATCAATTTCGAGCGAGCCGGAAATGAGCTCACCGTTGACCGACACCGCAACGTGCGCGCCGGTCTCACGACCGAGCGTCGCCAACATGGATTCGAGGCCGCCGTCTCCCATGAGGAGCGCCACGAGGCGCTCGCGGCGGCGATATTGCGCTTCAACTTTTTCGACGCGGTCGGAGGCATTGGCGTAGGCAACGCGCTTCACGACCAGGGCGAAGGAGACCTGCACCGGTACTTCGAGGACGGGAATGCCGGCGCGGCGAGCTTCGTCGAGCAGAGCCTCGGGAATCTGCTCGTGGGTGAAGCCACTGCCGAAGCCGATGCCGCGAGAACCAGCCGCGGCAACCGCGCGCACAAAATTGCGGCAGGCGCGAACTGAACGAAGCCGCATCCCGGTCGTGAGTACCAACTCGCCACCGGTGAGAAATGGGCCCGGATCTGGCATTTCCGTGGTGGCGGCCCAGTCGAGACGATCGTTGAGCACGCTGCCGTGACCGACGCGGATGCGGAGCCCGAGCTCGGGATCACGGACCAATTCGGCAATTGAAATGGGCATGCCCATAAGACTATTGCTAATGCGGGTGCACAACAATTGCCCACACGGTAGTGCGCAGCCACATCCATACCAATATTCAAGCGACGTACGCTTTCGAGAGTGTGGCGGACAGCCGCCATCGCAAAATTCAGAATGTCTAAGGAAGGCAGGAGCAATGGAGTTTCGTCTGGAGCAAAAGCGCGAGATTGTCACCGAGATCCCCGGTCCGAAGTCGCTGGAGCTGAAGCAGCGCCGCGATCAGTACGTCAGCGCCTCGGTCGGATCAGCACTGCCCAACTACATTGAGCAGTCGGACGGCGCGATTCTTCGCGACGTTGATGGCAACCAGTTCATCGACTTTGGTGCCGGTATCGGCGTCACCACGGTCGGTAACGCAAGCCCCAAGGTCGTCAAGGCGATTCAGGATGCAGCAACCCAGGCCACGCACTTGCAGATCAACACCGCGCCATACGGCAGCTATATCGACCTGTGCCAGAAGCTCACCGAAATTACTCCCGGCGACTTCCCCAAGAAGGCAGTGCTCTTCAACTCGGGTGCCGAAGCACTCGAGAACGCCGTCAAGATCGCCCGCAAGCACACCGGCCGCGACGCCATCGTCGTATTCGACCACGCGTTCCACGGCCGCACGAACCTCACGATGGCAATGACCTCGAAGTCGATGCCGTACAAGGATGGCTTCGGTCCGTTCGCGCCGGAGATTTACCGCGCACCGCTGAGCTACCCGTACCGCGATGAGCTCTCGGGCGCTGAGGCAGCTGCTCGCACGATCGACATGATCGACAAGCAGGTCGGCGCAAAGAATGTGGCCGCGATCATCATTGAGCCACTCGTCGGTGAAGGTGGCTTCATCGTGCCAGCCGAGGGCTTCCTGCCCGCACTTGTCGAGTTCGCTAACGAAAACGGCATCGTCTTCGTCGCTGACGAGGTGCAGGCCGGTATGAGCCGCACCGGTAAGTGGTTCTGCTCGGAGTGGGAGGGCATCGAGCCGGACCTCATCACGAGCGCAAAGGGCATCGCCGGTGGTATGCCGCTTTCGGCAGTGGTTGGCCGTGCCGAGATCATGGATGCTTCGCACGCCGGCGGTATCGGCGGCACCTACTCGGGTAACCCCGTTGCGAACGCCGCTGCACTCGCGACCATCGAGGCTTATGAGACGGAAAACCTGCAGGCAGAGGCACTGCGCATCGAGAAGACGGTGCGTGAGGTGCTTGAGCCGCTCGTTGCTGAACTCGATGTTGTCGGTGAGGTTCGCGGTCGCGGTGCCATGCTCGCGATCGAGCTCGTAAAGGACTCCTCGAGCAAGACGCCGAACCCGGAGCTCGTCAAGACGGTTGTCGCTGACGCAATCTCGCAGGGTGTGCTCTTCCTCACCTGCGGCACCTACGGCAATGTGATCCGCTTCCTGCCGCCGCTGGTGATGACCGACGAGCTGCTGCGCGATGGACTGAGCGTATTGGTCGAGTCGCTGCGTAAGCACGCCTAGCCCGCCGCGATCGCGTCATCGACTGGCGTGTCGAACGCTATAAACCCGGTACCGAGAGTACGAACGCTCTCGGTGCCGGGTTTGTCTTAGTGGTCTGTTTCCGAGCCTGACTTCGACTCCGGACTCGGCAGGTCGACCCCGAGCTGTTCTGCACTCCAGGTCAGGATTGAATAGAACCCGATTCGGAAGAGCGCGTCACTGCTGAGCGGAGCATCAATGTCTCCCCGGGCATCCACGGAAGCGGCATAAGTCGGGGCGATCTCCAAGAGGTCTCGTTTATCGAGAACACCTTCGCGAACTTCTTCTTTGAGTGCGCTTCCAAAGATAAAGGCTTCGAGCGACTCGATGAGTGAGAGCGTGGATTCTATTGGCCAGCCGCCTTCGACGAGTGCGGTGGTTACGCGTTCATACATCCGCCACGCATTCGGCGATTCGTTAGCCGGTTGGGTTGCTAACAGCAAAATGAGTTCGCGGTGAGTCACGAGCACTTTGAGATAACTCTGTGCCCACGCCTCGAGTCCCTTTACCCATGTCTTCGTCTCAAATGCGGAGATATCGATTTCGCCGATGACCTCGTCTTCAACCCAAATGAGAATCTCGCGCTTTGAGTCAGCATGGTTATAAAGAGCAGACGGTGTGACGGAGAGTTCGTTCGCGAGTGAGGTCATTGTGAGCGCATCGGCACCCCGAGTCACAATAAGGTCACGAGCGGCGGCAGTGATGCCCGCACGCGTCAACAAGTTGGTGCGGGGACGGCCTGCGGGACGGCGAGTGCCTGCCACGAGCCCTCCTTTCACTCATACTCACGTGGCATTCAAATAAATGAATTAGATTCTATTTATGCGCTGTGAATCGATTACCTTCATATTTATATGATTGTACTTGTATTAAAATCCTACTCATCTGCGCTCAACGTCCATTAATGCCCGGGAGGTATTTCTTCATGTCCCCCTCTGAGAAATCTAGTGGGAGCTTAGTCGTTGGCTACGTTGCTGATGACCGGGGTAATGATGCGCTAGAACTTGCTTGTTTTCTCGCGATTGGTACTTGGTCCGAAATTATTATTGTGATGGTTCTTCCGGAGCCGCGGATAGGTCGAATCCCGGGCGGCGGTGTCACAAATCACACTTTGGATGCAAATCAGACGCAATTAAAAAAGTGGCAGGATGATGTGCTCGCTCGAGTTCCCGAGGAAATCAATGCTCGGGTCGAATTTCGCTACGGCTCAAATGACGCGCGAGGGCTCCTTGACGCCGCGGAAGACAATGACGCCACACTCATCGTCGTGGGTGCTGCCGCGGGTCGCCTGTTTCGGAGTTTTTCCGTGGGGCCAACGGCGAATACGCTGCTGCATTCCTCACCGGTTCCGGTAGCCCTTGCACCCGGTGGCTTTCGTGCTCCCGAAGGCAAAGTCGAGCGCATTACCGGCATCTACGGCACCCGACCGGGGTCCGAGGCGGTCATCGGTCGCACCGTAGAGCGCGCACTGGATCGCGATATTCCGCTGCGGCTAATCTCGCTCGTGCAGGTCGATCTCATCGAGCCGGCGGCAATTCGCGATATCTCAGATGAGGCCCGAGACTTTGGCGGTCGCCACCTCGAGAGTGAGGCCGTCGGGATGCTGGAGTCAGGGCGAGCGATCATTGAAATCGCCGAGGGACGCGATTTTGAGGATGCGCTTTCGCAAATTGAGTGGCTCGATAAGGAAATCGCCTTGCTCGGCTCGAGCCGACTTGGAAAAGGCACCAGCGTCTTCCTCGGATCGCGAGCTCACCGCATCCTGCGCACGCTGCAGGTGCCGGTCATCGTAATCCCGAGTGACTTCCGGGGGTCGACCACCGTCGAGGAGCCGACCCAAATCATCCCAATTGCTGGAGATTAGGCGGGCCCTAAGCTGTTGCCAGGCAGGTGGTGACTAGACTCGGCCGGGTGAAGATCGCACGTTTCGAATACCAGGACCAGCTCGCTTACGGCATTTTCGACGAGGACGCTGACGTCTATGTCCGCCTCGCCGGGGATCCGTTGTATGCGGGGATCGAAACTATTGATGAGCGTATTCCCGCTGCGGATGTGCGGCTGCTCGCACCGGTAATCCCGCGTTCGAAGGTGGTTGCCTTCGGTCGCAATTACTCGGAGCACGCGCGCGAGATGGGCAATGAAGTGGCGACCGAGCCGCTGATGTTCCTCAAACCAAACACCTCGATCATTGGCCCAGGTCACCCCATCCGTCTGCCCCGGCAGTCGCAGCACGTCGAGCACGAGGTGGAGCTTGCCGTCGTGATCGGAAGCGTGGCGCGTCACGTTCCGGCAGCAGATGCGCACCAGGTGATTTTTGGCTACACCGTCGCAAACGACGTGACCGCCCGCGACCTGCAGAAGTCCGATGGACAGTGGAGTCGAGCCAAGGGCTTCGATTCCTTCTGCCCGCTGGGCCCGTATATCGAGACGGAATTCGACCCCGCAAGCGGTGGGATCGGGGCAAAGGTGAATGGTGAGGTGCGTCAGGTTGGCGATCTCAACCAAATGGAACGCACGGTAGGCCAGCTCATTGAGTACGCCTCGAGCGTATTCACGCTCCTGCCCGGAGATATCCTGCTGACCGGTACGCCCGCCGGTGTCGGTCCGCTGACCGACGGCGATGAGGTGACCTGCGCGGTTGAGGGAATTGGAACGCTGAGCAACCCGGTCACGGGGGACTAGCTCCTTTTCGGTGGGATGCGCTGGCTCCGCTTGCCGGCGCATCCTCGAGCTTGGGGAAGCCTGCGCTCTTACCAAAAACTGGCCGGTCCGGGACGGTTTCGAATGCATAGACTTGATCTATGTTGGAAGCGCCGCGCTGGTCCCAGCGCAATTGGGCAAAGATTCACCGGGGTTGGATCGTCCCGTTGGTGTTGATTGTTGCGATCATCATCGCCAATAACCTGCTGCTCGCGGGTTCAAGCACTTCCGGGCAACCCCTCACCTACGGCGGTCTGTTCACGGGCCTGCTCAACTTTGTGTTGCTTATCGGGCTCCTCGCGGCGCTCGTATTCCTCATCATTGGAATCGTCGGGCTCATTCGAGCGATGCTGCGCTCGCGAGGTATCTACACCAAGCGCGAGCGGCGAGAGCTGGAGAACTATGAGTACCGGCTCAAGTATCGTGCTGATGCGCGCCTCGCGGCCGGGCGGACCCTCGAACAACTCCTCAACGGTCAAGTGCCACAGAGCTTCGTCGACTGGAGCATCCCCTTCGATCAGGATGAGGCACCGTTCGCCCGTGCGCAGTTCGGGTACGCGCGGTTTTATGGCACGGATGCACAGTGGACCAGCGGTGGCCTGGTCATGTTTGGCGGTCCGATGCTGCTCGCGGGTTCGCTGCTCGCAAGCGCTGCGGTCTCCGGGTCGAATAAAAACCGCGCCCTGCGTGAAGCTGCGGAACAGTGGCGCGAGGGGCAACTTGTCGACGGCATCATCACCAATCGCCGGTTCATCGCCATTCGTGCCGATGGTGAGGTGCTGAGTTTCTGGTACGAGGCCATTTCTCAAATGAATTTCAGTCTCGACACGCACCAGATTATTTTGCGCTTCCACGACACTGCACCGCTGTTCATCGAAGGAGATGACACCGATGTGCTTGCCGTCTACATCGTGGCTGGCATCCATGGTGACAACGGGCTGCGACAGCACCCCGAGCTTGAGCCGATTCGCTCGGCCTACGGTCAGATCGCGGCCTAGACCCTTAGGGGCCGCGTCGTTTGCGTTGCTATGGCAATTGCGCGAGCGACTCAATGGCATCAGCGAGGATGCGCAGGTCATTATTAATGATTCGTTGCGAGTTGGCCGAGGGGCTGATTCCGGCGAGCTTGGCCGCAGTTTTATTGTCATGCCCGGCGAGCAGGGAACGGAGCGCTTGACGGGCACCGTCCCGAAGCCGCGCGAGGTGCGTATCCACGAGACGCACCGTGGGAATTACGAGCGGGTTCGCGCTGCTGCGCTCATCGCGGATCCCGGTGCGTAAGCCAGCGGTGCCGGGCTCCGCGGCGAGCTGTTCGATCTCTTCGATCGCTTCGCGGGCGCGCCACCAGGCACTGCCGTCTTGAATGCCGCGCTCAGCATCGATGATTTCGATTTCGCCCACGCCGATTCCGAAGCGCAGCTCGACTTCATCGAGCAGTTCGTTACGGAAGAAGTGACTCGCGCGTAGGGCATCGCCAAGGGTTGCATAGATGCCCTGCATTTCGTCGCCAACGGTGACTCGAAGCGCATCGAGCGGCGGGACGGCGTAATTCGTCGCCTTAATGGCAGCGAGCACCTTCGGATGCGCCGCGTTTCGGTCGGCCTCTCGGGAGCCGACCTGGTCCACCAACAACCCGGCACATGAAGTAAATGTTTTCATTTTTACCATATGAAGAGAATAGCTTCATTGTGTTGTGGGTGCCAGGGGTATGAAGTGCGGGTGCGCGTGGTGCCAGCAATGTGTCGGAGGCTACACGCAGAATAGGGGACATGGATCCAGCGATCGAGGTCTTCTTGAAGGGGCTCATCATCGCGGCGTGCGGGCTCGCCGCGCTGCTTGCGAACCCCGCGATCCGCTATTTCTTGCGCAAGATTGAGCCGCCCGCGCCGAAAGATGACACCCTCGTGCTCGACCCAAATCGCACACTGCCCGGCGGGCGTTGGATCGGCATCCTCGAACGTGCTGGCGTATTCGGTTGCCTCGTGATGGGGTTCCCCGCGGGACTCGCATTCATCATCGCAATTAAGGGGCTTGGCCGGTATCCCGAGCTTCGTGCGCAGGCGAATCCGCGCGTGGGAGAGTTGTTTATTATTGGCACGCTCGCGAGCCTGCTGTGGGCGGCCGCGTTTGCGGGAATCGCATATTGGGGAGTTCGAGCATGGTAGTGAATCACGAGGGTGTAAATCAGCGCAGTGCAAATCAGAGCAGTACGCCCGGCGGAGCCCAGCCGCACGATCCCGATCTGCCGCCAGAGATCACTGCGGCGCTCCTCGAGCGCTGGCGAGAACCACACCGCGACTATCACGGTGAAACGCACCTCCGGTCGGGGCTCGACGCACTCGAAACCTTAGGCGGCACTCGACTCGAGCGGATCGCGTTTTGGTGCCATGACGCGGTGCACTCAAACACGTCGCCGGAGGACGAACACGCATCCGTCGAGGTCACCCGAGAGGTCCTGGGCCAGTGGCTGCCGCAGCCAGAGCTCGAGGAGGTAATCCGACTCATCCTGATCACGATCGATCACGCACCCGAGGCCGGTGATGCGGCCGGAGCGCGCGTGTCGGATGCCGACTTGGTCGGGCTCGGGTATCCCTGGGATGGCTACGCCGCCAATATCGCGGGCATCCGGGTCGAGCTTCCGCAACTCAGCGATGAACAGTGGCGCGAACGCCGCCGCGGCGCCGTCACGAAACTGCTGCAACACGAGCCGCTGTTCCACACCGAGTACGGGCGCTCGCGGTGGGAGCCACGGGCACGGGAAAATCTGCAGCGAGAACTCGCCGAGCTGGGTGGCAACTGACCCACGAATGCGAGGGCAAACATCCTGACCCAGAAGCAAGGTAAGGCTCAGTAAGATGGGCAGCACCATGACTTCTGTAGATGCTGCGCCCGTCACGAGCGCCACCGGTTCTGATATTCGAGTTCGCTTTTGCCCTTCGCCGACGGGAACCCCGCACGTCGGGTTGATCCGTACCGCGCTATTCAACTGGGCATACGCAAAGCACACGGGTGGCAAACTCGTGTTCCGGATCGAGGACACCGATGCCGAGCGCGACTCCGAAGAGAGCTACGCGATGATTCTCGAGGCAATGCGCTGGCTGCGACTCGACTGGGACGAGGGTATCGATGTGGGCGGACCGCACGAGCCGTACCGCCAGTCGCAGCGCTCGGATAAGTACGAGGAAGTGATCGACAAGCTCAAGGACGCCGGATTCCTCTACGAGTCCTTCGCGACCGGCGAAGAGATCGAAGCTCGGAACATTGCGAACGGCCGCGACCCGCGCCAGGGTTACGACAATTTTGAGCGAGACCTGACCGAGGAGGAGCGTGCGGCGCTCAAGGCAGAAGGCCGACAGCCGAGCTTGCGCCTGCGAGTTCCCGACGCGGACCTCTCCTTCGACGACCTCGTTCGCGGCGAGATCACCTTCAAAGCGGGATCCTTCTCCGACTTCGTCGTGGTGCGGCCGAACGGTAAGCCGCTCTACACGCTGGTGAACCCAGTCGATGACGCACTCATGGGAATCACTCACGTGCTGCGTGGCGAAGACCTCCTCTCGTCAACTCCGCGGCAGATTGCGCTGTACCACGCGCTTATTGCCGTGGGCGTTACCGAGTTCGTGCCACGCTTCGGGCACCTCCCGTACGTGATGGGCGAGGGCAACAAGAAGCTCTCGAAGCGCGATCCCGAATCGAACCTCTTCCACCACCGGGACCGCGGTTTCCTGCCCGAGGGCCTGCTGAACTACCTGGCGCTGCTGGGCTGGTCGATCGCGCCGGACCGGGATGTGTTCACGATGGCGGAGATGATCTCGGCCTTCGAGATCGAAGACGTGAACCCGAACCCCGCGCGCTTCGACGTGAAGAAAGCCGAAGCCATCAACGGTGATCACATGCGCGAGCTCGACGGCGAGGACTTCGCTGATCGTCTCGTGCCGTACCTGCAGGATGCGGGGATCGTTACCAATCCTGCCGAGGGCGCGGAGCTCCGCATGATTCGGGCCGCAGCGCCACACGTGCAGGAGCGCATGCAGTTACTCGGCGAAGCACCCGGGCTGCTCGCCTTCCTCTTCACCACCAGCGATGAGCTCGTATATGCCGAGGACGCGCTGAAGACTCTCAAGGCAGGGGCCGAAGAAACGCTCGCCGCAACGGGTAAGGCGCTCGCGGACGTTACGGAGTGGGACACCGAGCACATTGAAGCGGCGCTGCGCGCCAAGCTGATTGATGAGTTGGCGTTGAAGCCTCGCCTCGCGTTTGGTCCGGCACGAGTGGCGCTTTCCGGGCAGCGAATCTCCCCACCGCTCTTCGAATCGATGGAGCTGCTCGGCAAAGACGAAACGCTCGTGCGGGTTGAGCGACTGCGTGAGTTCCTTGAAAACAAGGATGCGTAGTTGACCGACGAAGGAATTGACGCGGCTGGCGTGGCTGCGAGTGCGAGCACGCCAGCAGACCAAATCGCGTCGGCCGATCAGTACGAAGTTGTCGTGATTGGTGGTGGCCCCGCGGGACTGCAGGCTGCGCTGATCCTTGCGCGGCAGTTGCGCCGAGTGCTCGTGCTGGACGGCAACCGCCCCCGACATTCGGCAACGCTCGAGGCACACGGCTTTTTGTCCCGCGACAATATCCCGCCCAATGAGCTGCGCGCTGCCGGTCGAGAGTCGGTCGAACACTACGACACGGCCGAGATCCAGTTTGCCCAAGTGACTCGCGTTTCGCGGGATGCCGGTGCGGGATTCGTGATCGAAGCTCGCGGTGTGCGCGGCACCCCCAACCGGCTCGTGCGTGCGGAACGCGTGATCCTCGCCACCGGCTTAAAGGAAACCTTCCCGAAACTGCCGATGCTGCGCGCGTTCTATGGCACACACATCCACTCCTGCGTCGTGTGCGATGCGTGGGGGAAGAAAGACACCCGGCTCGCGGTGTTTGGCGTGCCGGAGGCGAAAACGCTCGCGTATCGCGCCGCGCAACTGTCGAGGATCGGCTCCCACGTAACACTGTTCGCCAACGAGACACAGGTTGACGAGACTGATGCGGCTCGACTGCGCGAACTCGGCGTCGTGATCGACCGGCGCGAGCTCGAGGATGCAGTGGGGGACAAAGCCACGCTGACCGGAATGCGAGTGGTTGGTGGCGAGATCGTTGATGTAGACGCCGCGTTCGTGTTGCCCAGCTACGAGGCACAACTAGGCTTCCTCGATGAGGATCTGCGTCCCGACCTTACTGAGGAAGGGTTCGTTGTTGCCGACAACTTTGGCCGGACCCGCGTGCAGAACCTTTACGCCACGGGGGAGCTCACCCTGCCGGGGCCGGAAGTCCTGATTATTTCTGCCGGCAAGGGAGCACGCACCGCGATTGCAGTGCACCGCGACGCCACCGGGTTCTGATGGCTGAAGACCCTAGTCCCAGTCCCGGTCAATCTGAAAAAGTGCCACGAGAGAGGCGACACGCCCACGACACGCCGTCGGAATCTCCCGCGGTGGCACTTTTCCAGAAGCAAGGCACCGGCTCTGAGGGCGAAGAGTTCGCAAAAGCCGTCGAGAATGTGGAAAAGGCCTCACCGCGACGCGCGTGGCACATCATCTCCGCGGCAGGCGCGGGCGTAACCGCAACGACCTTCCTCGTGCTTGCGTTCATGTTCTTCGTGGTGTTCGCGCAGTCGCAGTCGTCGCTCGAATTCCTGTCGTACACCCTGTTTATGCTGCAGATTCTAGGCATGGTCTGGGCGCTGATCGTGCACACCCCGCTGTGGCTACTCGTTGAGCGCCGCGGCTGGAACAAGTACCTCATCATGGCACTCGAAGCGATCGCACTCGGGCCAGTGGTCGCGATCCTACTGCTTGCGACGCAGTTGTTTACGGTGGAGACATGGGGCCTATTCGTCGCGCTACTCTTCATCCCGGCCCTATTCCATGCCGGAGTCTCGGGCCTGGCGTTGCAGAATGAGAAGCTGCGCCGACGCGGCTGGTTGATCTGGGTGATCGCCACCGTGGTCACGTTCATTGCATGGTTCCTCTCCGGCATTCTGCCGTGGATGCTGCGCTAGCGACGGTCTGAATCACAAGTGCACAACGTTTGCGAGTAGTCGACCCTAAAGTGACCATTTTGCTAAGAGGTTAGATAAACAAGTTGCAAGTATTGCCATAAAAATTGGATCACTTGCAAAAGTGTGCTGTCGGCAGTACGAATTGCATTATCGGCGCCGACGAAGACCGCCGCTCAAGTCTCGGTGACCCACACGAGAGGTCACGAACAGTAGGAGTACATCGATGACGAATGCGACCACTGACCAAAGCAAGCAACCACGCGAACCGCAACCACGCGACGTATTTCACCGCATCCCCGCGTATAAACCGGGGCGTCGCGCGGAAGGCGCGCAGATCGCGGCACTCGCGTCGAACGAGAGCCATCACAATCCACTACCCTCCGTGCGCGAAGCGCTCGCGGCCGAAACGCAACGTGTGAACCGGTACCCGGACGCGGGTGTAGTCGCGCTACACGAGCGACTCGCGCAGAAGTTTGCGGTGGTCGCCGACCAGATCGCCACCGGGGCGGGGAGTATCGGGGTGCTGCAGCAACTCATTTCAGCGTATTGCGGGCCCGGCGACGAGGTCGTGTTTGCGTGGCGATCCTTCGAGGCGTATCCGCTGCTGGTCTACCTCGCGGGTGCGGACCCGGTGATGGTGCCGCTTCGTGAGGACGAGAGTCACGACCTCGATGGGATCGCAGCATCGGTGACCGAGCGCACCCGAGTGGTGCTGCTGTGCACCCCGAATAATCCCACCGGGGTGAGCCTCAGCCACGACGCGGTGGTGGAGTTTCTCGACAAGGTCCCACAGCACGTCCTCGTGGTGATCGACGAGGCCTATGTGGAATACGAGACGAGTGAGGATGCGGTTGACTCGCTCGCGCTTATTGCCGAGCGTCCCAACGTGCTTGCATTACGGACCTTCTCCAAGGCATACGGTCTCGCGGGACTGCGTGTCGGCTATGCGGTATCAACGCCGCGCATTATCGAGTCGGTACGAAAAGCCGGCCTCCCATTCAGCGTGAACTCACTCGCGCAGCGTGCGGCGATTGCCTCATTGGATGCGGATGACGAGCTCGCGGTTCGCGCCACGGAGGTTGTTGGGGCGCGTGAGCGACTCGTGGCGGAGTTGCGGGACACCGCATGGCAAATAGTCCCGAGCCAAGCGAACTTCATTTGGATTCGAGTGACCGGTGACCGCAACGCGGCACTCAGCGCAGCCTTTGACGAAGCTGGAATCTTGACCCGCGTATTCCCCGAGGACGGAATCCGAATTACGCTTGCGGATGCGGCGACCAACGACCGAGTCGTGGACGTCCTCAGGAGCGTCGAAGTCACATCCACTTCGATTTCTTGAACACGATAAAGAGCACCACCGCGACCAGCAGCATGAGCCCGAGCGCCATCGGGTATCCGAATGACCAGTGCAGTTCGGGCATATCGTCGAAGTTCATGCCGTAGATCGCGCCGACCAGCGTGGGCGCAAAGAGAATTGCTGCCCAGCCGGAGATCTTTTTCATATCTTCGTTTTGTCGTTGCGCCACGAGGGTTGAGTTCACGCTGAGTATTTGGGTGAGGGCATCGCGGAGGTCCCGGACCTGCGACGTGGCGTGGGTGAGATGATCGGCGACGTCGTCGAGATACGCCTGCAAGGCATCCGGAATCTGGTACTTGTCGAATCCGGCCCGCAAGGAGTCGACCACCTCGGTCATCGAGGACAGGGTTTGCTGCATCTCGATGACTTCCTGGCTTAGGCGATAAATGCGTTCCGCGACCGCCGCATCCCCGCTAAAAACCTGGCGTTCAATCTCTTCTTTATCAATCTCGAGACCGCGCAGAATCGGCGGATAGCCATCCACGACATCGTCGATGGCTCGGTACAGGACCGCCTCCGGTCCAAGGGCGAGCAACTCGTCCGTGGAAAGCAGGGGCCGGCCGCGTCGTGAGGTTGAAAAGGGATGCGCATCCTCAAGATTCGGTTCATCGGAACCGTCGAACCAGTGACCGTCCTGGCACAGCACAACCACCGCACCTGGGCGCACCAGCAGGTGGAATTCCGCGAATTCGACTTCCTCAATATCGTCGAGGTATCGCGCTGAGCGGATCACTACGAAAAGGGCTTCGCCATAGCGCTCCACCTTGGGGCGCTGATTGGCAATGAGGAGGTCTTCGACCAGGACCGGATGCAGGCTCCAGGCGGTCGCGAGCTCGGCGACTTGCTCCGGCGTCGGTCCGGGATAGTAAACGAGTGCGGTGCGATTCTCACCGGTCTCGCTGAAGTGCAGGGCATCGGCGACGGATGCGTGTTCCGGCTCATCGACGAGGTGGCCGTCGACGATATAGCGCGTAATGGGCTCGCGAGCAGCTGAGCTTCCCGGCTTAGCGGGCTGGCCGTTCTTCGACGCGCTGCTGAACCCGAACAGGTTTGGCCGGTGATTGGGCATTGTCTGCTCCTGCCGATGATCAATGAGGAGTGCGGCGGAAGGATGCTGCCGAACTCATCCCGATCGTCTCACGAATGTGGCAACGCTATTGGCGCCGCGCAGTCAGCAATTCCTTGATCTCGGCAGTCTCCTTACGAAGTGCCGCGAGTTCCTCGCGAAGTGCGGCCGCATCATCCAGATCACCTCGACCGTTCGAAGTCGAGGGCACATCGCGCACCACGATCGGCTGAGTCTTGGTGATGATCGGTGCGGGTGCCGCAACCGTCCCTCGCGTCGACTCATTCATATTCAACATGGTGTCGACAATGATTGCGACGAAAAGACTGAGCATCACGAATGCCGAAATCAGGATGAACGGGAGGAAGAACATCCACGCACCCGGATGCACGTCCAGAATCGGGAACACGACCGATGTCGTCCAGTTATCGAGCGTCATGACCTGGAAGAGCGTCAACAGCGATGTCGGGATGCTGCCGAACATTTCCGGAAAGTCTTCGCCGAAGAGCGAGGTGCCCATTACGGCTCCCACATAGAAAATAATCGCCATGAGGGCTGCAATCGCGCCAATGCCCGGAATCGCTTTGATGATCGCGGTGGCGATCCGTCGCAATTGGGGGAGTCGATTGACGAGGCGAAGCACGCGGAGTACCCGCAGTGAGCGCAGCACCGTGAGGTCCCCGACTGCCGGGATGAGCGAGATGACGACGACCACGAAATCGAAAATGTTCCAACCATCGGGCCAGAAACGTCGCCCGAGTACGAACATTTTGAGCGCCAGTTCGATCACGAAGATGACGATCGCCGCGATGTCGAGCACCAAGAGGAACCCGCCCAGGGTGTCCACGATTGCATCCGAGGTTTGCAGCCCCAGCGTGATCGCGTTGATGATGATGACGGCCAGCACAAAGCTCTGCACCGGGCCGCTCAACACAAACTCACCGATGCGACGGCGAAGGCCGGTGGCGCGAGGGTTTGGTTCCCAGAGATTCGCTGGGGCGGTGGAGGAGGATGCGGTGCTCGTCTTGCGTGCGTCTGCGGGCATGGCACCGATGGTAGTTTTCGCGGGTTACGGGGCAAACGTGCGCCGGATGGAGATCACATGCGCCCCGAGTCGGTTAGGGAAGTGTCAGGGTCGCCATAGTCATGGCGACCCTGACACAAGATCCCGATCGGACTAGAGTTTTCGTCCTTTCGTTTCCGGGAGTAGGAATATCGCAGTCAGACCAGAAACGATGAGGAGCGCGACGGCGTATACGGAGAACATCCAGGAGGCTCCGATGGCCTCAGTGAACCAGGTCTGGAGATAGGGAGCAGTACCGCCGAAGAGTGCAACTGCGATTCCATAGGGCACAGCAGTGCCGATGGTGCGGATGTGAGTTGGGAATAGCTCTGAATAAATGGCAGGCAATATTGCGAGTGAGCCCGAAAGGAAGAGCAACACGGCGCTCATCGCCACAATAAGAGTCCACGGCTCGTCAGTCATGATTGCGCGCATCGGGAAGAACATTGCCGCACTGCCGAACATGCTGATAGCAAGCACGGCACGTCGGCCAATCTTGTCCGAGAGGGCGCCCCAAAGTGGCAACGCGAGGATAAAGACGATCTGGCCGACAGCTCCGCCCCAGAACGCAGCGTTTGCGTTCATTCCGAGTGATGTTGTGGCGAACCCAGTAGTCGTCACCGCCCAGAAGTAGAACGAAACAGTTGCACCGACCGTGCAGAGGATCACTAGCAATGAGGCCTTGGAAGCTGGCATGAGAGGCTTGGGAAGTTCGCCGGCTTGAGCCTGAATTTGACTCGTTTCGAAGGTTTCCGTCTCCTGAAGGCCGACACGCATTACGAGCGCAAAGAGCCCGAGAACGGCGCCAACGATGAATGGAATTCGCCACCCGAATTCCATCATGAAGGATTCGCTCACAACACCAGTCAGTACGGCCCCGAATATGGTTGCGGTAAGGATTCCAGTGGTGCCCGATACGTAGATGAGTGATGACCAACGACCTCGTCGTTCTGCGGGCGCCATTTCCGAGAGGTACGTCTGTGCGGCTGGCATCTCACCACCGTGTGCGAGTCCCTGGATCAGACGTGCAATCAGCAACAGGACTGCCGCACCGACACCGATCGTCGCGTGGTTCGGGATAAGGCCGATCATCAGGCTGCCCACTGATGCGGAAACGATGGCGAGGATGAGCGATAGCTTGCGTCCTTGTCTATCCGCGAGCCAGCCGAAGAGTACGCCTCCTAGCGGCCGAGCAAGAAACCCAACGGCAAATACGGCAAAAGTCTGTAGTAGTGACGACACCGGATTGGACGCATCAAAGAGCTGTGCCGCAATGAACGGGGCAAAGGTTGCGTATATCTGCCAGTCAAACCACTCAAGGGCGTTGCCCATGCTTGTTGACGCAAGCACTCGGAAACGGCTTGGTTTTACCGGTGCGTGACGACGGTCCAGTTCGACTTTAGTGGACGTCAATGTTCACTCCTTTTAACTTGAGGGTCTTCAAGGGTTGAAGATTCGCTGGAACGGAGTTCCTTGAGCTTGTGGAATGCGAATTCGGCGTACATCTTGGCACCATCATGGAGTACATCTTCGTCAAACACCGCCCTTGGCGAGTGGTTGTAGTCGCTCCCGCCATCGGGAGTGCAATCAATGAACCCGAATGTCCCTGGAACCTGTTGGAGAATTTCAGAGAAGTCCTCCGACGCAGTTTTCGGATGCTCGAGAAGCTCAACTGCAGAAGAACCAAATGTCTCGCGAGCGACGCGGACCGCAAAGTCTGTTTCGCTAGGGGTGTTGATGAGCGGGCGGAATTCGTGCTCGTATTCCACGAGGGCTTGTTGATTATGGGCAGCTGCGACACCCTTCGCCACTCGCGTGAGTACATCCGCAGCCAAGTCTCGTGACTCATTAGTGAAGCAACGCACTGTGGCCTCAATTCGGGCGTCGTCGGGAATGATGTTTCGACGGGTGCCTGCGTGCAGTGACCCAACGGTCACGATCACCGGGTCGAAGGCATTGAAATCACGAGTCACGGCACTTTGCAGCGCAACTACCGTTTCGGCAGCAGTGGTGACCGGGTCGCTGGCTAGGTGGGGAGCCGAACCATGTCCGCCTCGCCCTTTTACGGTGGCTGTGAGCGCGGATGCTCCCGCCATCGCCGTACCGTGTCGAAAGCTGAATCGGCTAGGTCGAACATCTCCGGTGAGTACGTGCATGCCAAATGCTGATGAGACCTCGGTGCCAGCTGCCGTCAGCACGCCTTCTTCAACCATCATGGCTGCGCCGCCCCAGCCTTCTTCTCCAGGCTGGAACATGAAAACCACGTCGCCCGAGAGGGTGTCTTGCTTTGCACAAAGGATCCTTACTGCCCCAATCAGCATGGTCATGTGCATATCGTGTCCGCAAGCGTGCATGATTCCGGGACGCCGAGAAGCGAACGATAGACCTTCCGGCTCCGATACTGGCAGCGCATCCATATCGGCGCGGAGCAGAACCGCGGGCGTTGAATCGTCCCTGTTGGTCGCGCGGAGAACTGCAGTGATCGATGAGCATCCCCGTCCAAGAGTGATTTCCAGGGGAAGCTGCTCGAGTTCGCGAAGAAGTCGTGCCTGCGTGTCAGGGAGGTCCAAGCCGATTTCTGGTTCGGCATGCAAGTCTCGACGGAGACGAACGAGATCTTTTTCGAGTGTGGATGAGGCCAAGGTCAGCTTCCTTGCTGGTGTTGATTACAACGGTTCACCTAGTGTGGCTATGCATCCATGACAATCAAAAAATAATGAAGAAACGATCATTTTTTGCAAATTAAATCTCGATACGATCAATTGTTCGACCCATCCGTGCTTCTTGACGAAGACCTCCAGTTAATTCACGCGCTGCAGATTGCTCCTCGAGCGTCCTGGGCGGAGCTTGCGAACATCCTTGAATCGCATCCGACTACCTTGGCCGGTAGATGGGAGCGTTTGACAGCAGCGGGAATCGCTTGGGTGGGGGCCCACACGATCGGGGCGCGGACGAATCCGTTGCTGGCGTTCATCGAAGTCCATTGCGAATTGGCGTACAAGGACGCTGCGGTTGAGACGTTCTGCAAGTTTGCAGAGATTGTTTCGCTTGATCTTTCTGCTCGCGATAGAACGCTTCTCCTTACTGTGTCGACCGACTCGTTTGAATCAGTGTCAGAGCGCCTCATTCAGGACATATCGACAGTGCCCGGGGTCGTGAGCTTGGACGTATTTTTTGCGACACGGCTACATTTCGCTGGAGATGGTTGGCGGCTCAACGTCCTTGACCGTGGCCAACTTGCGAGTGTGCAGAAACTCGCCACGAGGGTCGAGAACACTAATGAGCCGGTACCTCGAATTGCGCCAGAAGTACTGCATGCGCTGGCGCGGGATGGTCGACGCACAGCATCCGAAATCGCAAGGGAAGTCGGTATGTCCGAATCTACGGTCCGTCGCCAGATTCGTCTTGGGATCAGTCGAGGAGTGATACGACTGCGATCCGAAATCGCGCAAGATGTGACCGGCAATCCGCTTACGGTTCAGTGGCATGGCACATTGCCGGCTCAACTTCACGACAAGGCAGCGAGAGTTATTTCCACCATTCCCGGGCTGCGACTTTGTGTGTCCACGACAGGGCGCACCAATTTCTTTATTGTGATGTGGCTCCGTTCAGTCGCCGATGTGCTCACGGTCGAGCAGCAACTCACGGCAGCGGTGCCGGAGTTGGAGATTCGTGAAAGCTCCGTGGGGCTGCAGATTGTGAAACGTGTGGGCTGGATACTTGGGCCCGGCGGTAGAGCAACGGGTGAGGTTGTCGCGCCTCGATGGGGCAGTGATCCGGTCCATCCATAAGGAGCCATTCCCCAAAGTGCAACTAGATTTCTCGCCGCAGCGCCATGGCGCCAAGATGTCGTGGACGCGGTGTTTGCCGAACGGGTCCGGGCGACGCAGGACCCCGCCCGGAGCGGAGACCGAGTTGAGTTGGCGAATATCTTCGGGGTGGGCTAAGCTATCGTGGTGCCGTAAAGCACTGGGCTATGGTGTAATTGGCAACACAACGGTTTCTGGTACCGTCATTCTTGGTTCGAGTCCAGGTAGCCCAGCGATTAACTCCCTCGATTCAGCGCGAATCGAGGGAGTATTTCTTTTCGCGGTGAGCCGAGCGCAGTGAGCCACTGCGTCGGGAGCCCTGGCGCCCTGATCTCCCTCATGCTGGTACTGAAGATGGCGTTACTGTCACTACCAATAGATTTTGATGACATCGACAAGTTCGGCTGGTTCGTTGTCACCACCGCCGACGCCAACCCGCAGATACCCGGACCCCTCTGGCTTGAGAAAATACATGCCTAATACTTCTGCGGAGTCGCTCGTTGGGAACGCCCAAAGCGTGTCGACAAACTGCTCGGTGTCGAGCTGACCGCACGCTCCCGACCCGGTCCTGAACCCGTCGATTGAATCCGTGTTCGCGCCGGAGTTATAGAAACACACACGTCCGTCTGTGAGTTCAAGAACGACTGGCCGAAGATGATTGCCGTCGTTTGTGCTTGCGGTGTCGATCGAGGAAGGAACCGGATGCAAAGTCCACCCGAGTGTTTCGTTGATCACCGCGGGGCACAATGCTTCCGTCTCGGTGACGTTGAGGAAGCAATGGTCCACTCCGGTGCAGTTCACCGCCAGATCGGAACGATATACATCGCGCATGCACGCATTCAGCTCCTCGCCAGGTTCGGCGGATGCTGCAATCGCGGAATCAGCCCAAGGGTCCAGCCTATGCATCACGGTGAGTGTGCCGGTGTCAAAGTCGGTATCGGCCTCCGGCGTCGGTTGGGTGGATGGATTGGTTCCGAAGCCCTGTTCTTCAAGGTAGTAGGGGATCAGGTCAAAAGAGGACCCTCTTGCGGATGCATCCTCAATCTTGATGCTGTTGATGTGTGCGTCATCAAAATCGCTCAATGCCTCAGGGATTTCATCCAGCGCAATCGGCGTGAGTGTGAAGGTGAGTGCGTGAGCATCACGATCAGTCACGACGTACTGCGACACTCCGTCCTCGGAGAGGACTTGCATCGTGCCACCAGGAAAGGAGTCACGCATAGCCGATGCAGCGTCACCGACACGGACGCCGCGAACTGAGGGCAACATATCGCCATTCTGGATTTCGTCCACCTCAAGAGTGTTGCGGTGACCGACCTCGATCGAGATGACGGTAGAAGCTGCATCCAACTCGATGATCAGTATCGGGTTTTGGGAATCTCGCGACGAGTCGTCAGCCAAAGGAGTCCACGTATAGCCCGCAATCTCGCCATAAACCGATGTCTGCGTATGGAAGTTTTCACCCTCGACGGGGGCTTGCGCCCACGGCACCACTCGCTGCACCTCGTCGACAGCGTCCCCAAGTCGAATTGGCCCGATTCGATCCGCCTCGATTTCCCAGGTCGCCATTTCAGTCGCGGATGCGGTCTCTTGTGTCGAGGGCGCAGGCTGTTCCTGGGTGACGTCCGAGCCGTCGCCGTCGCTGTCGGTGCCGGTGACAAATACTCCCTGTTCGATCGCCTTTGCCGATGCAATCGAACCGAGTACGGCGGCAGCGATGAGCATAACGACCGCGATAATTGAGAGAACCCAAAACAATGGGCTCCGGGCGGATACTTTGTTTCCGGTCATTCCAGAGTTCACAACGAGCCTTCCTTGAGCTGTTGCAAACCAGCCTCAAGCCGGTCGGCCACCGTGCGCGCGATTTCTTTTGGGTCGACGGTGGAGCCGATTTCTGTCGGCAGGCTGATCTGAATAATCGTATTTGCGACCGTCGCATGAACCACGGTTTCGGATGCACTGGCGTCGGCAAGGGAACCGACAACTACGGAAACATCGGTGCGGAAGTCTTCGGCAAGGGGCGAATACGTCACTTCCAAGTCTGTTAGAGATTCTTCAGACTCTGAAGGCAGCGTGTAATAGAACTCCGTGCAATTCGATATCGCAGTCGCGTAGTACTCCCACGAATTCTCGGCGGTTGTGACATCGGCATACTGCAATACGTATTGGTGCATCTCGATCGTGTCACCGTCGGGTGTCGACACTGACGTTTCATGGTGCTTCTGCAGTGAACCGACGGCCGGCTGGAGGTCCGGCATGATCAACGGCAGACAAATTGCCGGGAAGCTGGTCTCATCCTCGTCATTTTCGGGGTGTACGAAGATTGGGGATGCCTCACCTGCTGGCTCAACTTCAGGGAAAAGCTCGTCAACATCTCCGTCAGAAAGTAAAAGTACGTCGAGTTCATCCCCGATGAATACTTCTGTCGCAGCGGTGTCGATTTGATCCTGTGCGGTACCTTTTTGTGTGCTTGAAGAATCCGTGAGTGGGCCAGTGAGCGCCCACGCTGACACCCCGACGACGATCGCTGATACCGCAATAACACTCCCGGTAATCCGGAGAAATGCGCGCTTCGATACCATCTAATTTCCTTGAGTGTGGTCGAGCGATAACTGGGGCCACATTCACGGCTACTTCGCCAATATCGTTCAATTTGCTCATCGTGAGTTCACTAAGAGCCTGCCAGATCGCCTAGACAATTCTCAAACGCACTTTGGTGACAGTGCAGGACGGACAAATGAAAAGCCATTCGCGTGACAGGTCAAGCAGATGTGAAGCGGGGATCGCAGCGCTGTCATCTCCTGCACCATGATCCCCTCAGGCAGGTACGGGAGCATAGAAGCAGCAACGCATCGGATGCGGAGTCTGCTTCGCTTCGATGCCAACGTTGGCAATCGCTAAGGAGACGATCATGCGCTATTTGCTGTCGTGGCATATTCGTGAAGTGGAGTTGCAGGACCGCAGCCCAGAGTGGCGAGATGAAGCCACAGCGTTCCTTGCAGAATTCGAGAATGAATTATTCATGGCATCCGAACTCGACTGGGTTGAAGTGCTCGGCAGCGAATCGCAAGCCATCGTTGTAGGCCCCGGGGCTGAGATTCGGGACGGCTTTTATAACCAGGAGGGCAAACCGTCTGCGCGAATTTGGGTGGTTCGGGTTGATTCTAAAGAGCGCGCTGTCGAACTCGCTGCCAGGCTGGCGGGCGAACTCGACACCTGGATTGAAGTGCGCGAATGCCTGCCGGGGGCGCAGCGCCCCTGACTCAATAATTGTTCGCAGCGCGGAATTTGAGATGCACTTGTCCGCTGCGAACTCAACCGCGGTCCGGCCTAACCAGTGAGCCCATTGCGATCGAGTTCGCGGAGGAGTGCCGGCCGACGCGCGTAGGTCTCACGAAGTTGCGCAATATACGCATCCGCGTCTTCTACTGCACCCGCGCTCGCGTACCCCGCGCGCATCCTGAGGAGGATCTCGGCGACCAACGGATAAGAGCGAGTATTCGCCGTCCGGAGGAAGTCGTCGAGTTCCTCGCGGTATAGGGCGGCGGCCTGATCTGGCCGAGTGGACGCGCTGGCGTCAGCAAGTCTGCGGCGCATGTGTCCGGCACCCCACCGTTCTGCGGCGGACCATGCCCAGTCAAGGTCGTCATCTTCGAGCGCAGTCTCGATTACTTCGCGCCCGTTGTCAGCTTGTTGCGCACGATCTTCGAGCACAGTGCGGATGCGGCTGTGTTCTTCGTCTCCTACTTCGAGTTTGGTCGCGTACTTCATCAATGCTCGGTAGTTGTGGATTTCTGGACGCCGATTCCAAAGGTCTCGCAAGAGTTGTAACGCCTCTTCCTGCCGCCCGTCTTGGTCGAGCCAGGAGACGACCTCCTCCGCATCAAGCCAGTAGGTATTCCCGCCATCGACGCGAATTCGATCTTCGTCAATCGCGCGTTCGGTGAATTCCATGGCTCGGCGAATTTGCCCCGCAGCACGGAGGCGGGAGACGATCTCGCCATATTGCGGATGATCGCCAGATTGCAGGATCTCGACCGCACGATCAAGATCGCTGTCGTGGTCGGCGAGTTCGAGTAGGACTTGGCTTCGGCTGAACGTCGATGTATCGGAGTGATTGGCAAATTTCTCGATTCCTCGACGATACGTATCGAGAGCCTTCGCATCGAATGCTTGGACGTAGAGCTCCAACGGTGTCTCCGGCCACCCCGGCGAACTGCTTCGATACTTCACGAGCCATTTGGCGAGCTGGACGGGATCAGGGTTCCCCTCGAGACATGCGCGCGCGTGCAGGTCAACGGCGCGGTACAAGGCATCGCCGATGCTGCCATCGGAATCGTCCGCTGATTCCATGACGGTTCGAATACGCTGCAGCGTGTACCGTAAGGCTGGCTCAGCCGCGTCCGCTGCGCCGTTATTGATGGCGTCGTCGAGTTCATCAAGGAGTTCTTCGGCGGACTGAGCAACCTCGTATGCGCGGTAATAGTCGATGAATCCGCGAAAACTCAACGCTTGCTTCGCGGACGAGTGCAATTCCTTCGCGACGGCCTGCGTATTTCCGCTGGCCATCACCGCCCTGGTGATCAGCATGCGTTGCCCGGTTTCGCTGAGACTCGACATCTCCAACACAATGCGAATCAGTTCACTGTGGCTCAGCCCCGATAGCCAGCTGTTGACCAATTCGAATTGTTGGGCCTGCTCGTTCGCGACGGCTTCAATGGAGTGGGAACTGCCGACTGGATGCGCAGCCTGTTCTGATGCTTCCTCGGCCGTGTCACCCACGATCGCGAGCCCGACCGCAACGAGGTGTTTGCAGAAATAGCCGCTCTGGGAGTGCGGGCAGCTGCACCACCCGGTGACCGAGCGTGTATCCCATTGCAGTTCACACCGGTAGGAGTGCGTGCCGCGGACATTCGCCGTGGCGGTACCTTCTCCGATGCGAAGCCTGCTCACGACTGATACATATCCGCGACCGCGGTCAACGATATCCTCGTCGGTCGCCGCAAAGAGTGCTGTCTGACTGAGCGCTGCCATCTGACCTACTCTAAGCGGCGAACTCTCAACAAAGCTCGACTCCTGTGCGAAGTGCAGACAGCTCTGTTGAGAGTTCGCGCATGTGCGCTCGTCGCATTGGTCAAGTGGTGATTCAACGACCGAGTCGGGACAGTAACCAATAGCTAGGCAAGAAGGTCCTGAACTCGCTGGATTCCTTCGATGAGTTCTTGGTCATCCAGTGCGTAGCTGAATCGCAGGAACCCACTGGGCCCGAAGGCTTCCCCCGGGACAGCCGCAACTTCAGCTTTCGAAAGGATGAGGTCAGCGAGTTCGAGGGAGGTCCGTGCAGTGATGCCTTGAATGTTTCGGTTGAGTGCTCCAGTGACGTCGACGTAAGCGTAGAAGGCACCTTGCGGTAACGGGCAACGGAAGCCATTCACTCGGTTGAGCGCATCTACGATCACAGTCCTGCGTCGCTCGAATGCCTGGCGCATTGCCTCGATCGGTTCGAGGGGACCATCCAGCGCCGCAATCGCCGCACGCTGTGCGATGTTGTTCACATTCGACGTGAGATGTGACTGTAAATTTGCGGCACCCTTGATGACGTCGGTGGGACCGACCATCCAACCGAGTCGCCATCCGGTCATTGCGTAAGTTTTCGCGACGCCGTTGACGAGAATCGTGCGGTCAGCGAGTTCGGGCACTGCCTCGACAATTGAGATTGCTCGAGCGCCGTCGTACGTAAGGTTTTGGTAAATTTCGTCGGAAATCACCCAGAGTCCATGCTCAAGTGCCCACTCACCAATCGCCTTCACTTCTTCGTGTGAGTAAACCGCGCCTGTCGGATTCGATGGGGAGACGAACAACAGAACCTTAGTAGCTTCCGTGCGAGCAGACTCGAGCTGTTCAACGGTGACCTTAAAGCCCTGATCGGTGCCAGCAAAGACCTCTACTGGCACGCCACCCGCGAGTTGAATGACCTCGGGGTAGGTCGTCCAATAGGGACTCGGCATGAGTACTTCATCGCCCGGATCGAGCAATGCCTGGAAGGCTTGATATACCGCTTGCTTGCCACCGTTCGTGACAACTACCTGGCTCGGCGAAACCTCAAGTCTGGAGTCGCGCGATGTTTTTCGAACGATAGCCTCCCGCATTTCGAGGAGCCCCGTTGCGGAAGAGTAACGGAAATTATTCGGTGAATCGAGCGCTGCACGGGCGGCGTCCACGATATGAGAAGGTGTCGTGAAGTTAGGCTCACCTGCGGCGAAACTGATGACTTGGCGCCCTTCGGCTTTGAGCGCTTTGGCTTTGGAATCGATTTTTAGAGTGGTGGACTCGGCGATTTCGCCGATCCGCATTGATAGACGAGTATTCTGAACCATTGGTTCAGTTTAGCGCAGATTTATCCCCATTGTGACTATCTGGCAGTGGAAAACCGCCCAATGGTGTCCTGGATCGGAGCGTGTGGGTCGCTAAGCGATCAATGAGGTTGCAGAGAAATCTGTACCCACCTGGTCCGTCGCCGAGAGCAGCTTTGCGGCCTGATCAGATGCTTCAATAGCCATCTGTCCGAGCTGTCGAACATTGTCCGGTGTGATGCGGTAGGTAGGACCGCCGATCCAGATTGCGTATTTTGGCAGGTCGCCAACGAATACTGGCGCGGCCACAGATGCGGCATCACGCTCGAGCGCGCCGTACAGCCACGCATATCCATGCACTTTCGCAGGTTCGAGCGAATCGATAAAGGAGTCGAGCTGGGCCAATTTCTCACTGGGGTAGTGGGGCGCGAGCAACTCGCGCACCGCCTTCGGGTCCCGGTATGACAACAGCGACTTTCCGGTCGAGGTGAGCCACGGTGGCTGGATGCGTGGCGTGGATTTCAAAGTCTGTCCAATTAGTGAAGGGCCGACGTTTTGCAACATGACAATGATGTTGTGATCTTGCAACATATCGAATCCCGTTGTCTCACCGGACTTCTTAGAAAGTTCGGAAAGAATTTCGCGAATTGCCCGGAGCGTGCCCGTTTGGGTAAGAAGTCCGCCGATTATCGACAGCGATCCGACCGAAATACGAATTCGCTTCGTCTCATCGTCAGTAACAAGCACTCCCTCTTCTTCCAGCGCAGTGATGATGCGGAAGCAAGTGGCCTTCGGCACGCCAGAGAGCCGAGTGAGTTCGCTTAGCCCGACGCCGTGTGGAAACGTCGAAATTACCCGCAATACGTTCATAGAGCGGTTGAGAAGTCCATCTCGCGTTCTTGGTTCGGAGTCATTCGCTTCCGGCTTAGTACTCATCTTGGGATAATACCTAAACCGAGTGGGTGATTCGCTCACTCTGAGGGATGAGGGAATTCACGGATCGATGTGAATTCACGGAGCGTTGCATTTCACACTTCGCTGCGAGTTCAAAGAGTGCATCGACAATTTGGAAGTCTTCCTCACCGCGAGTGAACCGGAGCGGGCTCGCAGCAACACGTCCTGGAAAAGAGCGCGAACTGGTCACATCCCCTTCGTCGACGAGCCAGCCGTCGAGAAGACCGCCTTCGTTCCGATGGCCGTAACGTTCGGCAACGGCCGAGGCCGTGCAGTCCACTCCCTCCACCTGGAGGCAGCGATCGGCCCATCCACGAACCGGCTTGTTCGCGATAATCGGCGAGATGCCAACCACCGGTGCGGATACGCGCTCCACTGCTTCGCGAATGCCCGGAATCGCGAGGATCGGTTCGATCGACACAATAGGGTTTGACGGTGCGATCACAACTACATCCGCTCCTGAAATCGCCTCGATCACACCTGGGGCGGGCGATGTAGATGCCACGAGCGGGAACTCGAACGACTGAGGGAGCGGCTCGGCCCGATCACGAACCCACCATTCCTGAAACCCGCGGTCGACGGAAGTGCCATTTGGGCCGGAGAACCGTACTCGCGTGGGCGAGGGATCGTTTGTTGAGGGTAGCACTCGCATGTCGACGCCATAGCGCGCGGTAAGTTTCGCCGTGACCTCGCTCAGCGTCAGGCCCTCAGTGAGCAGGTGGGTGCGCATTGCATTGTGGGCGATATCGAGGTCGCCGAGCTGGAACCATCCCGCCTCGGGCAGCACGCGCTGCACCTCGCGAATCGCCGCATCGGTGTCACCGGCACGTCCCCAGCCGCGGTGCTGGTCGCCGAGGTCTGCGAGATGATAGGTGACCGAGTCGATATCCGGCGAGACCCGCAGCCCCAGGTGGGTGAAGTCGTCGCCAACATTCACGATCGCGGTGAACGCACACGGCAACCCCGCGCGCCGATTCCACTGCTGGAAGGCATAGGCGAGGCGAGCGCCGCCGATGCCGCCACTCAGAAATGTCACGTTCTTCATCGTTCTCTCGTCTCATCTAAGGAATTGTTCGAAATGCTGGTGCGCTGCCCGGTTGTGCTGCCGTGGTCGAGCAAAAATCGGCGACCATCCGGGCCATCGATTGTCACTGTCTCGACCTTCCAATACGTTCGAATGGCATCCGCGGTGAGGGTGGATGCGGTGGGGCCGACCGCGTGGACTCGACCATCGGCGACGATGGCCACGGTGTCGGTGACGACCGTCGCGAGATCGAGGTCGTGGAGACTCACGATGAGGGTCACGTTCCCCGTGGCGAGGCTTCGCAACAGCGCCATCGTGTCGCGGATCGCGGCGAGGTCGAGGTGGTTCGTCGGCTCGTCGAGGATGAGTACGCGCGGCTCCTGTGCGAGCGCGCGGGCGATCTTCGCCCGCTGGCGCTGGCCACCGGAGAGTTCAGCAAAGGGTGCTTCGGCGAGGTGGCTGATGTCGCAGCGATGCAGTGCCTCGTCGACGGCAATCTGATCGGTGCGGGTGTAAGGCTGGAAGAGTCCGCGAAACGGTACTCGACCGAGCTCCACGAACTGCCGCACGGTGAAACTCGGCGCCTGCGCCGTCTCCTGCGCGATATAGGCGACGCGCTTCGCCCACTCACGGCTCCCGAGCTGACGCTTCGTCGACCCGGACCACCGCACTGAGCCCGAATTCGGCGTCACGTGCCCGGCGAGGATGCTCAGCAGCGTGCTCTTTCCCGCACCGTTCGGTCCGAGCACGCCGACGATGTGTCCGGGCTCGAATTCCAGGGCGGGCGCTTCGAAAACGAAGTCGCGACCGCGCGCGAGTGTGAGGGCGGATGTCGACAGCATTAGGCGTGGTTTCCTCGTTGACGAATCATGATGATGGCGAAGGCGATCGCGCCGAGCACGGACGTCGTGATCCCGACGGGGAGCTCCTCGGGTAGCGCGATCAGCCGGGAGAACGTGTCCGACCACACGAGCAGAATCGCGCCGATGAGGGTGGCGCTGACGAGGTGCCGGATTACTGAGCCCCGTGCGAGGGGCCGCGCGAGGTGCGGCACGATGAGCCCGACGAAACCGATCGCGCCTGACACAGAGACCATGCCTGCGGCGAGCATCGCGGCGACGGTGAGCACGCCGGCGCGCGCCTGGCGGGTGTTGATGCCGAGCGAGGCGACCTCGTCGTCATTGAGGAGGAACAGGCTGAGCAATCGGGAAAAACAGAAGATGACGGTGCCGAAGATGGCGAAGGCCGCACCCGCGATGGACACGCTCTGCCAGCTCGAGCTCGCGAGCGATCCGAGCAGCCAGTGCAGCACCTGCTGATAGCTATCGCTGTCGGGGGAGCGGAAGATCACCAGCGACGTGAGCGCGCTGAAGAGCGCGGTCACGGCGACACCGCCGAGGATGACGCGCTCGGCGGGCATTCTCGTGCGCGCGCCGCTCAGGATTAGGGTGGCGAGCAGCGCGAGCGTGCCGCCGAGGAGCGCCGCGACGGGCAGCATGAGCCCGACGCCGAGTAGGATAACCGACACCGCACCGAGCGAGGCTCCGGACGAAATGCCGAGAAGATACGGTTCGGCCAGGGGATTGCGCAGGGTCGTCTGTAGTGCGACCCCGGAGATCGCGAGGCCGGCACCGACGATCGCGGCGGTGAGCACACGGGGGATGCGCACCTGCATCAGGATGATCTGATTCGAATCCCAGAGATGCGGCGGGGTCGTCACCGCGGTGTCGAAGGTGTCGAGGGGGAGAGTCACGGCGCCGAAGAGCGCCGCGAGGATGATGGACGCGACGAGGCAGAGCGCTAATACTGCGACTGTTGCGGCGAATCGTCCCGTGCGCGAAGCGCGGACGGGACGATTCAGCTCCAGCGTTCTGGTCATGGCGTGACGGGAAGCTCCGCCATCGCGTTCGCGATCGTTTCGACGGCTTCAACGTTGCGCACGCCGGCCTCTGTTGTCGCGAAATCGACGATGATGTAGTTGCTTTCCTGCACGGCGGTCATCTTGCTTGCAGCCGGATGGGCTTCGAGGCGTTCGCGCTTCTGCTCGGCCGAGTTCCACGGTGCATCCACGAGCACGATCACATCGGGATCACTCGCAACGAAGGACTCCCACGGCATGCTGTACCAGCTCTGCGGCTCGCTCGCGGCGACGTTCTCGAGCCCAGCAGCCGCCATGATCATGTTGGGCGTGCCGGTGCCACCGCCGACGAAGGGCGTGTCGTCCCCCGAGCTGTACCAGAGCGCGGTGGTGCTCTCCGCGGGCACGGCAACGGCGTCGAGCCGTGTCTGCTGCTCGGCAACGAGGGCCTCGGCGCGATCTTCCACCTCGAAAATCGATCCAACTTCAGTGATCATTTGAAACACACCATCGAAGGTGAGTGGCTCTGTAGCCGCACCCCCGAATTCGCATGCCGGCGGGGCGACGTATGTGCGCATTCCTTTGCTGAGGAGGTCTTCGCGCGTGCCGACACCGTCGGTGCTGAGGTTCGACTCCCAACCTGCGAACACGAGGTCGGGGGAGGCAGAGATCAATACCTCTTGGCTCGGCAGATCGTCCGCAAGTACAGTCGGAGCCCAACCAGCGGGTGCCAGGTCGTCCGACACAGGGCCGTCGAGGAATGCGGAACCGACGACGCGGTCTTCGAGTCCGAGCGCGAGCATCAGCTCGAGGGGAGTCGACTTGATCGTCACGACACGCTCGGGGACCGGCGACGTAGTAAGGGAGAACCCACAATTGTCGATTGTGGTAGACGCAGTCGATGTCTCGGATGCTGCGTCACTCGAGGTGGTTGCGCAGCCCGTTAGAACCAGCAGTGCGAGCGAAGCGGCAGCCGCTTTTCTGAAAATGAACTGACGGTTTGATTTCTGAATCATTGAGAATGGGCCTCGCTGTTGTTGGGGGCCGTATCGTATGGGCGCAGCATTGCGCCCTTGTGTAGCCCGGGATTGCAAGGATAACGTACTAACTGGATTCTAGAAATGGGCCCAGTGGGAGAGCGCAATATCGATACTGAATTCGGAGTTGCGGAAAAGGTGAACCAGTGGTTCACTATTAGAACTACCCCACTTGTCAAGGAGGACTGATGACACTTCGTGTTCGGAAACTGGTGCGGCTCGTCGAAGAGCTCAGGAGCGAGAACGGCGTACCCCTCGAGCGACCCCACCGCGTGGCCGTTGCCGCAGCGGTGATCGAGAACCCGTACGGTGTGGACGGCTACGTGCAGGACCTCACGACGATCGCCGACCAGCTCGGCGAAGAAATCGGCGAGCTGATCGGGCCCGAGGCTGTCGCGCTCCTCGACGACGAGGTCGAAGCATTCGGCAAAGCGGCCCTCGTCGGGACCGCGGGCGAAACCGAACACGGTTCCGCACTCATCCATAACCTCCGCTTCGGCAACGTCTTCCGTAAGGCCGCGCGCGGAACCGAGCTACTCCCCGGCGCAGAGAAGACCGGCGTCATCGGCGCTCCGATTGACGTCCCCCTCAAGCACAAGCTCGACGCGAAGACCCGTTCGCACCACCAGACCATCACGTTCCGGATCGAAGACGCACCGCGTCCCGACGAAATCGTTGTCGCGTGCATCGCCGCGAATTCCGGCCGCCCGCTTGCTCGCCTCGCCGTCTTCGGCGCCGAGGCGTCCGCCGACGTTTCGGCCTAGCCGTCCGGACGACAGGAGAGAACACATGACCATCCTTGCTCCCACCCTCACCAAGGAAGAGCTCGTCGAAGCCGACCGCGAGTACGTCATCCATTCGTGGTCGAAGCAGGGCGGCCTCAACGCCCGCCCGATCGCCGGCGCCGCGGGCTCCTGGTTCTGGGACTACGACGGCAACCGCATCCTTGACTTCCAGTCGCAGCTCGTCAACAGCAACCTCGGCCACCAGCATCCCCGGCTCGTCGAGGCGATCAAGGAGCAGGCGGACCGACTCTGCTACATCGGGCCAAACTTCGCCGAAGAATCGCGCAGCCTGCTCGCGAAGAAGCTCGCCGAGATCACCCCCGGCGACCTCAAGATGAGCTTCTTCACGACCGGCGGCGCAGCGGCGAACGAGAACGCGATCCGCCTCGCGCGTCACGTCACCGGTCGGAGCAAAATCGTCGCGCGCTACCGCTCGTACCACGGTGCCACCGCTGGAGCGCTCGCGCTGACGGGCGACCCGCGACACTGGCACTCGGGCGCTTCGATGCCCGATGTCGTGCGCATGCTCGACCCGTACACCTACCGCTGCCCCGCCGGTCACCCCTCGCCCTGCCCGGTATGCTCGGGCGGGCCGCACCTCGAAGAGATCCTGCAGTTCGAGAACCCCGAAACCGTGGCAGCGGTCATCCTTGAACCGGTCACCGGCACGAACGGCCTCATTTACCCCGGTGAGAACTACCTCCGCTCGATCCGCGAGGTCTGCGACAAGTACGGCATCATCCTCATCTTCGACGAGGTCATGGCGGGCTTCGGCCGCACGGGCGAACTCTTCGCATGCAATCACTGGGACGTCACGCCCGACATCCTGATCACGGCCAAGGGCCTCAACTCGGGCTACGTACCGCTCGGTGCCATGACGGTATCGGCGAAGATCTCCGAGTGGCTCATGGAGAACAAGTTCTGGGGCGGGCAGACCTACGCGGGCCACCCGCTTGCCTGCGCCTCGGCGGTCGCCTCGCTCGACATCATGGAGGACGAAGGCATCGTCGCGAACGCCAAAACACAGGGCGAACGGCTCGGCGCCGGCCTCGCGCAGCTCGCCGAACACCACCCGAGTATCGGCGATATCCGCGGCCGCGGTCTCTTCTACGGGCTCGAGCTCGTCAAGAACCGCGAGACGAGGGAAGCACTCGTGCCGTTCAACGCAGTGGGCGCGGCAGCCGCACCTATGCAGGAGTTGAACAAGGCCGCTATGGCGAAGGGGCTCTATCTCTCGTCGAACTTCAACGTGATGCGACTCACGCCGCCGCTCGTGATCAAGGATGACGAGATCGACCTCGCGCTCGAGATTCTCGACGACGTGCTCGACCTCGCGGACCGTCACTACGAAGGCTAAGGAACCGAAGCAATGCCAGCTCAACCCTCCTCAGAACCGACCACGCTCATCCGTGGCGGGACGGTCGTGAACGCCGAAGGATTCGTTCGCGCGGACGTGCTCGTTCGCGGAGAACGGGTCATTGGAATCGGCGTCGACCACGACTGGGATGCCGATACCGTAATCGACGCGACCGACAAGTACGTCATGCCAGGCGGGATTGATGTGCACACGCACCTCGAGTACCCGATCGATGGCTTCACGACCCGCACCGCGGATGACTTCGCAACCGGGTCGGTCGCTGCCGCGTTTGGTGGCACGACGATGTTCATCGACTTCGTGAAGAAGCGGCCGGATGCATCCCTCTACGAGACCTTCGTGGATCGTCGCAAGGTGGCCGAGGAAAAGAGCATCGTCGACTTCAGCTTGCACGCGATCGTGCCGCCGTTGGCACAGCAGGCCGACGTGCACGAGGATCTCGAGCGGCTCTATGAAGAGCAGGGCGTCACGAGCTGGAAGTTCTTCATGGCGTACCCCGGAACGCAGATGGTCGAGGACAACGAACTTCTCGCCGGTATGGACCTCGCGAAACGCCTCGGTGCGCTCCCAATGGTGCACGCCGAGAACGGACACATGATCAACCGTGCCTCGAGCCAGCTGCTCGAATCCGGCAAGACGGCTGAGATCCATCACGTGGATGCGCACGGCCACTCGTCAGAAGCGGAAGCGGTGCACCGCGCGATCGTGCTAGCCGAGGAGGTCGGCACGCCACTCTATGTCGTGCACGTCTCGAGCGAACAAGCGGCGGTCGAGATCGCGCGCGCTCGCAGCGAAGGCATCGAGGTATGGGGCGAGACCTGCCCGCAGTATCTCTTGACCGCGCTCGAGGACTATGAGGGACTCGGTGATCGCGCTGCGGGCTACATCTGCTCGCCGCCGATTCGCGAGCGCGCGAACCAGGCGGGGCTGTGGAAATACCTCGCCGCCGATGGCCTGTCGACCCTCGCGACCGACCACGCCGCGTTCTGTATGGAGCAGCCGGACGACCTGCCGCCCCAGAAGCTGCGATCGCCGGGCTACTTCCCAAAGACTCCGAACGGTGTGCCCGGGCTCGAAGACCGCCTCAAGGTGGTCTGGGAAGCAGGCGTTGTCGAGGGGCGGATGGACATTTGCCGCTTCGTCGAACTCGTCGCCACGCGCCCCGCCAAGCTCTTCGGTCTCTACCCGCGCAAGGGCACGGTCTCGGTAGGCGCGGATGCCGACATCGTCGTGTGGGATCCGAACAGTGATCACACGATCACCGCCGCCGAGAGCCACTCGCGCACCGACTACAACCTCTACGAGGGGATGCACGTCACGGGGCTTCCGGTGACCGTGCTCAGCCGAGGCAAGGTCCTCATCCACGACCGGCAGTTGCAAGAGGCTGCCACCACGACCCGCGGCCAGTACCACTGCCGCGAAAACGCTCAACTCTACTAACGCCCCCAAACGAAAGGCAAGACCATGCGAATTCCACTTGGAATCCACGTCGGCGACCGTATGACCCTCCCCGAGATCTACGAGGTCGCCCAGTACACCGATGAGAAGGGCTTCGACTCCTTCTGGGTCGCAGAAGGCCGTATGGCCCGCGACGGCATCGTGCCAGCTGCGATCGTCGCAAAGGAGACCAAACGCATCCGCATCGGCACGGGCGTAGTCAACAACAAGAGCCGTAACGCAGCACTCATGGCTGTGACCTTCAAGACTCTCGATGAGGTCGCTCCCGGCCGCGCGATCCTCGGCATCGGCGCGTGGTGGGAGCCCCTCGCCACGAAGCTCGGTTCGCCCATTCGCAAGCCGGTCGCCTCGATGCGTGAATACATCACGATCGTCAAGCGCCTGTTCAACAACGAGCAGGTCACGTTCAACGGCGAGTTCTACTCGGTCGAGGGCGTGCGCTTCGACAGCATGTACCGCGAGAACACCGTCGTACCCGTCCCCGTATACGTGGGGGCAGTTGGCCCGAAGATGCTCGAGCTCTCGGGCGAGATCGCGGATGGCGTGCACATGGACTTCTTGCTGCCGCCGTCCTACCTCGTCGGTGCGAAGGAAGCCATCGGCCGCGGTATTGCGAAGCGCACCGACAGTGTGAACGAGATCGACCTCACGCAGATCGTCGCGTGCAGTGTGAACGACGCCGACCCGCAGGAGGCGATCGACCACTGCAAGGCGTTTCTCACCCTCTACCTCATGCAGCAGCCGCACATCGCTGCGCACTCGGGCGTCGAGCCAGAACTCGTCGAGCGCATCCAGGAAATCGCGGGTTGGCCCGCGACGAAGGAGGATATCAAGCGCGCGATGGAACTCGTCCCCAACAGTCTCGTACAGAACGTCACGGCGTGCGGTTCGACCGATGACGTCGTCTCGAAGCTGCTCGAATACCACGAGGCTGGCGTGCGCGTGCCGGTGCTCTCGACGCACGGCGACCACCACCAGACACTTGTCAACGTGACCGAGGCCCTGCAGGCCGACGTCGCCGAAACGGTCGCTTCCTAACCATGACGATCGCAATTATCGGGGGCACCGGCCCTCAAGGAAGCGGAATCGGACTGCGACTCGCGGTCGCCGGCGAGCACGTGATCCTCGGCTCAAGGGATGCCGAGCGCGCCGCGGCGGAAGCCGCCACGCTCGTCGACACGCACCGCCCAGATGGGCGGCTCGAGGGTATGGCGAACGCCGACGCGATCGATCAGGCCGACACCGTCATTCTCGCGGTGCCGTATAAGGGCCATGCGGAACTCGTGACCTCGCTTGCCGACACCCTCGCGGGCAAGCTCGTCATCAGCTGCGTCAATCCTCTCGCATTCGATAAGCGCGGCCCGGTCGGCATGCAGATTGAAGACCTCAGTGCTGCTGAAGAAGCGGCCCGCTTGCTTCCGGAGTCGACGCTCGCGGGTGCGTTCCACCATCTCTCGGCGGTCAACCTGCATAAGCTCGACCACGACCTCAGCCACGAAGACGTGCTCGTGTGCGGTGACGATCAAGAGTCTAAGGCCACCGTCATCCGCCTCGCCGAGCTCGTCACCGGTGGCCGCGGCGTCGACGCGGGCGCGCTGCGACTCGCGCGGCACCTCGAGCCCTTCACGGCGGTGCTCATTTCGATGAACAAGCGCTACAAGACGAACACCAGCGTCTACATCACCGGCATCCGACAGAACGGAGATACCAAATGAAGATCGCTGCACTGCAGCTGCGCGCGACGGAAGATCGCGAAGCCACTCTTCGCCGTGCAGGCGAACTCATCGATGAAGCTGCGACACAGGGGGCAAAGCTTCTGCTCATGCCGGAATTCTTCGCGATTCCGTTCGTGCAGCCGGAGCCGGACCCGGAGTACATCAAATGGGCCGAGACGATGGACGGCCCTTCGAATGCGCTCGTGCAGCAGAAGTCGCTCGAACACGGGATGACGATCGTCTCATCGTTCTTCGAGGGCACGAACGTGCCCGGTGCCTTCCACAACACCGCGGTGACGTTCGTTAACGGCGAGGCCCGACAGATCTATCGCAAGTCGCACCTGCCGTTCTCGAACGGCTTCCCCGAGAAGTTCTACTTTCGACCGGGCCAGGAAGAGCCCTCGGTGGTGGATGCCGGTGAAGCCAAAGTGGGCACAATCATTTGCTACGAGCGGCACTTTCCCGAACTCTCACGTACCGTCGCACTAAAGGGCGGCGACGTGCTGTGCGTGCCGGTCGCATCTGCGTCGGCGCCAATGAAGGAAGTGTTCCAGCTGGAACTGCGCGCGCACGCCGCGTTCAACCAGTTCTTCGTTATCTGCTCGAACCGAGTCGGTCTCGAAGGGACCAAGGACTACTTCGGGCTCAGTGCGGTATATGGGCCAGATGGCACCGTGCTCGCGCAGGCCCCTGAAGGGGAAGAGGGCATCGCGGTCGCCGACGTCGACATCGAAGCGATGCGCGCTGCGCGGATGCGTCGCCCCTATTTCCGCGACCGCCGTCCCGAACTATACGGGACATTGACCCAAGAATGACTCGAGGTCCGGCAGCATCGGTGCGTTCACGCAACGCTGCATGAACGCACCGACACTGAGGGCGGGCCCGAGCAGTCAGGAATGAAGGTTCCAATGAGCATCAATACCGATGGACACGGGCGAGTTGAACTCACCTCGAACTCCAATATCGAGGGCACTAGCCTATACAACAAGGACCTTGCGCCGGTCCCTTTCAAAGGGCGCAACTGGAAGACTTATAACTACCTCGCGCTGTGGATGAGTATCGCGCACGGTATCCCGACCTACTATCTCGCCTCCGGGCTGATCGATATGGGGATGAGTTGGGTGCAGGCTGTGGGCACGATCGCCTTAGGTAACATCATCGTGCTGATCCCGCTGCTGCTGAACAGCCACGCGGGTGCGAAATACGGCATCCCATTCCCCGTCTTCGCACGAGCGGCATTCGGCACTCGCGGCGCGAATATCCCCGCGCTCATTCGCGCGGCCTCTGCCTGCGCGTGGTTCGGCATCCAAACCTGGGTTGGTGGACAGGCTATCTACACCCTCACCGGGGTATTCGCAGGAGACGGCTGGCGTCACGCCACTGAGATAGGTGGCCACGCCTGGACCCTGTGGCTGTCCTTCGGGATCTTCTGGCTAATTCAGATGGCGATTCTCATCCGCGGCATCGACACCATCCGACACCTCGAGAACTGGGCGGCCCCGCTCATCCTCGTCGTGGCCTTCATCCTGCTGATCTGGGTCATGTCGCTCGCGGGTGGACTCGGCGGGATGGCCACGGCCCCCTCCGAACTCGGATGGGGACCGGAATTCTGGCGAATCTTCCCCGGTGCACTCATGGGCATGATCGCGTTCTACGCCACGATGTCGGTCAACATTGCCGACTTCACGCGCTACGCAAAATCGCAGAAGGCGCACCTCGTTGGCCAGCCGATCGGCCTAGTGCCCACCGTCGTCGCCTTCACCACGATCGGCGCACTCACGACTTCCGCGACGATCGAGGTCTGGGGCGAGGCGATCTGGGACCCGGTAGAGCTCGTCGGGCTTATCCCTAATGGCATCATCGTGTTCTTCAGTATGATCTGCATCATCGTCGCGACGGTCGCCGTGAATGTGGCCTCCAACCTCGTGGGGCCTGCCTTCGACTTTTCGAACGCCTTCCCGAAGCGGGTGACCTTCAAAATCGGCGGCATCATCACCGGCGTCATCGCGATCCTGATGCAGCCGTGGAACCTGCTGGCGAACAACAGCGTGTTCATTTTTGCGTTCCTCGGTGTCGCGGGCGCGTTCCTCGGTTCCGTCGCTGGTGTGCTTGTCACCGAGTACTGGATCGTGCGCAAACGCTACCTCAACGTCGAAGAACTGTACCGGCACGAAGGTCGCTACTTCTATCGCAATGGGTTCAATTGGCGCGCAATAGTGGCGCTCGTGATGGCGCTCGTGCTGTCGGCAGGCGGCGCCTATACCGCGCCAGGTACCGAGGGGCCTTTCCCTGAGAACGGAATCATCCCCTTCCTCAAACCGCTGTACGACCTCAACTGGGCGGTCGCGTTCCTCACCGGCATCCTTGTGTACCTCGCGCTGACTAAGCTCTTCCCACCTGAGTCGCTTGTGTTGGATGAAGCGGAGCGGGAAGCGGAACGGGAGCACAGCGCCATGACCGCAGCAATCAAACTGCAGACCGCACAGGTGCCGCTGTACGGGGCGGTTGCACCAGACTCCGTGTCTGGGGCGGATACGGCCACCGACGAATCCTCACCACAGCACCTCGAAAGGAAAGAACGATGAAGACTCAGGCAGCGACGATCCTCGAAGCAGGACAGGACTGGACCCTCACGGAAATCGATCTCGCACCACCGCAGGCAGGCGAAGTGCTCGTCGAATTCACGCACGCGGGCCTCTGCTTCTCAGACGAGCACTTGCGCCACGGCGGGCTCGGAGAGCTTCCCGCCGTCGGCGGGCACGAGGGCGCGGGCATCGTCCGCGAAGTTGGGCCGGGAGTCAAGGGACTCGAGGTCGGCGACCACGTCGCGGCCTCATTCATCCCGACCTGCGGCCAATGCGACTGGTGCGTGAGCGGACACTCTAACCTCTGCACCGAATCTGTGAACAGCCCGGGCCAGGCAGATCGCAGCAAATACCGCTTCTCGATCGATGGCGAGACGATCTCCGCGAACTGTGGGCTCGGCACCTTCGCTCGGTACTCGGTCGTCTCGGCGAATACGATCATCAAGGTTGACCCGACCGTCCCGCTCTCGGCAGTAGCCGTTGCAAGTTGCGGCGTGCTTACCGGTTGGGGCGCCGCAGTGCATGCCGCCGAGGTCGCGACCGGTGACGTCGTGCTCGTACTCGGCGCGGGCGGCGTGGGCGTGAACGCGGTGCAGGGTGCAGCGCTCGCTGGCGCTCGCGAGGTCATCCTCGTCGACACGAACCCCGCGAAACTCGAATCCACCGAGCAGTTCGGGGCAACGAAGACCTTCACGTCAATGGATGAGGCGGGCGAATACGTTCGCATCATCAACCCCGTGGTCGACGGCGCCGACGTCGTGATCGTGTGCACCGGCAACACCGTCGAGCCAATCGTCACAGCGGCCTACGGCGCCCTCGGCAAGCGCGGTCGCCTGATCCTCGCGGGCATGTCGCAAGATGCTATGGCGAAGAACGTGCAGCTGCCCGGTACCCAGATCGTCTTCAAGGAACAAACGGTACGCGGCACGATCTACGGCTCGTGCAATCCCCGTCGGGATGTTCCCCTCATCCTCGACCTCTACAAGCGGGGCCTCATCAAACTCGATGAGCTCGTGACGCAACAGTATTCGCTCGAAGACATCAATCAGGGCTTCGAGGATCTGCGCACCGGCAAGAACCTCCGCGGCGTGCTAAGCCACGCAGGCGCGAACAACTAGGCCCTTCGGGGCAACGAGAGAATAATTTCTACCTGGAGTAATGATGGAAACGACATCGGTCTACGCCGACCGGAAATCCCTCTACATCGACGGTGCGTGGGTCGAACCCGCCACGGATGCACGAGCTGAGAACTTCGACTCGAACGACGAACAGTCAATCGGTAGCTACTCGCTCGCCGGTCGAGAGGAGATCGACCGAGCCGTCGCCGCTGCTCGCGCGACGCTGAACGACCGCGACGGCTGGGCCGGTTACTCGCCGTTCCAGCGAGCTGCGGTAATGCGCCGGTTCGCGGACGCGCTGGAGCGTCGCCGTGACGAGCTCGGCGAGTGGGTCGCGCGGGAAGTCGGGACGCCGATCGAGCGCTCGAAGTTCAGCAACGCCGACACCGCCTCGGCACTGCTGCGCTTCTATGCCGATATCATCGAGCACACCGACCTCGAGGATCTCCGCCCCGCCGGCCGCGGTCACTCGCTGGTTCGCCGCGAAGCGATCGGCGTGGTCGCGATGATCGCGCCGTGGAACTTCCCCATGAGCACGCTGTTCTTCAAGCTCGCTCCGGCACTCGCCGCCGGCTGCACCGCCGTGATCAAGCCCGCGTCACTCACCGCGCTCAACTCGTTCGTGATCGCCGAAGCCGCGATCGAGGCCGAGGTTCCCGCGGGCGTCATCAACATCGTGCCGTGCGACCGCACGACGGGTGACCACCTGCTGACGCACCCCGGTATTGACAAGATTGCCTTCACGGGCTCGACCGAGGTCGGACGCAAGGTCGGCCGCATCTGCGGAGAGAACCTGAAGCCGGTCACGCTCGAACTTGGCGGCAAGTCGGCCGCGCTGCTTCTCGAGGATGCGAACGTCGATCGGCTCGTGACCGAGCTGCACGACCTTAGCTTCTCGAACAACGGTCAGGCGTGCACGAATAATTCGCGCCTCATCGTGCCCGACAACATCTACGACGACGTGCTCGCGGCGGTCGCGGAAGAAGTGCGCGGCTGGCGCGTCGGCCACTCGATGGATCCTGAGACCGTGATCGGCCCCGTCGTCAGCCCCGGCCATCGTGCATCCATCGAGCGATACTACGAAATTGCGGCTGCAGAGGGCGGGCGGGTGCTTGTTGGCGGTGAGCCCATTCGCGATCGCGGCTACTTCGTGCAGCCCTCGGTGTTCGCGGACGTGACACCCGAGATGACCATCTTCCAGGAGGAGCTGTTCGGGCCCGCGATCTCGATCACGCGCTACAGCGGTGATGTCGAGGAAGGCATCCGGATCGCAAACGACTCGAACTACGGGCTCTCGGGCGCGGTGTTCACCGAAGACGAAACCCTCGGCATCGAGACCTCGCGTCGTATCGAAACCGGCACAGTACAGTTTAACCTCGCCAACTTCGATATCGGGGCACCCTTCGGCGGTCGGAAAGACTCGGGTGTGGGGTACGAGTTGGGGGCCGAGGCGCTGCTCGCCTACCTCCACTTCAAGACCATCTTCACACCCAGCGTGCCAGCGGGCTTTTAGACACAACACCATGATCGATCTAACCAACGGTGGCCTCTCCATTTATCCCGTTTCGGGGATACCTGAGATCACACCCGAGCACTCGCTCGCCGAAGAGCTTTTGCTCGCGATCGGCGAAGGCGTGCTCGAGGAGGGGGATGTGCTGGTCGTGACGAGCAAGATCGTCTCGAAAGCGGAGGGACGATTCCTGCCAGCGAGCGAGCGGGCGGCCGCGATCGAACGCGAGACGGTGCGGCTCGTGGCGAAGCTTCCTGGCGGCAACGGGTCGGCGATCGTCGAGAACCGCCTCGGCGTCGTTGCGGCGGCAGCGGGAGTGGACGCGAGCAATATCGTTGGCGACCGCATCCTGCTGCTGCCGGAGGACCCGGACGATTCAGCGTGTCGGCTCGCGGCGGAGCTGAAAGACCGAACGGGCCTCGACCTGGGCATCGTCGTGACCGACACGGTGGGCCGCGCGTGGCGCTACGGTCAGACCGATATCGCAATCGGCTGCGCCAATTTCCAAGTGTTCGACGATTCGCGGGGGACGGTGGATACCGACGGCAAGCCGCTATCGGTGACACAGCGATGCATTGCCGACGAGGTCGCCGCCGCCACCGACATCGTGAAGGGTAAGGCTGCCGCGATTCCGGCGGCGCTCGTGCGGGGCCTCGCGGCGCAGGTCGTGCCCGGGTCACTCGAGCGCGCTCGCGATATCAATCGTGACGCCGACCTCGACCTCTTCTCGCAAGGGACGGCCGAGGCCTACGCGTCGGGCTTCGCCGACGGCGCGAAGCAACCGTCCCCATGACCGGGCAAGGATCGTCTCGGCCGGCGTGGACGGCGATCGTGCCCATCCGCGACTTCTCGACGGCGAAATCGCGCTTGCGCGCATCCCTCCCGTCGGCGGCCGTGGATGACCTGGCCCGGTGGCTTGCGCAGCGCACGATCGGGGAGTTGCTTGCTTGTCGTGCGATCGACGAGGTTCTCGTCGTGTCGGATGCCGAGATGCGCGGGCACTTCGCGGAAGAATCCGTGGACTGCCTCGTGCAGCGCCCCGGTGGCGGTCTCAACGCGGCCATTCGCGAGGGAATGGCCGCGGTGTGGCACGGGCGTCCGGATGCTCGACTCCTCGTCACACACGCCGACCTGCCGTTCGTGACCTCGCGCGACTATGCGCGACTCGCCGGGAAGCTGCATGCGATCGGTGAAGACACGATGGTGCCCGATCGCGCGGGCACGGGAACCACGATGCTTGCCCTACATCCGAGCAGCCGGCGGATGCCCTCGTTCGGCGAGGGTTCCGCCGCACGTCACGAGGAACAAGGGTTCCGGCGCATCGAGCTGCCACGGGAGAGCGGATTGCGCATCGATCTCGACACGATCGAGGACTACCGCGAATTCGCGAACGCCGTGCTCAGCCGCTGAGCGCCGTTCACCCTGATCCCGGTACGCGTGATCCGCGTGCTGCCGACCGACCCAAACGTCCATATTTTCACCGAGCAGCACTTCTTGTTTGTCCGTGCATGGGCCAACAAGGTCTCAGCAGGGGCTGTCAATCCAACTGAAAACCGCTATATTAAACAGAACCAACGGTTCATTTTGAAGGGGATGCAATGACGCAGACCACCTTGATTCGACCCTCAAGTAATGCCAACAAGGCATCGCGAGGTCCAACAGCACACCAGAGTAAGCAGTTCGGCAAATCGGTCTACCGTTTCACTTTGACCATAATTGCAGTTATTGCTGGTGCCGCCGTGCTTTGGGAAGGCTATAAAGCAGTCGGCGCACTGACGGGAGACAAGATCCCGTTCACTCAGATTCCTCTGCCGGTCTCGAGTTCCGACTACGCGATGCCACACCTATCGAGCATCATCGGAGTTCTATTCGAGCCCGCGAGCGGCGCCGGCGGGCCAAGCCTTCTCAGCGAGTTCCTCAACCAACTCTCAGTTACGCTCCGAGAGTCTGGGTTCGGACTCATCATCGGGGCCGCGATCGGCTGCGTACTCGCCGTCCTACTGCGCGAAATTGTCGTCCTCGGCAAGGGTCTGCTGCCCTGGCTCGTGATGTCGCAGACGATCCCGCTTGTGGCGCTCGCACCCATCATCGTCGTGTGGGCTGGTGCGGCCGGACTGCCGAGCTGGGTGGCCGTCACGATCATCTCGGCCTACCTCTCTTTTTTCCCGGTCGTGGTGAATATGCTCACCGGTTTGAATAGCCCAGACCCGGTGCAGATCGAGTTCATGCGTTCGATCTCGGCTTCGCGGCGACAAGTGCTGCTGTGGGTGCGTTTCCCTGCTGCTCTTCCCAGCCTCTTCACGGGACTTCGGCTTGCAGCAACTGCATCGGTCATCGGCGCGATCGTGGGGGAGCTCTCGGCGGGAACAGGGCTCGGCATCGGCCGCGCGATCCTCACCGCGGCCTACTACTACAGCAATTCCCCCGAAACCCTTTTCGCTGCCGTACTCGTTGCTGCACTCGGCGGCGTCGTATTCGTACAGATCATCAGCGTGGTCGAGCTATTCGTCCTTCGGAACAGGAGTAATAATGGATAACGCAATTTCGATTCAAAGCGCGAGCAAGACCTTCCATGTCGGCGGCAACACCGTGGCCGCGCTCTCCGATGTCAACCTTGAGATTGAGCAGGGTGCATTCGTCTCGCTGCTGGGTCCCTCAGGCTGTGGAAAGAGCACGCTCCTCCGAGTCATCGGCGACCTGATCAACCCGGATGAGGGCGGCAGCGTTGCTGTGCTCGGCAAACCGGCGAAGAAAGCCCGCCAGGATCGCGACTACGGCATGGTATTCCAGCAGCCTGGCCTCATGGACTGGCGCACGGTGCAGAAAAATGTCGAACTCCCGCTCCAAGTCGCAGGAGTCGGCGCAACGGAACGTGCAGCGCGGGCAAAGGAACTCCTCTCGCTGGTGCGGCTCGACGGTTTCGAAAACCACCGACCGCGACAGCTTTCGGGCGGGATGCAGCAGCGAGCCGCGATTGCACGGGCGCTGTCGTTCGAGCCGAAGATCCTGCTCATGGATGAGCCGCTCGGTGCTCTTGACGAGATGAACCGGGAATACCTCCAGCGCGAACTGCTGCGCATCTGGCGCGAGACAGGCACGACAATCGTGTTCGTGACCCACAGTGTGTCGGAGGCCACCTTCCTCTCTACCGACGTCGTAGTAATGTCACCTCGTCCCGGCCGAATCGCCGAGCGCATCCAGATCGACCTGCCGTACCCTCGCGTCGACGAAACGCGCAACTCTGAAGCGTTCCACCGCGCGGAGACCGAAGTGCGCGAGGCCCTCCACTCCGTACTCGAACCGACCACGGCAGGTGTGTGATGACTGCGACGCAGGCTATTTCACTCCGCAAGGCAGCGCCCACCGCATCCTGGACCGATAGGCTGCGCGACGCGATCCCCGCGATCGTGGTCGGCCTCATCGTCTTGGGTTCGTGGGAACTCATCGTGCGCGCCGCGAACGTGCCGTCCTACATCCTGCCGATGCCGTCGGAGATCATGGCGCGCTTCTTCGGCGATCTTGGGACGCTCCTGTCGGCAGCGCGGGTCACGACCCTCGCCGTGTTCGGCGGGCTCATCATGGGCGCTGGCCTCGCGATCATCGCGTCGCTGATCGTGAGCCTCTTCGAGCGATTCGCGAAGACGGTGCTCGTGATCGTCGCCATCATCAGCTGCGCGCCGGTCGTTGCGTTGGCACCGATCTTCAACGCGTGGTTCGGTACGACCAACATCTTCTCGAAGATCGCCGTGGCCGCGATCATGGTCTTCTTCCCCGTGATGGTGAACACGACGCGAGGGCTCCTCGCCGTGCAGCCGCTGCACCGCGAGCTACTCGACTCGCTTGGTGGTTCCCGCGCCCAATTGTTGTATTTCGTGCGCATCCCCGGGGCCTTGCCATCACTCATCGACGGCCTCAAGGTCGGTGCAACGCTATCGGTGATCGGCATCATCGTCGCCGAGTACTTCGGCGGTACGGCAAATGCGCTCGGCGTCCTCATCGCGAATTCCGCGGCCCTGTCGCAGTTCACACTGACTTGGGCGGCGGTGCTTACTGCGAGTCTGCTCGGGCTCGCGGCGTACGGCATCGTGCTGCTACTTGGTCGAATCCTCGTGCCCTGGAAGCAGACCGCGCTCTAATTCTCACTTCTCCAGAAATCCCTTCAACAGAAAGCATCAATGACGATGAAACGAAATACCTTCAGTCGCATCCTCGCGGCCGGTGCGAGCGCTCTAATGCTCGCGAGTCTGACCGCATGCAGCGGTATGTCCGAACCTAGTGCAGACGCAGCCGGGGGCAGCGACCATTGCGAGTCCGTTGACAACGTCACCGTTGTGCTGCAGTGGGTCGCCCAAGCCCAATTCGCCGGGTACTTCGCCGCGGATGACGAAGGCTACTATGCCGAGCAGTGCCTCAATGTGACCATTCAGGAAGGCGGCACGAACGTTGTGCCTCAGCAGGTGCTCGCATCCGGTAACGCCGAATTCGCGGTTAGCCACGTCGTCAAGAGCATGGCGACTCGCGAGGAGTCTGCCGATATCGTGAACATTTCGCAAATCTTTCAGCGGGGCGCCTACCTAGAAGTGTCGTGGGCCGAGGACGGCATCGAGACGCTGCAGGACTTCAACGGCCTGAAGGTCGGCTCATGGGGTGCCGGTAACGACCTAACTCTACGTTCGGCGCTTGAGGCTGAGGGGGTTGCATTTGGCGAAGATTTCGAGGTGGTCCAACAACCGTTTGACATGTCGCTGCTGCTCAACCATGAGGCCGACGTCGTCCAAGCGAAGACTTACAACGAATACGCACAGTTGCTTGAGACCATGAATCCTGAAACCGGCGAACTGTATCAGCCGGAGGATTTCAACGTAATCAACTTGCAGGAACTCGGCTACCAGACACTCGAGGACGGCATCTACGCGCGCGGGGACTGGCTCGGTGATGGAAATAATGCCGATATAGCGGCACGCTTTCTTGCCGCGACTTATCAGGGGTGGAGCTTCTGTCGCGACAACGCAGAGACGTGCGTCGACCAGGTCGTCGCTCGCGGCTCAGCACTCGGCGCGACGCACCAGCTCTGGATGATGAACGAGATTAATAACCTCATCTGGCCGAACCCGACGGGGGCGCCGATCGGCACGATGGACCAGGCTGCGTGGGATCAGACGATCGAGATCGGGATGAACGGTGGTGTGCTTTCGCAGGTGCCCGATGAGGGGGCCTGGCGTCAGGACATACACGAGAGCGCGGTTGCGCTACTCGACGGCGGCGACACGGATCTCATAGGAGACGGCTTCACACCGCTCGAAGTTGAGTTGACTGAGGGCGGCAAGTAGACCGTGGGAAGCACAGCGTCCAAAACCGCAGAGTCCGGAGAGATCGTTGTCGCCTGCGCACAGACGGATCCGATCCTCGGTGATATCGAAGCGAACATCGATATCACCGAAGCGGCGATCCGCCGTGCCTCCGCACTCGGTGCCCGCGTCGTTGTGCTTCCCGAATGCGCGAGCGGCGGGTGGGCCTTCGCTGATCGAGCGGAATCCGCCGCCGCCGCGCAGCCTATTGAGGATGGTCCGACCATCCGTGCGTGGAGTACCCTCGCCCGAGACCTAGACATCTGGGTTTGCGGTGGCTTCGGAGAAGCGACCTCGGATGGTTCACTCTTCAACAGCGCCGTGCTTCTGAGTCCACACGGTGTCGAGTCGGTATATCGCAAGGTGCATCTCTGGAACACCGAGCAGCTCGCGTTCGATCCGGGAAACCTTGGATTTCCAGTGGCCGAGACTCCTTTCGGTCGGGTGGGTATGCTCATCTGCTACGACGCCTGGATCCCCGAGAGCTTCCGTAGCCTCGCCGTGCGCGGCGCCGATCTCGTGCTGGCGCCGAGTGACTGGGTGCCGAATCCGCACCAGCCACGGGACGCTCCGCCGCTGGCGCACATCATGGTGACAGCAGGTGCCCACAGCAACCAGTTCTACGTCGCCGCTGCGAGTCGATACGGCATCGAGCGGGGGCAGGATTTCATTGGGCGAAGCGTAATCGCGAATCACACCGGCTGGCTGCTCGCGGAAGCGGGCGGAGAGGCCGAAGTCATCACAGCGAAAATCGACCCTATCGGTTCGCGCGAACGACGCCTATCGGACCCGTTCAACCGGCCTCTAGGAGATCGTCGAGTGAGTGAGTACGACCTTGGCGATGTTCGGCCGACACGCTTCCAACCAATATCGATGCTCGATTAGCATCAATCGGCAAGTTCGCGCGTAATCTCGCGGGCATTCGAATGACAACAGCAAATGCGAACTCTCAACACAACTCCGAAACCGGCGGGTCTTGAGAGCGATGTGTTGAGAGTTCGCGAAGTTGTTTGAGCGGCCAGTGCCGTGGGGTTAGGCCGAAAGCGCCTCAGACACCGAGGTCGAGGGGCGACCAATGAGGTCCTGCAGGTCGGTGCTCTCCGAGTAGAGTGCCCCGTTTGCGATGATCGGGTCCATTCCCGCATACATCCCGGCCATGTCTGCGGGCATGCCGAAGCCCTCAAGGGTGGCTTGGTAGTCCTCGACCGACTGGTCGACATAGGTGACCTCGGAGCCGATGACCTTGGCAACTTCATCCGCGATGCCCTGGTACGTAAGCGCTGGAGCGCCGGCGAGTTCGTAGACCCGTCCGGCGTGATTTTCACCGGTCACGACGACGGCTGCGGCTTCCGCGTAGTCTCGTCGAGCGGCACCGGAAACCTTCGCCGAGCCGGCGGCGCCGAAGAACTTGCCGGTGGCTTTACCGGAGTCAATTGCCGAGGCGTAGTTTTCCCAGTACCAACCGTTGCGCAGCGTGGCGTAGTCGATACCGCTTTCGGCGAGAAGCTGTTCTGTTCCGATGTGCTCTGGTGCGAGACCGAGTTCGGAGGTGTCGAGGTTGAGAAGGCTCGTGTACGCGATGAACTTCACGCCGGCAGCCTTTGCCGCATTGATGATGTTGGTGTGCTGCGCGAGACGCTGGCCTACTTCGCTGCCAGAAACGAGGACGAGACGGTCAACGCCATCGAGGGCTGCGGTGAGGGCTGCTTCGTCTTCGTATGCTGCGACGCCAAGCTTGATGCCCTTCGCTGCAAGGCCAGATGCCTTCGCTTCGTTGCGGACGATGGCGACGATGTCGCCTGCGGCAACACCGCGATTGAGGAGGTGCTCGATGACGAGGGCTCCGAGGTGACCTGTGGCTCCGGTAACTGCAATGCGCATGAATGTCTCTTTCCGTCGTTCGGTAGGTTGTGAATCTAGTGAATCACTTACTAAAAATAAGTGCAAGTATTTCGTAAGTACTAATTTGCGCGTAAGATGGTGCTATGTCGCGTCGAGAATCTGAGTTGTCCGAGCCATTGGCCGCGGACGTGTTTTCGAGCGCGTGCGATTCCCGGACGGCGCTGCAGCATCTCACCGGCCGTTGGGGTGCTCTGACGGTTGCGGCCTTGCAAGTCGGTGACGGTCCAATGCGATTCGGTGAGATTCGTCGACGGATTGACGGCATAAGCGACCGGATGCTGTCGCAGACGCTCGGACAACTCGAGCGTGACGGCATGGTTGAGCGGACGGTGCACAGCAGCATCCCGCCGAATGTTGACTACGCACTTACAGCTCTGGGTGCGAAAATTGCCGAACCGATGCTCGAGCTGATCACGATGCTCGAAGCAGAACTACCGCAAGTGCTCGCTGCGCAAGAGAGCTACGACGCCAACTCCGCGCGCCAGCAGTAAGGGGCGACCATGAACGCCGCGCAGAAGAACAAGGTACCGACCGCCGGCGTTCAACGGATCGAGAATGGTGCGCTCGCGGCAATGCTCGTCGTGGTTGTCATCGCGCTGGGGCAGCCGTGGTGGATGCTCTTGGTCGCGTTTCTCGTGTTCGATCTGTCGGCACTCGGATACCTTGCCGGTAAGCACACTGGCGCATTCACCTACAACCTCGTGCACAATTACACGGCTCCGGCACTGATCGGTCTTGGCTATGCCGTACTCGCGATCGCCGGAATCGACGCGGGGTGGTTGGCACTCGTTGCAGCGTGTTGGGCATTCCACGTTGCCGTAGATCGTGCGCTCGGATACGGGTTAAAACTTGAGGATTTCTCGCAGACGCACCTCGGGCGTATTGGCAAGGCTGCAGCAGCAGCTAGGGCGCCAGGCTAGGTCCGCCGCGTGGTTGCGAAGCGATCTCGAAACGCTGACGGCGTCGTCCCGAAGTGTCGCGCGAAGGCGCGTCGGAGCGATTCATCGCTGCCGAATCCGCTCAATTGAGCCGCGCGCGTCACCGGGTGACCGTCGAGGATTAGGGCGCTCGCGGCATCCGCCCGCACTTCTTCGAGCCACTTCGAGGGCGTCATACCGAGCTCGGCATGGAAGATCCGATTCAAGTGACGCGTGCTGACACCGATTGATGCTGCCATGGACGTAATGGTGTGGTTGTCTGCCGGGTCTGCCGCAACGGTTTCGACCACCGATCGTAAGGCGTCATGATGGATCGGTCGACGCTGGAGTGCCGTGGAGAATTGTGACTGGCCGCCGGGCCGCTGCATGAACATTACGAGCTCGCGGGCAATGGTTCGCGCAGCAGTTGCGCCCAAATCTTCTTCCACCATGGCCAGCGCAAGATCGATCCCGGCAGTAATGCCGGCCGAGGTCATGAGATTGCCGTCGCGGATGTGGATGACATCCGGTTCAACATTGATGCGCGGATACCTCCGTGCAAGCTCGGATGCATGACGCCAGTGCGTCGTTGCGCGACGGCCGTCGAGTAGGCCGAGTTCCGCCAGGATGAACGCCCCGGTACAGACCGACGTAACGCGGTGAGCAATGGATGCGAGGGTAGCGACGTCTTCGAGGATGCTTTCTTCGAAGCGCAGACCTGCGAGGTGCTCGCCACCAACGACCAGCAGCGTATCGAGCGAGTCGACTTCAAGCACAGATTGTGTGCCGGCTATGGCGATGCCAGACGCCGAGCGGACAGTCCCGCCCGTGTGAGAGAGGTAGCTGAGTTCGTAGTGCTTGTCCCCACTATTCGCGAGGCTGAATACCTCTGCCGGTCCGCTGGCATCGAGCACCGTCATCCCGTCAAACACATAGATGCCGACTCGGTGCATCATGTCTGAAGCTGTGGGAAGCATGGCAGAAAGGACATGTCGCCAGTGTAGGTCGGATTGAGAGTCTTGGGAACACAACCAGAATCTGAGAAAGGTGCGCAATGACTGAGACAATCGCCGGAATCACAATCCCCGACAGCACGATGGCCAAGGCCGCAACGGAACTCGTGCGCGACGTCGCCACAGAACTGGTCTACCACCACTCGCGAAGGGTGTATCTGTTTGGTTCGCTTCGTGGTCAGGAGTCGGGCCTCACCTGGGATCCCGAACTGCTCTACGTCGGTGCAATGTTCCACGATCTCGGACTCACCGAGAAATACGGGCGCACCGATCAACGATTCGAGATCGACGCTGCCGATGAAGCACGTCGGTTCTTGACGGAATACGGGGTGTCGAGTTCGGAAGCCGATACCGTGTGGAACGCGATCGCGCTGCACACGACGCCCGAAATCCCGTTGCACATGGCACCGGAAGTGGCACTCGTCACCCGCGGCGTGGAATTGGATGTGCTGGGAATTGGGTATGACGCAATCACCGATGAGCAACGTGCCGCGGTGGTTGAATCGCACCCGCGACCAGACTTCAAGAACCGCATCCTTGCCGCCTTCACGGAGGGGCTCAAGGAACGCCCGGCGACCACGTTCGGGAACGTCAAGGCGGATGTGCTTGAGCATTTCGTGCCTGGATTCGAACGGGGCGATTTTGTTGAGGTCATCCTCGGCTCCGACTGGGCCGAGTAGTCTCGCGCGGCAGATTTAGCGACCTTCATATCGAAGGGGCTCGGAAATGTGTGGCGGGGGGGAGAAAAATTTGTAACAGATTGAAAGCCCCCCCCAACCCGGGGGGGGGGGGGGAGCGAAAACGAAAACCACTCAAAACAAGCCCGGGTT